>DAIMFV010000129.1:0-9526 GCA_036724365.1 Acidimicrobiales bacterium | reverse complement strand
TGGAGAAGATGCAGGTGTTCTGGCCCTGGTCCTCCTTGAGGATGTCGGCCTGCACGGTGCCGCGCACGTTGGCCAGCACCCAGGCCCGGATCTGCGCGGCCTCGTCGGTGGTGGGGGCGCGACCCTCGGCTGCTTCGAAGGCGTCGAGGCGCTGGTCGACCGCCGTGTTGAGGAACATGGCGAGGATCGTGGGGGCCGGTCCGTTGATGGTCATGGAGACCGACGTGGTGGGGTCGCACAGGTCGAACCCGTCGAACAGCACCTTCATGTCGTCGAGGGTGGCGATGGACACGCCGGCGTTGCCGACCTTGCCGTAGATGTCGGGCCGCTCGTCGGGGTCGAAGCCGTAGAGGGTGACCGAGTCGAAGGCGGTGGACAGCCGGGTGGCGGGCTGACCGGCGGAGAGCAGGTGGAAGCGCCGGTTGGTGCGGAAGGCGTCGCCCTCGCCGGCGAACATGCGGGCCGGGCGCTCGTTGGCGCGCTTGAACGGGAACACGCCGGCGGTGAAGGGGAACCGGCCGGGCAGGTTCTCCTCCCACAGGAACCGCAGCAGGTCGCCGTGGTCGTGGAGGCGGGGGAGCGCCACCCGGGGCACCGCGGTGCCCGACAGCGAGGTCTTGCGCAGGTCGGTGCGCACCTCACGGTCTCGCACCGTGACCACGTGGGCGTCGCCGGAGTAGGCGGCCACGGTGGCCGGCCAGTCGGCGAGCAGCTCCCGGGCTTCGGGGTCGAGGCGGTGCTCCAGGTCGTGAGCCAGGGCGTCGAGCGCGTGACGGGCGGCCGTTGGATCCTCCGGTGCAGCCGCCTCCCCCAGGGCGTGGCCGGCCCGGACCTGCTGCAGCTCGCGGGCCACCGTGGCCTGGGTGGCCACCTTCTGGTGGTGGTGGCGCACGGACTCGGCCACCTCGGCCAGGTAGCGGGTGCGCCCGGCGGGCACCACCGCGGTGTCGGCCGAGGACTCCTTCACCGTGACGGGCACGAGGGCTCCGCCACCCGCCGGCCGGGGGAGGCCGTGGTCGGCGAGCAGGTCGCGCACGCACTGGTAGAGGGCGGTGACGCCGTCGTCGTTGAACCGGGATGCCACGGTGCCGAAGACCGGCATGTCCTCGGGGCCCACCGAGAAGTCCTCGCGGTTGCGGACCAGTTGCCGGCGGACGTCCCGGAGGGCGTCGGCACCACCCCGACGGTCGAACTTGTTGATGGCCACCACGTCGGCGTGGTCGAGCATGTCGATCTTCTCGAGTTGGCTGGCGGCGCCGAACTCGGGGGTCATCACGTAGAGCGACCGGTCGACGTGGTCCACCACGGCGGCGTCGCCCTGGCCGATGCCCGGTGTCTCCACGATCACCAGGTCGGCACCGGCGGCCTTGGTGGCCGCCACGATGTCGTCGATGCCGGGCGGCACGGTGGTGGCGGTGCGGGTGGCCAGCGACCGGAAGTAGACCGCGCCGCCCCGATCAGACGGGTCCAGGGCGTTCATCCGGATGCGGTCACCGAGGAGGGCGCCGCCGCCCCGGCGGCGGGTGGGGTCCACCGCGATCACGGCGATGGAGAGCTTGTCCTCGTGGTCCAACCGGAACCGCCGGATCAGCTCGTCGGTGAGCGATGACTTGCCCGATCCTCCCGTGCCGGTGATCCCGAACACCGGCACTCGTCGGCGGGCGGCCGCGGCGCGCAGCTCGGCGAGCTGGTGCTCGGGCAGGCGACCGGCCTCGATGCCCGTGATCACCCGGGCCAGGGTGGTGTGGTCGCCGCTCAGCAGCGCATCGAGGTCGGCGGGGAGTCGGTCGGCCAGGTCCACGTCGCACGCCGCCACCAACTCGTTCACCATGGCCGGGAGGCCCAGCGCCTGGCCGTCGTGGGGCGAGAAGATGCGGGCGACGCCGTAGGCCTGCAGGGCGGCGATCTCGCTCGGGATGATGACGCCGCCACCGCCGCCGAACACCTGGACGTGGCCCGCGCCCCGGGCCCGCAGCCGATCGACCAGGTATCGGAAGTACTCGTTGTGACCGCCCTGGTAGGAGCTGACCGCCACGCCCTGCACGTCTTCCTGCACGGCTGCGTCGACCACCTCGTCGACCGACCGGTTGTGGCCCAGGTGGATCACCTCGACGCCCTGGCTCTGGAGGATCCTCCGCATGATGTTGATCGAGGCGTCGTGGCCGTCGAACAGGCTGGCGGCGGTGACGAAGCGCACCGGGTGCACCGGGCGGTGGAGGGTCGGGGCGGTGGTGGCCTCGACCGGGGTGTCCGGGGTGGGGGTGCGGGGATCGCTCACGGGCTCCAGAATACTTGGGGTTCAAACTATTTGTCGACCGACCATCCCGAGGTGACGGGTAACCTGCGCGCCATGCGCCGACCGCTGCCGTTCGATCCCATCGAGGAGGCCGGCCGCCAGTGGGAACTGCGGTGGAACGAGGTGGAAGCCATGCAGGCCGCCACCTCGATCATGCGGGTCCAACAGATCGTGCTCTCCCGGGTCGACGACGCCCTCCGGCCCTGGGACCTCACCTTCGCCCGCTACGAGGTGCTCGTGCTGCTCCACTTCAGTCGGGAGGGTCGGCTGCCCCTGGGCAAGATGGGGGACCGGCTCATGCTCCACCAGGCCAGCGTCACCAACCTGGTCGACCGGCTGGAGCACCAGGGCTACGTGGTCCGCGAGGCCCACCCCTCCGATCGCCGGACCACGCTCGCCGTCCTCACCCCCGCGGGCCGGTCCATCATCGACGCCGCCACCCGCGCCGTGGTCGACGCCCGGGTGGGGCTGGCCGAGCTCTCCGACGCCGACGCCGCCCGTCTGCACCGACTCCTGCGCAAGGTCCGCCTCGGCGCTGGCGACTTCGACTCGGGCGACGCCCATGGCCGGTGAGAAGGCCGGTGAGCCCGGGGCGCTTCCCGATGGGTGGAACACCGGCCCCTCCGGTCCGGCGCCGGCCGAGGACCCGTCCCGGTGGCCGCGCCGGATCGTGACCGCCCGCCCCGGAGGGTCCCAGCTCCTGCTGGCCGTCCTGCTCGTGGTGTGCCTCGGCCTCATCGTGTGGGTCGGCGGCCGGGTGGGCACCAGCGGTGGCGATTGGGACGCCGGCAGCCCGGTGCTGGTGATCGTCACCCGCCACCTCGACGGCGACACCGCCGAGGTGACCGAGTACCAGAGCACCCGGAGCTGGACGGTGTCGCGCGCCGGCCTGTCCCGGGCTTCCTCCGACGAGCTGGGCACCCGCATCCAGGCCCGGCTGGTGGGCGACTGCCGGTGCCAGCTCATGCTCCGCGAGCCGCGATCGGTGCCACCCGCGCTCACCGCGCTGGTGCTGGTCGGTCTGGCGGGCACCGTCCCGGGTCTCCTCGCCCGGCACCGGTGGCGCTACCGCAAGCAGCTGCTCGCCCGTCCCGCCCGGGCGGTGTCGGTCACCCCGGTGTGGCTGCGGCGGCCGTTCCGCCCGGCCGCGTGGGGGGTGCTGGTCGCTCCCGCCGACGGCCGCCCGGCCCTGTACCTCGAACTGGCGGGCACGGCGCTGGCGTGGTTGCCCAGCGGGGCCCGGCTGGTGGCCACCGACGGCGTGGACGACCGGGGCCCGGCCCCGAGCGACGGGGTGCTGGTGGGGCTGCACGGTCCCGATCCCCGCAACGGGCTGTGCATCCTGGCCTCGCCCGCGGGGCTGGCCGTGGCATCCGCAGCACCTCGGTCGGGCTCCTCCGGGGCCCGATCGGCCACACCCTGGTCCGACGCCCTCACCGTGGCCGCCGGCCTGGCCGCGCCGGCACCGGAGCGTCCGCTCGAAGTGGGAGGCGCCGGCCACACCCGGATCAGCGTGGCCGGCCGGCCCCCGTCCGGCGCATCCCGTCCCGAGGAGGGTCGGGCCTCGCTGCGCTACGACCCGCACCGGGTGGCGGTCAACCAGGCCGTGGCGGTGGTGGCCGCCTACGCGGTCACCGCCCTGGTGGTGCGCAGCACGGTGTCGGACCTGGTCTCGGCGGCCACGTGGCTGGTGGTGGCCGGGATGGCGGCGGGCATGGTGGCCCGGCGACTGGTGGTCCGCCGCATGGCGTCGGTGCCGCCCCTGGGCGACTGGCCCGATCGACGGGCGGCCCGGGAGGCCGCCGCGGCTGCCAGCGCGGCGGGGCTGGTTCCGGCCCGTCAGCCGCGCTCGACCGGGGGGGGGATGAGCTGATGGGGGCCGGGGCCGGCACCTTAGGAGGCGAGCCGATAGGCGAGCCGACCAGACAAGCACGATGGGTAAACCGAGGCGCCAGCCGAGGTCCAAACCACATCGACGCGACGACGGGGACCAATCCGCTCAAGTCCCTATTGGTGCTGTCGCACTCGCGCACCGGGTCCACGGCCCGACTGGCCGACGCCGCGGGGCGCGGGGCACGCACGGCGGTCCACGAGCTCGGCGAGCCCGGCTTCCGGGTGGTGGCGCTCGACGTGACCGAGGCGACCGTGGACCACGTGGTGGCGGCCGACGCCGTGCTGATCGCCACGCCGGCCCGGTTCGGGGGCCTCGCCGGCCTCACCCGAGACCTGTTGGAGCGGATCTACCCCTGGTTCGACGAGGTGCCCGACCTCTGCCCCGGCATGCCGTGGACCGCGATCGTGAAGGGAGCCACCGACCCGTCCGGTGCCGGGCGCGATCTGGAGCGGATCCTCATCGGGTTGCGCTGGCGCCAGGTCCTCCCGCCGCTGCAGTGCGTCGGCGACGTCACGGCCGCCGACCTCGACGCCGCGGCCGAGCTGGGGGCCACGCTGGCCGCGGGTGTGGCCACCCGGGTCTGGTGAGCGCCCCCGAGCGCCGGGGGTGGCGGGCATCGCTCGCCCCGCTCGGTCACCGCAACTACGCCCTGGTGTGGTGGGCGGGGCTGATCTCCAACGTCGGCACCTGGATGGAGACCGTCGCGGTGGGCGACCTGGTGGCGGTGCGCACCGACCAGGCCGGGTGGACGGCGCTGGTGGCGGCGGCCGGCTTCCTCCCCATGGGCCTGCTCGGCCCCATCGGCGGGGCGCTGGCCGACCGCCTCGATCGCCGGCGCCTGCTGGTCGCCATGACGTCGGTGCAGATGCTGGCCGCCGCGGTGCTGGCCGCCCTGGCCGCGGCCGACCGCGTGTCGCCCGGGTTGCTGGCGGTGGTGGTGTTCGTGGCCGGCTGCGTGGCGGGCCTGGGGTTCCCCGCCTACTCGGCCATGCTCCCCGACCTGGTGCCCCCAGAGGACCTCCTGGCCGGGATGTCGCTCAGCCAGGCCCAGTGGAACCTGGGTCGGGTCGTGGGCCCGGCCCTGGCCGGCGCCGCCATCGCTCTCGGCTCCTACGCCACCGCCTTCGCCGTGAACGCGGCCTCGTTCGCGGTGATGCTGCTGGCCCTGCGGGCCCTGCGCCTCCCGCCCACGGTGCCGCCGACCGACGACGATCCGCTGTGGACCCGGATCAAGGTGGGCGCCACCACCGCCTGGGCGGTGCCCGGGGTGCGGTCGGCCATCGTCCTCATCTCGATCGTGGCGCTGACCGCCTCGCCGTTCATCGCCCTGGTACCGGCCATGGCCCGGGTGCACTTCGACGGCGACGCCGGCCTCACCGCCCGGCTGGTGACCGCGCAGGGCATCGGCGCCGTGCTGGGGGCCCTGGCCCTGCCGGTGCTGGCCGAGCGGTTCGGCCGCTACCGCATGTTGCTGGCGGGGCTCGGCGCCCTGGCCGTGCTGCTGGTGGCCTACGGGTTGGCGCCCTCGCCGCTGGTGGCCACGATCGCCATCGTGGGGGTGGGTGCGGCCTACATGTCGGTGCTGTCGGGCATCGGCACCGTGGTGCAGCTCCGGGCTCCGACGGCGCTGCGGGCCCGGGTCCTGAGCTTCTACTTCCTGGCCCTGGGCGTGGTGTATCCGATCGGGGCCACCCTCCAGGGGCCGGTGGCGGACCGGGTGGGCCTGGGCGTGGTGACGGCCTCGTCCGGGGTGGTGATGGTGGCGGCGCTCCTGGTGGTGCGCCTGGTCCGCCCGGCCCGCTTCGCCGCCCTCGACGACCAGCCCGACCAGCCCGACCAGCCCGGGTCGGTCAGCCGGCCGGCGGCTCGGTGACGAAGTCGATGAGCTGCTCCACCGCGCCGATCAGCGGGGGTTCGAGGTCGGTCCAGCTCGACACCTTGCCCAGGAGCTGCTTCCAGAACTGCCACGGTTCGCCCGGGTAGCCGACCCGGGCCAGCACCCCCTCCTTCCACGGCTCGCCGCGGGGCACCTCCGGCCAGGCGGCCAGGCCGAGCACCGACGGCTTCACCGCCTGCCACACGTCCACGTAGGGGTGGCCGGTGACCAACACGTCGGGGCTGGCCACCCCGGCGGCGAGCCGGGCCTCCTTGGACCCGTCGACCAGGTGGTCGAGCAGGATGCCGAGGCGCCGGCCCGGTCGGGGCCCGAAGCCCCGGATGACCTGGTCGAGGTGGTCGGCACCGTCGAGGCGCTCCACCACCACGCCCTCCACCCGCAGGTCGTCGCCCCAGACCTTCTCCACCAGCTCGGCGTCGTGCACGCCCTCCACCAGGATCCGGCCGGCCCGGGCCACCCGGGCGGGCGCCTTCGGCACCGCGATCGAGCCCGACGCGGTGCGGGCCGGAGCGGCCGCCGGCCCGGCGCCCGGAGCCGGACCCCGGGGCACGACCAGGGTGACCACCTGGCCGTCGACCTCGAACCCGCCCGGCAGCAGGGCCATGCGGTGCTCGAAGCCCTGACGGTCCCGCACCTGCAGCACGCCGTTGACGATGCCCAGCACGGTGCCGCTCACGGGCGTGCCCCGCTGCTTGACCACCAGCCCGGGCCGGGCCGCCACCACCGGGTGCTGGCGCCGGGGCCGGGCGGGCCCGTCCAGGTCGATCGGGTCCGACAGGATCCCCGAATCGCGTCGCCGGGCTGGCGGAGTGCTCATGGGACCGAGGCTACGGGGCGGCCCCGGCTCGGCTGGGCCAGGATGGGCGCATGCCGGTGGGACTGGATGGCAACCCTGATCCGATCGTGACGCCCCAGCGCACGGCGGTGCTCGAGCACGTTGCGGGCGTGGTGGGCTCCTGCCCGACAGACCGGGTCCTGGTGGGGGTCGACGGTCGGTCGGGTGCGGGCAAGTCGACGTTCGCCGATGAGCTGGCCGCCGTGCTGGTGGGGCAGGGCATCGACGTGGTGCGTTCGACCACCGACCTGTTCCACCGCCCCCGTGGCGAGCGCCTCGCCCGCGGCCCGGCCTCGCCGCAGGGCTACTACGAGGACTCGCACCAACTCGGTTCCATCGTCGATGGACTGCTGCGGCCGTTTCGCTCGGGAGTCGACGACGTGCTCGTGGGGGCGTTCGACGAGCCGTCCGACCAGCCTCGTGAGCTACGGGCGACGGTGCCCGCCCGGTCGGTGCTGGTCTTCGACGGCCTGTTCGTGCAGCGGCCGGGGTTGGCGGACTGGTGGCACGTCAGCGTCTTCCTCAACGCGGACCGTCGCTGCGACGAACGGTGGCTGGCCTACCTCGAGGGTGGTCTGCCCACCGAGGCCACCGGCCGGGCGGCAGAGATCGATCGGCGGCTCGCCGGCGCCCGCTGGCCCCGCTACCGGGTCGGATGGTCGCAGTACGCCGACGACGTGCAGCCAGAGCAGCGGGCCACGGTGGTCATCGACAACGACGACCTGGGCCGCCCCACGGCGAGTGCCGGGACCGTCAGCAGATGAGGTCGGACGATTCGTCGTTCACCGGACGGATCTCGGGGCCGCCCTCGGTGGCGAAGTCCACGTCGAACAGGGCCGTCCAGCCCCCGGAGTCCAGTTCGATGCGGACCTCCACCCGGTACAGGAGGAAGTCGGTCTCGGTGGCGGTGAACCCGGTGATGTACTGCCGCCAGTCCTCGACCCCGGGGGTGGGGCACAGCGCCCCCTCCACCGCGTCGATCGCCTCCTGGCTGCGGTCGGCGTCGTCGGGGGCGGCGGTGGTGGGGGTGGGCCGGGTGGTGGTCGGGGCCGGGGTGGTGGTGGCCACGCCGTGGATCCGCACCATGCCCCGGCCGCCGGTGTCGGGAGCCCAGGCCCACGTGCCCGGGTCGGAGTCGATCACCGTGTAGCGGCCGGCCGGGAGGGTCACGTCGACGGTGGCGGTCCAGTAGGCGTTGGGGACTCCGCCCTGGCCGGGCGAACCGACGGTGGGGAACGGTCCGTACATCGTGCCGTCGGCCCCCTGGAGGGCGACGGTGCCCGGGGTGGCGCCCTGGGCGTTGTTCCAGTGGTACGTCACGATGGCGGTGATCCGGGCGGCGGGCAGATCGGCCACCGATGGCGCGGTCGGACCGTTGGTCACGGCGGCGATGCTGGCGATCTCGAACAGCACCGGCGCGGCGGTGCCCTCCGATGCGGCCGGCGCGGTGGTCGTGGTGGTGGACGTCGTGGTCGTGGTGGTGGACGCCGAGGCCGGGGTGTCGTCACCGCCCTTGGTGGCGGTGGGCCGCCGGAACGGGTTGCCGGTGCGCACGTCGACCAGGACGAACACGTCGACCCGGACGTCGGCCCGGACCACCACCACCCCGGCCGGGTCGAACCCGCGCCAGCGGGTGCCGGTGTAGGTGGTGGCGGTGGTGACCGGTGGCGGCTCGTCGAGCGGGTTGCCACAGGCGCACTTCACGCGGGGGATGCCGAAGTCGTCGACCAGGACGGCGGTGCCGGCCTGGAGCACGGCGGGGGGGGGGGGGGGGCGGCCGTCCCGGTAGCCGTGGTTGAGCACGCGGGTGTCCCGGCGCAGCAGCACCGGGGTGAGCCCGGCCACGAACGCCCGGATGCCGCCCGGTTCGATGCCCTGGACCTGGGCCCAGGCTGCGGCCTTGTCGGGGTCGGACTCGAGGAAGTTGACCAGCTTCTCGGGGTCGCACGACGTCTGGTCCTGCGTGCCGCCGTAGAGCCCGGGGGCCGAGCCGACCACGGCGCCGCCCCCGGCCCCCGGTGACGGGGCCCGGGTGGTGGTGCTGGTCGACCCGTCGGCGGTGGTGGTGCCGGTGGTGCCCGGTGCGGTGCTGGTGGCCGCCGTGGGATCCAGGGCCTCCTCACCGATGGCGACGGTGGCGGTGAACGGATCGGGCACCTCCACCCCCACCGGTTCGAGCAGCACGTCGGCGGAGGCCTCGTCGTCGCCGGTCAGCACGAGTACGGCGCCCACAGCCACCAGCAGGACCACGGCGGCGATCCCGGCGATCAGCAGGGTCCGGTTGCGGCCGCCGGGCGTGCCCCGGCCGCCCGGTTCGGGCGGCCGCGCGTGAACCGTCGGAGCGGTCGGGGCCGGCGGCGGCGTCGAGGCCGCGGGGGTCGGGGCCACCGTGTCGGCGCCGTGGGCCGGCGTCTGCGGGTGCCCGCACGACGGACAGAAGTGGGTGTCCGGGGCGAGCGGTGCGCCGCACTCGGTGCAGAAGTGGTTGCTCACGGCGGATCCTCGAGGTGGGCGGGAGCGGCGTGGCGGGCGGGCCCGGTCACCCGTCGACGAGCGGATCGTGCTCGCAGAGGATGCGCATCGGGGTGCCCTCCGGGTACATCG
>DAIMFV010000128.1:0-9685 GCA_036724365.1 Acidimicrobiales bacterium | reverse complement strand
CGTGAGCGGCATCTCCACCCGTCGCGGCCCGGCCACGTACTGGTTCAAGCTCCGCGCCCCGCTCGTGGACGACGAACCCGTCGACCCCCTCAGCACCGCGCTGATGGCCGCCGACTTCGGCAACGGCATCTCGAGCGTCGTGCCGATCGAGACCCACCTGTTCATCAACCCCGACCTCACCGTGTACCTGCACCGCCGCCCGGAGGGGGAGTGGGTGGCCAACGACGCCCAGACCTGGCAGCACCCCGGCGCCGGGTCGGTGGCCGAGGCGTCGCTGTGGGACCGCACGGGCCAGTTCGGTCGCGCCACCCAGAGCCTGTTCGTGGCCCCCCGCTGACCCGCCCACGGGTCGCCCCTGCGCCTGTCCGCTGATCGCTCGGCCGGGCCGTCGAGTGGAGCGGGTGACGGGAGTCCCCAGCCCCAGCCGCTGCAGGTGAACACGTCACGACGGTCGTCACGCGTCGACCAGGTCCTTGCTGATGGCCCGACAGCCTTGCCGGTGCCGCCCTCGACCGGCACGTCCGGGGCGTGGACGGGCTGCTTCTGGCAGCAGTTGTCCGGCCTCTGAAGCCGGGCGTGGCTTACGGCCTTGCCGTGGAGCATTCTTGGGAGGTGCCGATCGAAGTCGAGTTCGTCTCCGAGCTGGAGGCTCCGCTCGCCCTCGTGTGGGATCGAGTCGTTCGCGTCAGCGGCGCGAACGACGAGCTGTGGCCGTTCGCGAAGATGACGCGTCCTGCGTTCGAGGATCGCCTGACTGCGCCGGGTCCCGGAATGCTCCCACCGTTTCGCACGTGGTTCTTGTTGTTCGGTCTGGTGCCGATCGCGCGCCGATCGATGCAGTTGGAGGTGTTGGCCGAAGGGCGCTTCGTAGAGACCTCGACGAGCTGGCTCACCGGGACTTCGCGTCACGAGCGAGTAGCCACCATCGGCGCGGGTGGCTCCACGGTGCTCGCCGACAGGTTGACGATCGAGTCTCGGGGGAGGGCCATGGATGCAGTGATGCGGGCCGGCATCACCAAGACGTTTCGGCGGCGTCACCGCCGCTTGCAGCGCCACTTCCAAGCCGCTGCAAGCCCAGTCGACTGACACGACGACCCGCAGACTTCCCAGAGGCATCGGTTCGGGAGCGAGATGGAGCCTCGCGGTCCTCGCCTTCATCCTGGCTCCACCTGGGTCGTGCGGGCCGGGGCGGCCGGGTTCGTCGATTCGATCGTGAAGCGTGGTAGCAGCCGGTCGAGCCAGGGTGGCATCCACCAGTTCCGGTCTCCCAGCAGCGCCATCGTCGCCGGTACGAGGACCATGCGGACGAGGGTGGCGTCGAGGAGCACGGCGAGGCCGAGTCCCAACCCGAAGAGCTTGACCTCCCGGGTGTCCTCGAACACGAACGACCCGAAGACCACGACCATGATCGCGGCGGCGGCGGTGATGACTCGGGCGGTCGAGGCCAGGCCATCGGCCACCGATGACGATGCATCGCCCGTGCGGTCGTACTCCTCGCGGATGCGCGAGAGCATGAAGACCTCGTAGTCCATCGACAGTCCGAAGACGATGGCGAAGAGCATCAGCGGGATGAACGGGTTGATGGGCCCTCCCTCGATGCCGAGGAGCGCGTCACCCCACCCCCACTGGAAGACCACCACGACCACGCCGTAGGTGGCGGCGATCGAGAGCACGTTCATGAGCACGGCCTTCAGGGGGACGAGCACGGAGCGGAACACCACCATGAGGACGAGGAACGACATGCCGAGGACTGCCGCGAAGAACACAGGCATCCGTCTGCCCAGGTAGGCGGTGACGTCGATGTTGGTGGCGGCGCTGCCGGTGACGTGGACATCGAGTCCAGCCGCGGTCGCCGTGGTGACCGCATCGTGCCGGAGGGTGCGCACGAGCTCGGAGGTCGCCTCGTCCTGTGGGGCCGACGTCGGGATCAGGGTCATCAGGTACGCAGACGGGTCCGACGGGTCGTCGGCGACCGGTGGCGTGACGGCGGCGACGCCCGGGGTCGTTGCGAGGGTTGCGTGCAGATCGTCGATGCTCTCGGCGTCCGTTTCGGGTCCGGTGGTTGCGGTGATGATCAAGGGGCCGTTGAAGCCGGGGCCGAATCCCTCGGCGAGCAGGTCGTAGGCCCGGTGGGTGCCGGATTTCTCGGGGAAGTTGCCTTCATCGGTCCAGCCCAGGCGGATGCCCAGGAACGGAGCGGCCAGCACGACGAGGGTGACGGCGGCGGCCGCCGCCCAGAGCTGCGGCCGACGCTGGATGGTGCGGCTCCATCGGTGCGACAACGTCGCCTCGACCGGCTTGAGGGCCCGGTGCGGCACCTCCTCGCGCAGCTTCGGGACGAAGCGGCTCATCGCCACGGTGCCGATGGCGACGATCGTGCCGAGGACGGTGAGCCGGGTGGAGGCGACGCCCACCCCGAGGATGGCCACGGCCACCGCCGCGGCTGCGATCAGGCCACGCCACCGCGTGACCTCGAGCCGCTGGCCCGTCATGGCGATCAAGGCGGGAAGCAGTGTCATCGAGGTGAACATGGTGGCGAGCACGGTGACCGACACGCCGATGCCCATGCCGGAGAGCATGCCGATGCCCACCAGCAGCAGACCGAGCATCGATACGACGACCGTGGCCCCTGCGAAGCCGACGGCCCGACCGGCGGTGCTCAGGGCGAGCACGATCGCGTCACGCGGGGGAGACCCGGCGTGGACCGCTTCCCGGTAGCGGGTGACGATGAACAGCGCGTAGTCGATGCCGACGCCGAGGCCGACCATCATCCCGAGCACCATCGTGTCCTCCGGGACGGTCGCCACCCGGGTCAGCAACATGATCGATCCGATCCCGATCCCGACCCCGCCCAGGGCGACGGCGATGGGCAAGCCCATGGCCAGAACAGACCCGAACGCGACGATGAGCACCACGACGGCGAACGCGATGCCGATCAGCTCGGTCTGGGGCGGATCGATCGATGCCAGGTACTGGCCGCCGGCCAGGACCTCGAGTCCCTCGATCGACGGGGCCTCCTCGGTGATCAGCTGGCCGATGCGGCCCGACTCGGTGTCGTCGACGTCGGCCGCCAGGTTCACCTGGGCGAACGCCAGCTGGCCGGCCAAGGGGCCGGTCGAGGCGATCTGGCCGTGGCCCTGGCCCGAGTAGGGCGAGACGACGGTCGCACCCGGTGCTCTCGGGGTCCCGGACCGATCGGGGAAGCCGTCGTCGACGGTGGCGAAGAGGTCCTCCATGGCGGCAACGACCGCAGGATCATCGACGCCCTGCTCGGCCCGGAACACGATGGCCCCGGAGTGACCTCCGGTGCCGAGTTGGGGAAAGTGCTCTTCGAGCACGGCGAAGCCTGCGTTGCTGTCGGAGCCGGGTACCGCCGATCCACTACTGAACGCTGGGCCGACGGCCCCGGCGGCCGCGAAGACGACGAGGAGGACCGCAGCCCAGAGACCGAGGGTCGCTCGTCGGTGGTCGAAGCACCAGCCGCCGAGTCGTCCGAGCACGGAGTCGTTGCCGGGCGGGGGGTGATCGCTGTCCCGCTCGGCAACGGGTGGTGGCGTGACAGGACCGTGGTCGATCGTCGAAGTCGGCATGGCTGCCATCCTCGAGATCTCGCAGCGGTTGCACATCGGGAGTCCGGCCACTTCGCCATCGTCTGATCGGCCGGTTCGCAGATCGTCCTTTCGGCCGATCCGCCCGAACCCCGGGACTCGTACGCTTGCGGCGTGGCGTTGCACAAGAGCCGTCCCTACTGGGCGGAACCACGGGTGGCTGATCCGCCCGGGCCGGCACGGCGCGATTGGTTGCTCGTCGCCATCGTGGTGGTGGTGGCGACCGTCGAGGCGTTTGCCCGCGACCAGCTGGTGTGGGCCGGCGCGTCGCTGGCGGTGGCGGGCGGCCTCGCCTGTCTGTTGCCGGGGCGCCGGGGCCGGCCGCTCGCGGTGGTCGCGCTCTCCTTCGGGACGGTGGGCGCGGTCGAGGCCCTCTCGCTCCTCCGTGACGTGGAGTGGGAGGGGCTCAACACTGCGGCCTTTCTGCTCGTGCTGCCGTACGCGCTCACGCGGTGGGCGTCTGGACGAGACGTTGGCATCGGCCTCTTGGTCATGTCGGTTCCGGTGGTCCTGTCCGGCGTCGGCGGCGTTCCGCTCGGCGACCTCGTCGGCGGTGCCGCCGTGCTGCTCCTCTCGTGCGCCATCGGCTTCGCCGTCCGCTACGCCGGCGAGCTGCGGGCCGAAGAGGTGGCAGGGCTGCGGTCGCGCGAGCGGGAGGAGCTGGCGCGCGAGCTCCACGACACCGTCGCCCACCACGTCTCGGCCATCGCGGTGCAGGCGCAGGCCGGTCGGGTCGTGGCCGCCACCCGCCCCGAAGCGGCCGCCGAGGCACTGCGCGTGATCGAGGAGGAAGCCGCCCGTGCCCTCGAAGAGATGCGATCGATGGTCGGCACCCTGCGCCAAGGTGATCAGGCGGACCTGCGGCCGCAGCAAGGCATCCGTGACCTGACCCGGCTCGAGCGGCACGACGGAGAACCTGGTCCCCGAGTGGTGGTGACGATGGCCGGCGAGCTCGATGAGCTCCGACCCGCGGTCGATGCCGCCTGCTTCCGCCTCGCCCAGGAAGCGGTCACCAACGCCCTCCGCCACGCTCGACAGGCGTCGGAGGTGCGGGTGCGGGTCGACGGAGGCGCCGACCAGGTGCGGATCACCGTCGTCGACGACGGACACGGTGGCGGACACGGCGGCAGTGCCTCGGCCGCTTCGACGCCGGGCTTCGGGCTCGTCGGGATGGCCGAGCGGGCCAAGCTCCTCGGCGGCACGTTCGACGCCGGCCCACGCCCCGGCGGCGGCTGGACCGTCGCGGCGACGCTCCCGCGTCGACCGGTGACGACGTGACCATCCGGGTGCTGATCGCCGACGACCAGGACATCGTGCGCACCGGCCTGCGCATGATCCTCGACGCCCAGGCCGGCATCGAGGTCGTGGGGGAGGCGAGCAACGGTCGCGACGCGCTCGACCTTGCTCGCAGGCTGCGTCCCGACGTGTGCCTCCTGGACATCCGCATGCCCGAGCTCGATGGCATCGAGGTCACTCGCCGGCTCGCAGGAGCGGACGTCGCGGACCCACTCGCCGTTGTCGTCATCACGACGTTCGACCTGGACGAGTACGTACACGGGGCGCTCAAGGCCGGCGCCCGTGGGTTCCTCCTCAAAGACGCCGGACCCGATCTGCTCGCTCAGGCCGTGCGCTCTGCCGCCAGCGGCGACGCGCTCATCGCTCCGAGTGTGACGGCCCGGCTGTTGTCGACCTTCTCCGAGCTCGGCGCGTCAGCGAGGGAGCCAGCGGCACAGCCGATCGAGCCTCTCACCGAGCGTGAAGAGGAGGTGCTCGTGACCGTCGCCCGCGGCCGCACCAACGCCGAGATCGCCGATGAGCTCTCCATCAGCCTCAGCACCGTGAAGACCCACCTCGCCAGCCTCATGAACAAGCTCGGGGCCCGCAATCGAGTCGAGCTCGCCATGTGGGCCTACGAGACCGACCGCATGCCGGCGTGAGCCGCCGAAGAGGTGCCCCGGTGGGCTCGTGGCGCAGGTGCCCGTATCAAGGTAACTTGACGGGGTGGATCCGGTCGTGCTGGCAAGCGCTCGAAGGCACGGGATCCCCGATGACGACATGCTCCACGCCTACCGACATCCCATACGAGTCTTCGACCTCGACGGCCTGACGATGCTCGTCGGTGCCGACATCAGTGGCCGGCTGCTCGAAGTTGGGGTAGCGGTCGGTGAAGGAATCGAGTTCATCGTGCACGCCATGCCCGCCCGTCAGAAGTTCCTGAGGTGATCCCGATGCCCCGAACGATCCAAGAGATCCTCGACCACGCCGACGAGCTCGCTGAGCGCTTCGAGAGCTACGAACCCGGCGCTGGCGATGAGCGGCCGGTCGAGGAGTACATGCTCGAGCGCGCCGCGCTCGGTCGCGCCCGCAGCGAGCGCCAGGTCATCGAGGCGGTCGTCGCTGCGCGTGCCGCCGGGGCTTCATGGCAGAAGATCGGCGGCCTCCTGGGTACGTCGGCCCAGGCCGCCCAGCAGCGCTACAGCTCACTGGTCGACCCTGTCTGAGTTGCCTGCCCCTGTCTCGGTACGCAGGGTCGAGGAGCGACTTCGTCGAAGACCCACGTTGCGCCGACCACACCCCCTCGATCTGACGGGACGCGGCATCAGGTCTCTGGCAGAAGAGCCCTGGTCAGGAGAGCGGGTGACGGGAATCGAACCCGCATCTTCAGCTTGGAAGGCTGAAGCTCTAGCCATTGAGCTACACCCGCGGGAGCCTGCACCGTACCGTGCCGCCGGGGGCGTCGGACAACGCGATGGCGGCCGCCGAGGGCCCGTCTCGGGTGTCAGACCTGGGTGACGGCGTGGGTGGCGGGGTCGAAGCGGAGGCGCCCCTTCTCGAAGCGCTGGATGCGCCCGCCGGGGGTGCCCACCGGGTCGAGCTCGCCGACGGGGTAGCCCAGTCGGCCGGTGGGGCCACCGATGCGGGTGTAGTGGGCGAGGACGTCGCCCAACACCATGTACCCGGGGCCGGTGGTGGCCGCCACGTACACGTTGCCCCGCTCGAAGGTGGTCACCGTGCCCCGGCCGTCGCCCACCGCGGTGGGCGTGCCGGTGGGGTAGCCGAGCGGGCCCTTCACGTGGCCGTTGGCGGTGTAGCGGTCCAGCGTGGGCCCCCACAGGCTGTGGGCGCCGGTGGTGCGGGAGTACCAGAGCATGCCGCCCTCGAACCACTGCGACTTGCCGCGGCCGTCGTCGAGGGGCAGGAGGTCGGTGATGGGGTAGCCGAGCTGCCCGGCCACGCCGCCGAGGGCCTGGTGGTGCTCGTCGGCGGCGCCGTGGGTCTCGGCGGCCCGGTTGGCGTTCACGTAGATCCGACCCTTGTCGAACTGCTGCACGGACCCGCCGCGGACTCCGGTGCCGGTGGCACCGGTGCGGGGCAGGCCGAGGAACCGCTCGTTGCGGAGGAAGGTGGGGGTGACGGGGTCGATGACGGCGAAGGTGCCCACGCCGTCGCGGTCGTAGATGCGGCCCTTCTCGAACAGGGAGAACCGCACCTTGCCGTCGGCGCTGGTGGTGGTGTCGGCGGTGGGGTAGCCCAGCCGTGCGGTGCCGTGCCGGGCGAACTCGAGCTGGATCAGCCCGTGGACCTCGTGGGCGCCGGTGGCGGCGCTCCAGAGGATGTGGCCGTTCTGGTACTTGGCCACCCGTCCCCGACCGTCGCTGCTGGCCCGCTCGGGCTCGCGCACGGGGCCGAGGACGCCCGCCGCCCCGCCGAGCGCGGCGTACTTGCGGGCGATGGCCTCACCGCTGCAGTCGGTGGTGAGGCACGGCGCCCCGTGGTCCCGGGTGCGGTTGTCGGTGGCGCTGGCCGTGGTGCACGACGGGTCGTAGAGCCAGGGCGGCGTGCAGGTGGCCACCCGGCACACCACGGGGCCGTAGCAGGCGATCTCCTGGTGGCACTGGCCGTAGCGGAACTGGTTGCAGCAGGTGCGGCGGCCGTCGCAGCTCCCACCGGCGCACCGGCAGCTGCACTGGGTGGGACAGGTGGCGTTGCAGTCGATGATGTAGCGGGCCGACCCACAGCAGTAGGCGGCGTTGTCGGCCTTCCACCAGCCCGCCACGAAGCTGTTGGGCGGGCAGGTGTTGGAGCCGCCGTTGATGGTGCAGCAGAACGCGGTCCAGCCGTCGGAGCAGGTGCCGCACACGTACCCGTAGGCGGTGCCGGGCTTGAGCAGGAACTGCACCGGTCCGGTGGCGAGCGCGGAGCCCACGATTGCGGTGCGGGTGAGGAACGAGCGGCGGCTCGACGTGCGCTGGGTGAGGCTGCCGACGATGCGGTCCACCAGGCGCTGGCTGAGGCCGCGTCCGGCGGGCGTGCCCTGGTCCACGGTGGTGTCGCGCACCAGGCCGGGCTCGGAGTCGGCCCGCTCCCGGTGGGGACCGCCGGCGCCGTTCGCGGCATGGACATCGCCATCGACACCAGCAACGGCTGCGACATCGACGCCGGTCGTGGTGTCGGTGGAGGTGCGGGGGTTGGCGGTGGCCGTCATCGGGGCGAGATCCTCGTGGCCGACAGGGTGGCGTTGGCGCCGGGCAGGACCCGGGCGGCGGCCGCCTGGCGGCCGAGCACCGTGTAGCAACAGAACGCCCGGCCCGCTTCGGTGAAGAAGACCTGGCACCCGGCCTGCCCGGGGATGGCCCGTTGCAGGGCGTTGGGCGAGAACATGTTCGGCGTGAGGCGGGTGGGCACGCCGCGCCGACGGAACAGGGAGGTGCCGGCGCTCTCGGGGCCGAACTCGAACAGCACGACCAGGACGTCGGTGTCGGTCATCACGTCGACGGCGCCCGAGCCGAAGTCGCCCCGCTGCTCGGGCAGCGGGAAGTTGGCCAGGTGCACCACCGGGTTGGGGATCTCGCCGGGGGTGCCGGCGGCGCGCGACACGCCGGTGGGGGTGGCGCGCAGGGTGATGCGCCCCTCCCAGCCGGGGGGCAGGTCGGTGGTGATGCCGTGGGCCTGGAGCTTCATCGCCGGGTCATCCTGCCCCGTCGGGGTCGACCGTGCCGGACGGATCGGTCGATCCGGCGTCGGGGTACAGGCTGGGGTCGCCGGGAGCGATCCCGGCGTCGTGCAGTTCCCGGTCGATGCGGGCCTCGCGGGCTGCGTCGGCGGACGGCTTGGCCACGTTCGCGCCGGCCAGGTCGGCAGCCAGGTGGGCGTCGCCCGACGCCTGTTCGAGCAGCGAGGCCACCTGCTCCCAATCGGGTCCGGTGCCCTCGCCGCGGACCCGGCCGCTCGGGCCGTGGACGTGGACGAAGTACGGCGAACCGGGCACGTCGTACTGCTGGAAGGCCTCCGACGACATCACGGTGGTGAAGCCGGGTGGGGCCAGCTTGGCCACCACCGACGGGCTCTCCTCGTGGGGCCCCTTGGTGACCACCACCAGCCGGGTGTGGGCGGGCAGGGTGAGCCGCCGCGGCTTGCGGAAGGCGTCCCAGAACTTCTGGCAGGTGGTGCACCCCGACGACAGGAACGCCACGATCGTGTCGTGCTCCACGCCGGTGACGCGCACGGTCACGGCACCCGAGCCGTCGGGCCCGGTGCCGGCCAGGTCGGCGACCCCGCCGAACGCCACGCGGTCGGGGGGTGAAGGGACCTGGGGCATCACCTGGAAGTCGCGCCCGGGCTGGGGGCCGCCCACGGTGCCCCCGGCCGGGGTTGCCGACGCGTCCGGGCGGGCGGTGGGCGGGGTGGCGAGGTCGGCCAGGTCGGTGTCGAGGCCGGCGCCCAGGGCGTGGAGGCGCTTGAGCACCTCAGCCTGGGTGCGCAGCAGGCCGACGACGAGCAGCGCGAGCAACGCCACCACCACGCCGAGGGCCACCACCACGGCGGTCACGGCGCCACCGTCGCCGGGCCGACGGCGGGGATCGACGATCCGGTGCCGGGCGAACGAAGGTCTCGCGGCGGGCGTGGCGGCCGGGCCGAGGCGGCGGCGAGCGCCCGGGGCAGCACCGTCAGGGCCGCCATCACCAGCCACGCCTGCAGGGCGGCGAGTCCCACCAGCACCAGGCCCGACGCCGGGGTGCGGTCGGCCACGTCGGCCAACCCGGCCACCGGCGCAGCGAGCGTGGAGGCCACGGCCG
>DAIMFV010000127.1:6958-9747 GCA_036724365.1 Acidimicrobiales bacterium | reverse complement strand
CAGCAGCGCTCCGCCCAGCGGCACCGCGGGCGCCGGCGCCCGCCAGGGGTCCGGGCCGCTCCCCCGCACCGGTGCCGACCGGATCGGCCTCCTGGTGGTGCTCGGCACCACGTTGGCGCTGGTCGGGGCCGCGGTGACCGTGGCGGCGCGCCGACGCGACACCGCCTGATCGCTCCGCCGCTCGACCCCCAGCCGCCGTCAGTTGGTGCGGTCGGGCACCTCGCGGTCGGGGTGGTCGATGCGGATGTGCATCTGCAGCTCGGTGAGCAGCACGAAGCGCAGCTCGCAGAACGGGCACTGGTGGACGTCGGTCATGGACCCCATCCTCGCACCCCTCCCGGATCCAGGGGGCCCGGGCCCGTTGTGATGCTCAGGCCAGGAACCGGCTGAGGCTCTCCACCACGCACACCGGCTTGTCGGATCCCTCGCGCTCCACGGTGATCACCATGGTGGTGTCGATGCCCCCGGGCACGTCGGTCACCTCGGTGAGCTCCACGCCCGCCCGCAGCCGCGAGCCCACCGGCACCGGCGCCGGGAACCGCACCTTGCCGGTGCCCCGGTTGACGCCGAGCGACACGCCCTGCACCTCGACCACCTGGGGCAGGAACAGGTTGGTGAGCGACAGCGTGAGGTAGCCGTGGGCGATCGGACCACCGAAGGGCGACTCGGCCCGGGCCCGCTCGGGGTCGACGTGGATCCACTGGTGGTCACCGGTGGCCTCGGCGAACGTGTTCACCTGCTCCTGGGTCACGGTGACCCAGTCGCTGTGGCCGAGGTGGCGGCCGACGGCCTCGCGCACCTCGTCGATCCCGTGGAAGGTGGTCACCGCCATCAGATCACGCTCGCTGCGAGCTGACCGGCACGACCTCGCCGGTCATGTAGCTCGAGTAGTCGCTGGCCAGGAACACCATGACGTTCGCCACCTCCCAGGGTTCGGCGTAGCGGCCGAAGGCTTCCCGCTGGGTGAGCTCGGCGAGGAGCTCCTCGCTGGTGACCTTGGCCAGGAACGGGTGCATGGCCAAGCTGGGCGCCACCGCGTTGATGCGGATCCCGTGCGGGGCGGCCTCCACGGCCGCGCACCGGGTGAGCGCCATCACGCCGGCCTTCGCCGCCGCGTAGTGGGCCTGTTCGGTCTGGGCCCGCCAGCCCAGCACCGAGGCGTTGTTGACCAGCACCCCGCCCTGACCGCGGTCGATCATGTGTCGCAGCACCGCCCTGGTGCACCGGAACGTGCCGTTGAGGGTCACGTCGAGCACGGTGTTCCACTGCTCGTCGGTCATGTCGACGAGCAGGGCCGAACCGCCCAGCCCGGCGTTGTTGACCATCACGTCGATGCCGCCGAGCCCGCTCACCGCCGCAGCCACCAGGGCCTGCACATCGTCCTCGGAGGTGACGTTGCACACCTGGGTGAGCGGCCGGGTGCCGGTCTCCTCGGCGAGGCGGTCGGCGGTCTCGCCGAGTCGACGCTCGTGGAAGTCGGAGATGAGCACGCTCGCCCCCTCCTCGATGGCCCGCCGGGCGACGGCCGAGCCGATCCCGGTGCCGGCCGCGGCGGTGACCACCACGGTCTTGTCGACCAGCAGGCCGTGGCCGGGAACGTAGGGGGGAGCTGAGGTCACGGTCATCCGTTCGCGGGGGCAGTCGGGGGGACGGTCTTGGGTTCGGGCGGGAGGCCCAGCGCCCGCTCACCGATGATGTTGCGCTGGATCTCGTTGGACCCGGCGTAGATGGTGTCGGAGCGGGTGAACAGGAACAGCCGTTGGAGGGCGGTGAGCTCGTAGCCCTCGCCGTGCTGCTCCCCGGGTGGGACGTCCTGTTCGGCCAGGAGGGCGTCGGGGCCCACCACGTCCATGGCCAGCTCGCCGAGGTCGCGGTGCCAGTTGGACCAGAACAGCTTGGTGATCATGGCCTCGCGGGGCAGGTCGGCACCGTCGGCCTTGGACAGCACCCGGAGGGTGTTCCAGCGCATCACCTCCAGACCGGCGTGGGCCGCGGCCAGCCGCTGACGGATCACGGGGTCGTGGATGCGCCCGTTGGCCCGGGCCACGGCCACGATGGTGTCGAGCTCGTTGCGGAAGTTGAGCTGCTGGCCGAGGGTGGAGGCGCCCCGCTCGAAGGCCAGGGTGCCCATGGCCACCTTCCAGCCGTTGTTCACGCCGCCCACCACGTCGATGGCCTTGGCCCGGGCCCCCTCGAAGAACACCTCGTTGAACTCCGAGGTACCCGTGACCTGGCGGATCGGGCGGATCTCCACGCCGTCCTGGCGCAGCGGCATGAGGAAGTAGGTGATGCCCCGGTGCTTGGGCGAGGCGTCGCGGTCGGTGCGGGCCAGCACGAACACCCAGTCGGACCAGTGCGCGAGGGAGGTCCACACCTTCTGGCCGGTGATCAGCCAGTCGTCACCGTCGGGCTCAGCCCGGGTGGCCACGTTGGCCAGGTCCGACCCGGCGTTGGGCTCGCTGTAGCCCTGCGCCCACAGCGTGGTGCCGGCCACGATCCCGGGCAGGAAGCGCTCCTGCTGATCGGGTGAGCCGAAGGCCATGACCGTGGGCCCGACCAGACCTTCGCCGATGTGGCCGAGTCGACCCGGGCCGCCGGCCCGGGCGTACTCCTCGTACCAGATCACCTGCTGGTGCAGGCTCAGGCCCCGACCACCGTGCTCCTTGGGCCAGCCCACGCAGGTCCAGCCGTGGGCACCGAGGTGGTGCTCCCACGCCAGGCGCTCGTCGAACAGGGCGTGCTCGTCGCCGGGCCCGCCCCGGCCCCGCACCACCGCGAAGTGGGCGCTG
>DAIMFV010000127.1:0-6948 GCA_036724365.1 Acidimicrobiales bacterium | reverse complement strand
AGATTGGCCTCGAGGAAGTCCCGGGCCTCGGCCCGGAACGCCTCGTCCTCGTCGGAGAACCGCAGATCCATGGCGGGAGCGTACCCCGCACCTGACGACCCGTCAGAAACGGGGCGTGTCGAGATCGGCCCAGAAGGCGCGCACCGACCGCAGCCGATCGGGGTCGTACCCCTGCCACTTGGCCGCCGGCAGCGACTCGGGCGGCACCTCAGCGAAGCCCTTCCGCATGAACAGCTCGGCCGCCGGGTCCGACACCGTCACCGCGAACACGGCCCGCAGCCCGAGGGCGGCCGCCCGCTCGAGCAGGCCCTCCACCAGGATGCCCCCCGCTCCCGACCCCGAGAACCGGCTCACGGTGTAGAGACCGGCGACCTCGCCCACGCCCTCGGCCCGGTAGGCCTCGGTCTCCAGGCCCACGACGCCCGCCAGGTGGCCGCTGCCCACCACCTTGGCGCCCAGCCCGGTGGCCGCCAGGCGGGCCACCTCCAGGCGGGACCGGGGGCGGAGCACGCCGTCGGCGGTGCCCTGGGCCACCAGGTCCTCCACCGCGGCCAGGTCGTCGATGCGCAGCGGCGCCAGCGCCACGTAGCCGCCGCTCGTGAACAAGGTGCCGGTGCCGTCGAAGGTGAACAGCTCGCTGTCGAGGTCGTCGGCCCGGCACAGGTTGACGCTGGTCACCCCGCCGGCCAGGGCCACCTCGACCGCCTCGACCACCTGGCCGCCCTGGCGGTCGGCCAACTGGGCCCGGTAGGCGTCGCGGTGGGTGCGGACGTCGGCGAAGCTGCGAGGCGGTCGACCCCAGCCGCCCCGATCGTCGGTGATCACGAGCTTGAGGGCCCGCAGCGACGCCGCCAGGTGGGCCGCCACCACCGAGCGCCGGGCCTCGGGCGTGCGCACCGTCACCCGGGACGCGCCGGCCACCGCCAGCCAGAGGCTCGCCAACCCCGCCGGATCGAGGTCGTCGTCGGTGAGCCACAGCTGGTCCCCGGGGTCGGCCGGCGGGCCGGACGGGTCGCCGGGACCGCCACCGTCGACGGCGTCGTCGCCGACCGAACGGTCGTCGACCGGGCTGGCGTCAACCGTGCCGTCGCCGACCGGGCCGCCGTCGACCGGGCTGGCACCGACCGGGCCGGCACCGGTCGCCTCGTCCGGCTCCACCCCGACCACCAGGACCAGGCGGGACGCACCCTGGGCCAGGGAGGCGGCCACCCGGTCGACCTCGCCGCCCCCCAGGTCGGCCTCGCGCATGGCCACCACGATCGTGGCCCCGGCGAACTCGGCCACGTAGAAGGCGCGCTCGCCGGCGGGGACGGCTCCAGGATCGACCACGGTGCCAGTCTGGCCGACGGGTCCCCCGCCACCCGTCCCGGATCGCTACTGTCGCCCCGATGCGTACCACCCCGTTCCGCCGCCCGCTCCTCGCCCCGCTCGTGGCCACGGCCGTCGCCGTCCTGGTGCTCACCGGGTGCGGCGACGGTGACGACGCCACCTCGGTCGACGAAGGGGTCACCACCACCACGGCCGCCGCCGGTGCCCCGGACCTGAGCGACGCCGAGTGGACCGACCTCACCGCCGAGGCCGAGGTGAAGGTGCAGGCCCGCGACAACGTGTTCGTGAAGCCCTACATCGAGGTGAAGGCCGGGACCACGGTCACCTTCACCAACCGGGGCCGCAACCAGCACAACGTGATCGCCGTCCCGGAGGGCACCTTCGAGACCATCGAGGCCGACAGCCTCGAGCCGGGCAGCTCCCAGGACATCACCTTCACCGCGCCGGGCGACTACCCGTACTACTGCTCGCTGCACGGCACCACCACCAAGGGCATGGTCGGCGCCATCCGCGTGGTCGAGTAGCCACACCGCCACCCCCGGGCCCCGTCCCGCTGCCAGACCCACCTCGCAATCGTGTGTGCGCGCGGCGCGCCACCAGCGACCCGGGTGCACAACCGACGGCCGCCGCTCCGTCGTGTGTGTACCGGGCGCGCCACCAGCGGCCCTCATGCACACGATCCGGCGCCCGCGTCCCGTGTGCAGCAGGGGCGCCACCAGCGACCCGGGTGCACGCACGATCGTCAGGGCTCAGACGTGTGTGCACCAGGGGCGCCACCAGCGGCCTTGGTGCACCGGCGATCCCGCGGGGACGTCGGTGCACGCGGTCAGGTCGGGGGGCGCTCCGGCACGGTGATGGCCTCGATGTCGGGCCGGTCGGGGGCCTCGAAGCGGGGGTGGGGGGCCGTGGCCGGGTCGGGCATGTTCTCCTGCGGGCCGGGCGCGGGCATCCGCTGGTAGATGTCGCGGTCGGGCTCGGGCGGCCGTTCGGTGATGAACAGGCCGAAGTCCAGGGCGTCGATCTCGAGGTCGACGCCGTTGCCCGGCCGGTCGCAGGGCACGATGTCCTGCAGGCCGGGCGGGGCGCTGGAGACGATCCGGTTGTCCGAGAAGCAGTTGCCGTCGGCCGCCACCGCCACGCCGGGGAGCGGGTTGCGGATGAACCCGCTGGCCAGGTCGGCCACCCCCGACCCGCTCACGTCGTTGCCGATGATCCGGTTGCCGGTGGCGTCCCACAGCACCTGGCCCACGGGTTCCTCGGGCAGCGGGTCGTCACGGGTCTCCTCGCACGGCCGGTCGTGCTCGCTGACCGGGGGCGGGGTGTCGGACGCGTCGCCCTCCACGAAGGGGATCACCGAGATCCCCGTGCGATCGTGGTCGAAGACCAGGTTGCGCTCGACGCGACCGTCGATGGTGCCCGCCAGCAGGATGCCGTTGCCCTGGGCGATCAACGCGGTGGCGAACCCGGGACCGTCGAGCAGGTTGTTGTCGTGGACGATGTTGCCCACGATCACGGTGGACCGGCCCGGGTAGCAGAGCTCGTAGGAGCCCGAGTTGGGCACGATCCCGGCCCGGTTGTTCCGGAACGTGGAGTTGACGATGTACAGCTCGCCACCGGAGTTGGTGCCCGAGTAGCCCAGGCCGTTGTACTCCGAGACCACGTCGTCGATGACCGCGTCGCACTCGAAGCACTCGCCGATGTAGAACGCCGACTCCGTGTTGCCCGAGCCGTAGCTGTGCTCGATGAGGCCGTGGTAGGCGTCGAAGGCGTAGAGGCCGTACCCGCCGTTCCGGTACACCGTGAGGTAGGAACCCCGGTAGCGGTCCGAGCCCGTCCAGAACACCCCGTTCGACACGTAGTTCCGAACCGTGAGGTTCTCCACGACCACGCCGTCGGTGTCGAGCACGCGGATCCCGTTCTCCAGCTCGAAGCCGCCGTCGAGGATCACCTCGTTGCGGTCGACCCCTCGGATGGTGACGTCCGCGGTGGTCACGTCGACCGCCTCCTCGTACACCCCCTTCCCCACCAGCACCAGGTCACCCGGCGCCGCCGCGTCGAGCGCGGCCTGGATCGTCTCGTGGTCCTCGGGCACCCGGATCACCGAGCCCTCGCCGCCCCCCGCCCCGTCGGCCGTGGTGGCCGACCCGGCCCCGGTGGAGGTGGTGTCGTCGTCGCTCGAGCAGGCGGTGACGCCGAGCGCGAGGACCACCGCGCACGACACGGCCACCAGCCGGGGCCAGCCGGACAGCGGGCGACGCCGGTGTCGCGCCGCAACAGCCAGGTGGGGAGGGTGGGAGGTGGGACCGGTCACGGACGAGGATCCTGGCACAGGGCGCTCAGCCCGTGAACAGGGCCTCCTCTTCGCGGTTGGAGGCCAGGTCGCAGACCGCGTCGCGGTGGATGCACTGTTCGATCTCCCGGAGCAGCCCGTCGGGCTCCCAGGCATTGAGGAAGTCGCCGTGGGCCGAGTGGACGTTGCCCGAGGCCAGGGTGAGCTCGTGGCCCGGACCGGAGACGGGGAAGGCGACCGACACCGTGATCTGGGGGATGTGCACCGCATGCGAGGCCGGGCACCGCCCGTCGACCGAGTACGCCACGTGGGACTTGTGGTCCCGGCTGTCGACGTTCTGGCCGTCCCAGCAGTCCTGGAACGTCAAGACCAGGTGCAGCGGGGCGCCGCCGGGGCACTCGGGCGGGTCGTCGGCGAGGCGGGTGCGGCTGCCGCACACCCAGCCCGCGGCGTCGCCCTCCTGGGGTTCGGTGGCGGTCTGGTCGCCGGCGATCAGGGCCAGGCCGGTGGGCATGGTGACCACGGAGGACGGGTCGACCCCGGGGGCGGCCCGGTAGTAGGCCGAGATCGAGCGGGGCGTCACGACCTCGCCGTGGTCGTACAACGTGGGATGCCAGTACCCGGCCTTGTCGGCCCGCTTGTCGCAGGTGGTCCCCCCGGCGAGGAGGTCGTCGGCCGTGGTGGAGGCGTCGACGACGTCGGAACCGTAGAAGTCGTGGCGGTGGGACCGACCGGCATGGCCGAAGTGCACGATGGGATCGTGCGGGCCCGAGTGGCTGTAGGTGCAGTGGACCACGAACTGTCCCACCCGGCCCTGGGGGCCGAGGTGGCGCGCCGGGCCCACCCCACCGCTGGCGGGCGCGGCCCCCTGGGCCCGTGCGTCGTTCTCTGCGGGGACCGTGGACCCGCCGCCGCTCCGGGCATCGCGGGCGTTGACCACCAGGCTGGCGCCGAGCACCACGATGGCCACCGACACCACCGCGGCGAGGAAGCGGCGACGGCCGGGGGTCAACATGGGGGCGGGGTCAGCACGATGCTGCCGTCACGCCGGCTTGGCGGGGACCTCGATGGCGTCCACGTCGGGCTTCTCGGGCCCCTCGAAACGGGAGTACGGAGCCGTCTCGGCATCAGCCATGGACTCCTGCGGAGCGGGCTCGGGGGTGTCCTTGTAGGAGTCCTTCGGCGGCTTGGGCGGCTGTTGGGCCATCAGCGCCATCAGGTCGAACGCACCCGCCTCGAAGTCGCCGCCGCTGCCCTCGCCCTCGCACGGGGCGAGGGTCTCGAGGTCGGTGGGGGCCGAGGTGGCGAACGTGTTGCCCGAGAAGCAGTTGTCGAGCTGGGCGGTGGTGAGGCCACCGTCCAGGGCAATGGTGCCCGAAGCCAGGTCGGCCAGGCCGGAGGCCTCGACCACGTTGCCGGCGATGCGGTTGCCGGTGGCGTTCCACAGCACCAGGCCGACCGGTTCCTCGGGCAGCTCGTCGTCGCGGGTCTCTTCGCAGGGCACGTCGAGCTCGTCGGCCGCGGGCGGCGTGTCGCTCGCGTCTTCCTCCGGGAAGGGCACGGCCGCGATGCCGGCCCGGTCGTGGTTGTAGACGAGGTTGCGCTCCACGATGTTGTTGATGCTCCCGGCCAGCAGGATGCCGTTGCCCTGGGCCAGGAGGGACACGTCGATGCCGGGCCCGTCCAGGTAGTTGTTGTCGTGGACGATGTTGCCCACGATCACGTTGGACCGGCCGGGGTAGCACAGCTCGTAGGAGCCTGAGTTGGGCACGATCCCGGCCCGGTTGTTCCGGAACGTGGAGTTCACGATGTAGAGCTCGCCGCCGGAGTTGGTGCCCGAGTAGCCGAGGCCGTTGTACTCCGAGACCACGTTGTCGAGCACGGCGTCGCACTCGAAGCACTCGCCGATGTAGAAGCCGGCGTCGGGGCTGCCCGACCCGTAGCTGTTGTCGAACTGGCCGTGGTAGGCGTCGAAGGCGTAGATGCCGTAGTCGCCGTTGCGGTAGGCGGTGAGGTAGGACCCCCGGTAGCGGTCCGAGCCGGTCCAGTAGAAGCCGTTGGACACGTAGTTGCGGGCCGTCATGTTCTCCACGACCACGCCGTCGGTGTCGAGCACCCGGATGCCGTTCTCCAACTCGAAGCCGCCGTCGAGGATCACCTCGTTGCGGTCCACGCCCCGGATGGTGATGTCCTCGGTGGTCACGTCGACCGCTTCCTCGTACACCCCCTTGCCGACCAGCACGAGATCACCGGGCTCCGCCGCGTCGACCGCGGCCTGGATCGACTCGTGGTCCTCGGGCACGCGCAGGACTGCGCCCCCGCCATCACCCCCGCCGCCGGCGGCCGTGGTGGACGACCCGGCCTCGGTGGAGGTGGTGTCGTCGTCGTCGCTCGAACAGCCGGTGGCGGCGGTGGTCAGCGCGGCGAGCGCGGTGGCCACCACAGCGAGGCGGCGGAAGGCGGAGGTGTGGGTTCGCATCGTCTTGTCCCCTTGTTCCGACCCGGTTCCGGTCTCGCCCGGGTCGCCCACGATCCTGCCACAGAGCCGAGCACAGGCTCGGTTCGCAGCGCGGTGGTGCGGTCGCGGGCGCGCGGCCCCACCCGCACCTGCCGACGTCAGTAGCGGAGCCCGGGGGCGCGGGTGCCGAAGAGGTCGGTGGCCAGCTGCGTGCCGAGCTTGGTGGCGTCCCAGCGCTTGCCGCCGTTGTTCAGGGTGGGTCCGTCGGTCCAGCCCTTCATCCAGATGATGTTCTCGGCCACGGCTCGGATGACCTGGCCGGTGACGTACTGGGCCTCGTCGGAGGCCAGCCAGGCCACCAGGGGCGAGGACACCGACGGGTCCATCCGGTTCCACTCACCCTCGGGCACGTCGTCGGCCTCGATCACCTCGGGGGCGCCGGGCATGGTGCCGGTGATGCGGGTGGCGGCGGCGGGACCCACGCAGTTCACGGTGACGCCCAGCTTGTGCAGCTCCAGGCTCAGGGTCTGGGTGAGCCCGGCGATGCCGGCCTTGGCGGTGGCGTAGTTGGTCTGGCCGAAGTTGCCCACCAGACCGGCTCCGGACGTGGTGTTGATCACACGACCGGTGAAGGACTCGCCCGCCTGCGACCGCTCCCGCCAGTGGCGCGCCGCGTGGTGGCACGGCGCCCAGGTGCCCTTGACGTGCACGTTCAGCACGGCATCGAAGTCCGACTCGGACATGTTCCAGATGGCGCCGTCGCGCACGATGCCGGCGTTGTTCACCAACACGTCGAGCTTGCCGTAGGTGTCGCCGGCCTGCGCCACCATGCGCCCGGCGCCCTCGAAGTCGGCGACGTTCTCGTAGTTGG
>DAIMFV010000126.1:0-9771 GCA_036724365.1 Acidimicrobiales bacterium | reverse complement strand
TGACACGGTCGTCGAATCGGCTGCCGAGAGCGATCAGCAGGTCGGACTCCTGCATGGCCGTCACCGCGGTGTAGTTGCCGTGCATGCCGGGCATCCCGAGGCACAGCGGGTGGTCGTCGGGGAAGGCGCCCCGGGCCATGAGCGTGGTGACGACGGGGATGTCCACCAGCTCGGCCAGCTCGCGCAGCGCCTCGGCCGCCCGGGCCTTGAGGATGCCGCCGCCGGCGTAGATCACCGGGCGCTCGGCAGCGAGGATCAGTTCGGCCGCCTCCTTGATCTTGCGCGGGTGGCCGGTGGTGGTGGGTCGGTAGCCGGGCAGGCCGGCGATCACCTCGGCGTCGGTGGGCCAGTACCACTCCATGGCCGACCGCGGGTTGGTGGGGTCGACGATGTCCTTGGGGATGTCGACCAGCACCGGGCCCGGGCGGCCGGTGGTGGCGATGTGGAACGCCTCGCGGATGGCCCGGGGGATGTCCTGGGCCTCGGTGACCAGGAAGTTGTGCTTGGTGACCGACTGGGTGATGCCGGTGATGTCGGCTTCCTGGAAGGCGTCGGTGCCGATGGACGACGTGGGCACCTGGCCGGTGATGCACACCATGGGCACCGAGTCCATGAAGGCGTCGGCCAGCGGCGTGACGATGTTGGTGGCACCGGGTCCGCTGGTGACCATGGCCACGCCGGGCTTGCCGGTGGCGTGGGCGTAGCCCTCGGCCATGTGGCCGGCCCCCTGCTCGTGGCGCACCAGGATGTGGCGGATCGGCGAGTCGATGATCGGGTCGTACACCGGCAGGATGGCCCCGCCGGGCAGCCCGAAGATCACCTCCACGCCCTCCATCTCGAGGGCCTTGATCAGGGCCTGGCCTCCGTTGAGCTGCATCGGGTTCTCCGGGTCTTCGGGTGTTCGGTGGGTGTGCGTGGGGGGTGCGGGGTGCGGGGTGGTGCTGGTGCGGGCGCCGGTGATGCAGTCTGGCGGGCACCGTCACCGGCCCCGAAAACTGCGACGACCTCCCGCTGGGGAGGTCGAGGGGCGCACGCGGTGAGACGGATCGACGTGCGCTAGGCGAGTACTACGAGGGTGGTCGGCGTCGTCATCGCCCGTCAGTATGACCGCCCGCCCCCGCCCGGGCAAGCCGTCGACCGTCGAGTTCGGCGCGCGGGCGACAGGACCCACCGCCGAGCGACGGACCACGCCGGGCCGTCGGCCGTGGCCGCCGATGGCCGCGCTAGGTTCCGCCGCGATGAGTTCGGAGCGACGCCGCTGGTGGGCGACCTTCACGGTCGTGGTGATCGTCGGCGTCACCTGGGCCCTGTCCGTGCCCCCGGCGGGCGGCCCCGACGAGCACGCGCACCTGGTCAAGGCGGCCGCCGTCGCCGGTGGCGACCTGTCGACCGCGGTGACCTGGCAGGAGGCCTGGCTGGGTGAGATGCCCACCACCTCGGTCCGGGTGCCCGAGGGCTACCACTACAGCGTGATGTGGGAACAGGTCGGCTGTTGGACCGGTCAGTGGTACCAGCAAGCCCGTTGCGCGCCACCGCTCGCCGAGCGCTCCGGTCCGACGGTGACCACCGACACCTACGTCGGCCCCTACCAGCCGCTGTACTACGCCGTGGTCGGCCTGCCCACCCGGTTCTGGCCGCCTTCCCGGGGGGTGTACGCGGCACGGATCCTGAGCGTGGCCGTGGGGGCGGCGCTGGTGGCGTCGGCGCTCGCGTCGGCCCGCCGGCTCGGCGGATGGGCCACCACCGGCACGTTGCTGGCTCTCCCCGTCGCCGTCGTGTACCTGGCCAGCACCGTGAACCCCCAGGGACCGGAGATCCTGGCGGCACTCGCGCTGTGGACCACCGGCCTGCTGGTGTTCGGCCGATCCGCTCCCACCCGGCGGGAGGTCGTCCGGCTCACGGTGGCGGCCGTGGTGACCACATCGGCCCGGCCCACCGGTCCGGCCCTGACCGGGCTCATCATCGTCATGCTGGTCCTGGCCGCAGCAGATGCTGACCGGTTCCGGGCCTTGTGGCGACGCCGGTCGGCACGGGCCGCCGCTGCCCTCGTGGCGGTCGCGTTCGTGATCAACCTGGCCCACGTGATCGCAACCCGGGCGCTGTCGTCCGTGATGAAGACGCCCCGACCCGACGGCCTGACCGATGAGCTCCTGCAGCGGGTCGTCGACGGACTTCCGACCCTGGTGTCGGATCAGGTCGGCCTCATCAGCTGGCACGGGATCATCACCCTGCACCTGCCCCGCCCGCTCGAGCTGGCATGGCTCGGCGTGATCGGCACCCTGGTGATCGGGGCGCTGATCGCCGGCTCCGCCCGAACCCGACTGGTCCTCCTGGCCGTGGTGGCCGGTTGGGCGGTGATGCCCCTGGCCGCCCTGGTGTCGCAGCCCGAGGTTTCCTGGCAGGGCCGCTACGGGCTCCCCATCGGGGTGGGGATCCCGGTACTCGCGGGCTGGATGGTCGACCGGCACCAGCCGCTTCGCCGCTGGGCCGCCCCGGCCATCGCCGGATACTCGCTGCTGAACGCCGTCTGCCTGCTCGTGAGCCATCAAGCCCTGATGAGCCGCAACCTGCACGGCCAGCCCAGCCGCGTCTTCGCCCCGCGCGACAACTCGTTGTGGAACGGGCCGTTCACCCCCGATGCGTTGTTCGCAGCCGCGCTGATCGCCTCGGGCGCCGTGGCCGCGCTCGGCCTCCTCGCCGCCCTCGCGGTCTGGCGGTCCGGCGCTCCGGGACCTCCGGCGCGCCCGGTCCCGCCCGACCCGGACGGTGCCGAGCACCCGGTGCACGAGGTCGCCACCGCCGGAACGTAGATCTCACCCGGCCGCCCGGCCCGGCGAGGTGCCCTACGCTGCGCCCCGTGGGAGTGAGGGTGCTGGGACGACCGGCGTTGGTCGGGCCTGGGGGCGTCGCTGAGATCCGCGGTGGTCGCCAGGTTGCGCTGCTGGCATTGCTCGCCGCCCACCGGGGACGCCGGGTCCGACAGGACCTCATCGTGGAGGAGATCTGGGGCGGGGGCCCGGTGAGCGACGCCACCGTCCGGGTGACGATCCGGCGCCTGCGCGACCGGTTCGAAGCGGTCACCGGGCGGGCCCCCATCGTCAGCGAACCGCAGGGCTACCGCCTCAGCCTCCCCACCGACTGCGTCGACAGCGAACGGTTCTGCGCGCTCGTGGCGGAGGCCCGGTCGAGCCGCGACCACGGCGACACCCAAGGAAGCGCCACCCTGGTCCGAGCGAGCCTCGACCTGTGGTCGGGCGCCGCCTTCGGGGATGCCCACGACCTCCCATCCATCCGGTCCGAGGCGCTCCGACTCGAGCACGTCCGCCTCGACGCATGGGAACTGCTCGCAGCCGATCTCATCGACCTCGGCGACCTCGGAGGAGCCCTCGCACCCCTCGGTGCGGTCAACGACGCCGACCCGTACCGCGAATCGGCCTGGGGGCTGCGGATCCTGGCCCTGTACCGAGCCGGCCAGCAACGGGAAGCCCTGGCGACCTACGACCGTGTGCGGCGACTCCTGGCCCGGGAGATCGGCATCGAACCCGGGCGCGATCTGGTCCGCCTGGAGCGGTCGATCCTGGATCAGGAGCCGGCCGCCGAGCTCGGCTTCGACTCGGTGCCCGGGCGATCGGACCCATCTGACGGCTACCGGCGACGCCCCGCCGCCACCCGACCCCACCCGACCCCACCCGACCCCGACGCCGCGCACGTCCAAGCCGGCGGCGTGCGCTTCGTGGGCCGGGCGCGGCACCTCGAGACGGTGTCCGAACTTGTCGAACCGGACTCGCCCACCCGGGTCCTGGTGCTCGAGGGCACCGCCGGCGTGGGCAAGACCGGGCTGGCCGTCGAGGCCCGCCGGTTCGCCCGAAGCCGCGGCCTGCCGGTGGCGTGGGGTGCCTGCCCCCGTGATCCCGCGGCCGGCATGCTCCCCGTGGCCCAGATCCTGCGAGCGCTGTTGGATGCCCACCCCCAGCTCGACATGGTCACCGCGGCAACGCGCGCCGACCTGGTCGCCGCCTTCCCGGAGCTGGACCCGCGCCACCAGCCCGATGTGGAGCACACCGCTCCCACGCCCGCCCCGGAGCCCGCTCGCCTCCGCCTCTACCGGGCGGCCGAGTCGCTCCTGGCGTCGCTGCCGAACCCGCCGCTCCTGGTGGTCGACGACGCCCAGTGGATCTCCGAGAACGCCGCCGGGCTGGTCGCTCACCTGGTGGCGGCCGTGCCGGCGGCGCGCTGGCTGGTCGTCGCCCGAACCGGAGACCGCAGCGTCGGTGGCACGCGACTCCTGGGCGACCTCGCCGGTGCCGGAACCGGGTGGCTCGACCTGCCGCCAATGGACGAGGTGGAGACGACCCAGCTGGTCGCCGACCGGGCCGGCGGCACGGCTCCGGTATGGACCGGCCTCATCGTCGAACGAAGTGGTGGCCACCCGTTCCTGGCCATCGAGCTGTTCCGCCACCTCTCTGCGGGCGGAGACCCAGCCGCCACCCCACGCGGGGTCGAAGCCCTCATCGACACGGAGGTCACCCAGCTCGGGCCGGAGGCCGAGCACCTCGCCTCGGTCGTGGCGGTCGCCGGCCGACCCCACCCCACCGAGGCACTGGTGACGGCCGCAGGCCTCGACCCCGAACGGGCCGGGGCCACCATCACCTCACTTCGCACCGCCGGGCTCGTGCACGGAGATCCCGACGGGTCCGGGCTGTGGCCCGCCCACGACCTCGTCCGCTGCGCCCTCCTCGACCGGCTCGACGCACCCGCCGTGCGACGGCTCCACGGTCAACTGGCCGAGGCGCTCCGCCCCTGGGGCCCAGCTCACCAGGATCTCCGACTCGGACATCTGCTCCTCTCCGGGCCCCGCACCGACCCCACCCAGGTCGCCGAGATCGACGAGATCGCTCTGTCGGTCCTGGCCCGGCTCACCCGTCAGGCGGCCCCCCACCTGGTGGTCGCGCTCGGCCGCGACTACCTCGCGCGAGTGGGGGACCACACGCCGACCCGGGATGGACTGGAGACCCGCCTCCTCATCTCCCGGGCCCTCCACGCGGTCGGCGAGAACGCCGAGGCACAACGCCTCGGTGCCACGGTGCAGCCGGGCCTCGAGGCGCTCGACGACCCCGCGCTGCTGGCCGACGCCATGCTCAGTCGCAGCTTCTTCTCCACCTCCACCGATCAGGCCTTGGCCGCGGCCCACGAGGGTGCCCGCGTCCTGGACCGCCTGTCGGCGGACCAGTGGCGTCGACGGGCCGCCCTCGCCGCGTGGGTGGGCCACCAGTTCCTCAAGGTGGGCCGCACCGACGAGGCCCGACGCGTCTCACAACTGGCCGTCGCCGCCCTGGGCCACCCAGGCGACGAAGGCGAAGCCATCCTCGTGCACGGGCTCGAGTACCAGGTGGCCTCCGCCATCGACGCCGCGCCCGCCGCGGCCGTCGCCGCCTTCGCCACCCTCGCCGACCTGGTCGCCGGGACCGACGACCCCACGGGACGCACCGCCCTGCACCTCATGGCCCTCGACCAGGCGCTGCGGGCCGGTACCCTCGCCGACCACGAGCGGGAGATCGACGCCGCCGACGCCCTCCCGCTCTCCCTCCACCGCTCCGACGTGCGGTGGTGGGCGGCCGCAGCCCGCGCCGGCCTCGAGATCGCCCGCGGCCACCTCGAGGCGGGGAAGCAGGCCTATCTGCACGCCATGACCGTGGGTGCCGAGCACGGCGTCGACGTGGCGATGGCCATCGCACTGCTCCACCGGATGCTCCACGACTGGGATGAGGGCACCCTCGGGGACCTCCACCAGTTGCTCCCGGCGGAGCCGATGACGGGAGAACCGCCGATCCTGATCGCCCAGGGGCTGGTGAGTGCCGAGGCCGGCGACCTCGCCGGCGCGAGGGTGATCTGCGACCACCTCGTCGCCGGCACCGGCGCCCTGATGGCGGCGAGTCCGACGGCCTGGCCCCTCGTGGCCTCGGTGGGGGCCGACCTGGCCTGGCGGACGAGCCACGAGGACCTCGCCCGGCAACTGGCCACCAAGCTGTCGGCCCACGCCGGGCTCGGACTGAGCGCGTCAGGGTTCGCCTACCTCGGTGCGGCGGACCGGGTACTGGGCCTGACGGTGGCCACGCTCGGCCGGTACGACGAGGCCCTCGACCACCTGGCGCGCGCCGTCGAGGTGGACCGCCGTCGGGGCGCGCCCCGCTGGGCCGCCCGGTCCGCCCGGGCCGCCGCCGAGGGGCTCGATCGACGCGCCGAACCCGGCGACACCGTCTGCGCAGCCACGATGCGAAGCCTGGCGGACGACCTCGACCTGTCCACCCGGTCCGAGACGACCCCGAGCGCCGGGCCGGGCACGCCCGCCACCTGAGCCGGGCGGCCCCGGGGCAGTGCCCCGTGGATGCCCGGCTCCGGCCCGCGTCTCAGGGGGTGACGTCGTCGTTCTGGATGAGCACCAGGCCGAGGCCCGACCAGCCGCCCAGGATGGCGTCGGTCGGGTCGGAGAACGCGACCAACAACCATTCGTCGATCTCCACCACGGTGTCACCCACCACCGGCACCGCCACCTCCTGGTACGTCTCCCCGGGTGCGAACGTCACCGTGCCGGTCGCCGCCACGAAGTCGTCGTCGGTGGCGAACTCGGGGTTCCCCGCGCCGGGTGATGCCGCCCTCCACGTCACCGTGACCGGCACGGGCGACGGCGCCGACAACGTCACCGGCACCATCGCGAACGTGGTGCCGCCGTCACCTTCGGCCACCCCGACCCACCCGGGCACGATGGTGGGCCGATCGTCGTTCTGGACGAGCAACAGACCCAGCCCGAGGAACCCACCGATGGTGGCGTTGGTCGGGTTGGTGAAGGTGATCGCCACCCACTCGTCGTCCTCCATGGCGGTGTCTCCCACCACCGACACCGTCACCGTCTGGAGGGTCTCCCCCGGCGCGAACGTCACCGTGCCGGTCGCCGCCACGAAGTCGTCGTCGGTGGCGAACTCGGGGTTCCCCGCCCCGGGTGAGATCACCCTCCACGTGGCGGTGACCGGCACCGGCGACGGCGCCGACAACGTCACCGGCACCTCGGCCAGCGTGGTGCCGGTGTCCCCCTCCAGCACCGCCACCCCCCCGGGCACGATGGTGGGCCGGTCGTCGTCGTTCTGGACCAGCAACAGGCCCAGGCCCCAGAACCCACCGATGGTGGCGTTGGTCGGGTTGGTGAAGGTGATCGCCACCCACTCGTCGTCCTCCATGGCGGTGTCTCCCACCACCGACACCGTCACCGTCTGGAGGGTCTCCCCCGGCGCGAACGTCACCGTGCCGGTCGCCGCCACGAAGTCGTCGTCGGTGGCGAACTCGGGGTTCCCCGCCCCGGGTGAGATCACCCTCCACGTGGCGGTGACCGGCACCGGCGACGGCGCCGACAACGTCACCGGCACCTCGGCCAGCGTGGTGCCGGTGTCCCCCTCCAGCACCGCCACCCCCCCGGGCACGATGGTCACGGGCCCGGTCGTCCCGGTGCCGGGCAGGCTCACCAGGTTGTGGAGCATCTCGCGGTGCCCGTCGGGGAAGTACACCGAGACGCCCAGCCAGTCGTAGCCGGCCAGATCGTCGACCGGGATGGTCACGCTGGTGTCGCCCCCGCTCGCCGACACGATCGGGTAGGGCCCGAACGCCTGGTCGGGCTGGAGCCCGTTGGTGCCCGTGTCGACGTCGGCGGTGCCGTAGAAGTCGTAGCCCTCGGCCCCCGCGATGGCCCCGAAGGAGACCACCACGTCGTCGCCGGACCGGACGGCGGTGGCATCACTCGCCGTCGCGGCGGGGTGCTCGATGATGGTGGACGGCAGGACCACGTCACCCCCGGTGTGGAGCACGAAGGACTGATCCAGCAGCAGGTTCCCGCCGGGGATCCACGGCATGAGCACGTACTCGGTCCAGAACGTGTCACCGGCGGCCACCACGGGCACACCCCGTTCGAGGGTCTCGGCGGGCTGGTAGATGTAGCCGACCCGGCCGGTCTCGAGCAGCTCGATGGTCGGGTTGTAGACGGGTCCGTCCGACACGTTGTGGAGACCGATCCGCACCCGGTACGGGTGGTACTGGGTGAGTTGGTCCTCGGCGTCGACGATCATCTCCAGTGCCGATCCGGCCCACACCTTCAGGGGCGCGGAGGGATCGACCTGAGCCCGCAGGTACACGGGCACGGCGAGAGGATCGAGCAGACCGGAGTAGGACACGGCGGGGAGGTACTCGCCCTCCACGTCGCCCCGCACGATCCAGGTGACCTCCTGGGAGTCGCCGCCGGCGACGTCGGGCACCGCCTGGGTGAGCGACTGCACCGTGGCCGTGGGCGCCAGGCTGAGACCGGCCGGCAGTTCCAGGGTGGCTGAGCCGTCGGTGTAGGTGAACAGCGACGGGGCGAGGTTGCTCACCACCAGCTTGACCTCGAAGAACTCCTTGAGGAACTTCGCCTTGCCCGGGATGACCAGGTAGTTGATCATCGGCGGCACGCCCGGGGAGGGCGACGCCGACACCACCGGGTACACGGTCGCGTCACCGACGGTGAAGCTGCCGCCGCCACCGCCGCCACCGGTGCTGCCGCCACCGGTGACCGGGCTGGCCAGGACATCACCCACCCCGTTGACCACGGGCGTGTGCACCACGGGTTCGGGCCCGAAGAAGAGGTGGATCTCGAACTCGAAGACGTGCTGGTTGGCCGGGTCGAGCGGGTCGATCTCCAGGTCGACGATCTCCTCGTAGGTCAGCTCACGCGTCTCCACCACGGTGGAGCCGATCTCCCCCGGGGCGAGGGTGACGGTGACCGCCCCGGAGCCCTCGCTCACGGTGACCGTGCCCGTGCCGGGCTGGTACCCCGGAGCGAAGGCGTAGACGGTGTAGGTGCCGTCGGGCAGGCCCACGATCGACGCCTGTCCGCCGCCATCGGTGACCGCCGAGAAGCGGGCGCCGGCACCGGTGATCACCAGGACGTCCGCACCGCTGAGCGGGGTGCCGCCGTTGGTGACCGTCACGGCCACACCGGGGGTCACCGGGACGACGGTGATGGTCGCCGTGTCCGTGTCGGTGTCGCCTGCCGCGGTGACCGCCAGCTCGACGGTGTAGGTGCCGGCCGTGGTGAAGGTGTGCGAGGTGGCGGCACCGCTGGCGGTGGACCCGTCGCCGAAGGTCCAGGCGTAGGACTCGATGCCCACGGTGGGCCGCGAGTTGGACCCGTTGAAGCCGACGGTGCTGCCCACGGTGACGGTGCGGTCGTCGCCGGCGTCGGCCTGCAGGGTCTCGGCCAGGGCGGCGGTGACCGACCGGACCTCGGTGTCGCTGTCGGTCCCGTCGCTCACGGTCAGCGCCACCAGGTAGGTGCCGGCGTGGACGTAGGTGTGACCCACGGCGGCGGCGGGCAGGGAGCCGGTGCTGTCGGCCGACCCGTCCCCCCAGTCGATGCGGAAGGTGAGGTCGTCGGCGGCGTCGGGATCGGGGCCCTCGGCCAGGGCGGACACGGTGAAGGGGACCGAGCCGGTGGCCGAGGGGATGGACAGGCTGGCGGTGGGCGCACTGTTGGCCCCCACCGAGACGGTGGCGGGATCGGAGGTGAGGTCACCGTCCGACGCCGTGAAGGTGAAGGTGTCGCGGAGCACCGGCCCGGCACCCTGGTCGTAGTCGACCGTGGCCGTGCACACGGTGAGCCCGTCGCCGTCGGTGGTGCAGTCGGCGGCGCTCACCGGGCCGAGGGTGCCGAGCGTCGGCGTGTCGACCGCGAAGGGGAGGGCGGCGGAGTCG
>DAIMFV010000125.1:0-9827 GCA_036724365.1 Acidimicrobiales bacterium | reverse complement strand
CAACGGCGGGGTGATCGAGGTCTTCGGGCACAAGACGCTGATGCAGCTCGCCAACCCGGGCGCCGGCGTGCTGGTGATCCTGGCCATGTCGTCGGTGGCGGTCTACGGCGTCATGCTGGCCGGCTGGTCGTCGGGCTCCAAGTACCCCCTGTTGGGCTCGGTCCGCGCCAGCGCCCAGATGGTGTCCTACGAGGCGGCCCTCGGCCTGTCGGTGCTCACCGTCGTGCTCACCGCCGGCACCCTCACCACCAACGGCATCGTGTCCTCCCAGGAGCCCTTCGGCTGGAACCTCTGGGTCACCGGGCTGGTGCCGTTCATGGTGTTCTGCCTGGCGGCCACCGCCGAGCTGAACCGCCCGCCCTTCGACCTGGTCGAGGCCGAGCAGGAGCTGGTGGGCTCGTTCCAGACCGAGTACTCCGGCTTCCGGTTCGCCATCTTCTACCTGGCCGAGTTCCTCAACGCCGTCACGATGGGCGCCATCATCGTCACGCTGTTCCTCGGCGGCCCCACCGGCCCGGTGCCGTTCGGGCCCGGCTGGGCCTGGGGCGTGGTCTGGTTCGTGCTGAAGCTGGTGGCCGTGCTCTACGTCTTCGTGTGGACCCGGGCGTCGGTGCCCCGCGTCCGCTACGACCAGCTCATGGACCTCGGCTGGAAGGCCCTGATCCCGCTGTCGCTCGGCTGGCTCCTGCTGCTGGTGGCCATCCGGGTGGGCGACGACGCCGGCTGGAACCCCGCCATCGTGGTGGCGCTCGGCGCCCTGGCACTGTTGCTGGCCTACGGCATGCTGTCGCTCGCCTTCGCCGCTTCCCGCCGCAACCGCGAGCTCGACGCGCTCGAAGGGGTGATCGACTGATGGGTTACCTCGGAGGTTTCCTGGTCACGCTGCGCCAGCGCGGCCGAAAGAACCGCAACACCCTCCAGTACGCCAAGGACGAGGGCGGCAAGCGCGAGAAGCCGGTGCGCCTGCACGGCCGCCACGTGCTGAACCGCTACGAGGACGGCATGGAGAAGTGCATCGGCTGTGAGCTGTGCGCCGGCGTGTGTCCCGCCAAGTGCATCTACGTGCGCGGTGCCGACAACTCGCCGTCTGATCCCGTGTCGCCCGGCGAGCGCTACGGCTTCGTGTACGAGATCAACTACCTGCGTTGCATCCACTGCGACCTGTGCGTGGAGGCCTGCCCCACCGAGGCGATCACCGAGAGCAAGCTCTTCGAGTTCTCCTTCACCAACCGGGCCGACGCCATCTACACCAAGGCCGAGCTGGTGGTCGACGACCAGGGCCTGCCCCAGCAGCTCCCGTGGGAGGACTGGTCCGACATCGAGAAGGTGGCGGGCAACTCCTCGGCGTGGGTGCGCGCCACCGCTCCCGGCGGCGACCGCGACTACGTGGGCCGGGTGGGTTGGAGCGGTGAGCTCGGCTTCGGGGTCAAGGCCCCCGAGCAGGGCCAGACCGCCCCCAGGCCCGCGCCGACCCCGGCCCCCGGCGCCGAACACGGACAGGGAGGACACCACTGATGGAAACGTTCGTCTTCATCGCCGGTGCCTTCATCTGTCTGCTCGGTGCGCTGGGCGTGATCACGTCGGAGAACCCGGTCCACTCGGCCCTGAGCCTGGTGGGCACGCTCATCGGCGTGGCGGTGCTGTTCATCGCCCAGGACGCCGAATTCCTGGCTGCGGTGCAGGTCATCGTCTACGCCGGCGCCATCGTGGTGCTGTTCTTGTTCGTGATCATGCTCATCGGCGTCGACCGGTCCGACGACATCCAGGTCGAGCCGTTGACGGGGCAGCGGGTGGCGGCCGCCGTGGTCGGGCTGGTGCTGGCCGTCGGCCTCGTCGCCGTGGTCACCCTCGGGTCGGTCACCGGCGCCCCGGCCTCGCCGGACCCGGTCGTCAGCTCCGAGCCCAACACCGAGGCCATCGGCCGGGTGCTGTTCACCGACCACCTCCTCGCCTTCGAGATCACCTCGGTGCTCCTGGTGATCGCCGTGGTCGGCGCGGTGGCGCTGGCCCGTCATCGGGGCGCCGCCCTGTTGGACGACGAGCACCCGGGCGATGCGGTCCCCGAGCTGGCGTCAGACGACGCGGTGGCCGGGGAGGTGGCGTCGTGATCATCGCCTCACTCGGTGCGATGCCCTACCTCGTGCTGGGCGCCATCCTCTTCAGCGCCGGCGTGGTGGGTCTGCTCACGCGCCGGAACCCGCTGGTCATGTTCATGTGCCTCGAGCTGATGCTCAACGCCGTCAACCTCTCGTTCGTGGCCCTGGCCCGCGAGCTCGACGACCTGCGCGGGCAGGTGGCCGTGTTCTTCGTGCTGGTGGTGGCGGCGGCCGAGGTGGTGGTGGGCCTGGGCATCATCGTGTCCATCTTCCGCCGTCGCCAGGGCGCCACGGCCGACGACCTCTCGTTGTTGAAGGGCTGAGGGCGCCATGCAGGACCTGATCTGGCTCATCCCCGCGCTGCCGCTCGCCGGCTTCGCCCTGCTCGTGTTCGCCGGCCGCCGCCTCGGCGAGCCCCTGGCCGGGTGGATCGCCACCGCCGCCGTGGGCGGGTCCTTCCTCGCCACGGTGGGCGTGTTCGCCTCCCTGGTGGGTCGCAGCCACGACGAGCGGGCGTTCACCCAGACGGTGTTCGAGTGGCTCCCCGTCGGCGGGCTCCACGTGGACATGGGCTTCCTGGCCGATCCGCTCTCGGTGACCATGTGCCTGTTCGTGACCGGCATCGCCACGCTGATCCACCTGTACGCCATCGGGTACATGCACGGCGACCCGCGGTTCACCAAGTTCTTCGTGTACCTCAACCTGTTCGTGTTCTCGATGCTGATGCTGGTGCTGGGCGACAACCTGCTCGTCACCTTCCTCGGCTGGGAGGGCGTGGGCGCCTGCTCGTACTTCCTCATCTCGTTCTGGCACGAGAGCGAGGCCAACGCGTCGGCCGGCAAGAAGGCCTTCGTCACCAACCGCATCGGTGACTTCGGCTTCCTCGTGGCGATGCTGTTCACCTTCCAGGCCCTCGGCACCCTGAACTACGACGGGATCGTGGCGGCGTCGCCGAGCCTGGCCACCACCACGGCCACGGCCATCGCCGTGGCCCTGTTCGTGGGGGCGTGCGGCAAGTCGGCCCAACTCCCGCTGTTCGTCTGGCTGCCCGACGCCATGGCCGGCCCCACCCCGGTGTCGGCACTCATCCACGCCGCCACCATGGTCACCGCCGGCGTCTACGTGATGACGCGCATGAACCCGCTGATCGTGGAGGCCGCCACCTGGGTGCCCACCCTGATCGCCGTGGTCGGCGCCACCACCGCCCTGTTCGCCGCCACCATCGCCGTGGCCCAGCACGACATCAAGAAGGTCCTGGCCTATTCCACGGTGAGCCAGCTCGGCTACATGTTCCTGGCCGTCGGGTCGGGCGCGTACGTGGCCGCCATCTTCCACATGGTCACCCACGCCTTCTTCAAGGCCCTGCTGTTCCTCGGTTCCGGCTCGGTGATCCACGGCATGCACGGCGAGCAGGACATGCGCCGCATGGGCGGGCTCCGCAAGGTGATGCCCATCACCGGTGTCACCTTCATCATCGGCTGGCTGGCCATCGCCGGTGTCCCGCCGTTCGCCGGCTTCTGGTCCAAGGACGAGATCCTCCTGTTCGCCTGGGAGAAGAGCCCGGTCCTGTGGGCCATGGGCTTCGTCACCGCCGTGCTCACCGCCTTCTACATGAGCCGCCAGGTGTTCCTGGTGTTCTTCGGCGAGGCCCGCTGGGACCGCCCCATCGAGGAGGCCGCACCCGAGCTGGCCGCCGAGCGCGAGGCCGAGGGCGTCCACGAGGGCCACGGCGCCGGCCCGGCCGGGGCGATCCACCCCCACGAGTCGCCGTGGCTCATGACGCTGCCGTTGGTGGTGCTCGCCGTGCTGGCGGTGTTCGGGGGCGGGCTCAACCCGCCCGTGCTCGACGCCACCAAGTACCTGGAGCACTGGCTGGAGCCGGTGATCCACTTCGGTGAGGCCCACCCCACCGCCAGCACCACCGAGAAGGTGGCCCTCGCCGGTGTGGCCACCACCAGCCTCATCGGCCTCATGGCCGCCGTCCTGGTGTACCTGAAGGGCCGCCGGGACCTGGCCGCCAAGATCGAACTGCCGGCCATGCTCAAGGGTTGGTACTACGACTCGTCGATCAGCGCCTTCATGGGCGGACCCGGGCGCAAGGTGTTCCAGGCCACCACCGACTTCGACAAGACCGTGGTCGACGGCGCGGTCAACGGCGTCGGCACCCTCGTGGCCGAAGGCTCCACACGGGCCCGTCTGCTCCAGACCGGCTACGTCCGCAACCACGCCCTCGGCCTCACCATCGGCGTGGTGGTCGTGGTCGGGCTCCTCTTCTCCAAGGCGGTCTTCTAGTGCTCGCCCCCGTCCTGGCCGCTGCGGGTGCCGCCCACGCGCCCGACATCCCGCTGCTCAGCGTCGTGGTCCTCACCCCCGTGCTGGGAGCGGTGGTCACCGCGCTGGTGTCGCGTCGCCGGCCCGAGGTGGCCAAGCAGGTGGCGGTGCTCTTCGCCACGGTCACCGGCGCCCTCACCGTGGCCGTGGCCGTGGCCTTCGACACCCACGAGGCCGGCTTCCAGCTCGTCGACCGCACCCAGTGGATCAGCCAGCCCGACATCGCCTGGTCCCTCGGGGTCGACGGCATCTCCCTCTGGTTGGTGGTCCTCACCGGGCTCCTGTTCCCGATCGCCATGCTCGGTGCCCCGCCCCACCACGACGGCAAGCCGTTCTACGCATGGCTGCTGGTGCTCGAGGCCGGCTGCCTCGGTGCCTTCCTGGCGCTCGACCTCTTCCTCTTCTTCGTGATGTTCGAGATCGTGCTCGTGCCGATGTACTTCCTCATCAGCGGGTGGGGGTACGACGAGCGCCGCTACGCCGCCACCAAGTTCTTCCTGTACACCATGTTCGGCTCGGCGTTCATGCTGGTGGGCATCCTCGCCACGGCGTTCCTGCACGCCGACGGCGGCCCGGTCACCTTCGACCTGGTGACCCTGGCCGAGGACCAGGGCGTGATCGCCCTCACCACGGGGCGCTGGCTGTTCTTGTCGTTCGCCATCGCCTTCGCGGTCAAGGTGCCGCTCTTCCCCGTGCACACCTGGCTGCCCGACGCCCACACCCAGGCCCCCACCGCCGGGTCGGTGATCCTCGCGGGCGTCATGCTGAAGCTGGGCACGTACGGGTTCCTGCGCTTCGGCCTCTACCTGTTCCCCGAGGCCGCGGTGTGGGCCGCGCCCGGCCTGGTCACGCTCGGGGTGATCGGCATCGTCTACGGCGCCATCTGCGCCACCATGCAGAAGGACCTCAAGCGGGTGGTGGCCTACTCCTCGGTGGCCCACCTCGGCTTCATCGCCCTGGGCACCTTCTCCATCACCACCCAGGGCCTCCAGGGCTCGGTCCTCCAGATGGTCAACCACGGGGTGTCCACCGGTGCCCTGTTCCTCCTGGTCGGCATGATCTACGAACGCCGCCACACCCGTGAGATCGCCAAGCTGCGGGGCCTGCAGAAGCCGGCGCCCATCCTGGCCGCGGTGTTCACCGTGGTGATGCTGTCCAGCATCGGCCTGCCCGGGCTCAACGGCTTCGTGGGCGAGTTCTTGATCCTCACGGGCTCGTTCCTCACCTTCCGGTGGTGGACGGTCGTGGCGGTGTCGGGCGTGATCCTGGCCGCCCTCTACCTGCTCTGGGCCTACCAGCGGGTGTTCCACGGCGAGCCCGACGAGGACAACGCCTCGATCCCCGACCTGCGGGTGGCCGAGGGCTTCGTGCTCGCCCCGCTCGTGGTCCTGATCGTGGTGATGGGCCTCTACCCCAAGCCCTTCATCGAGCGCATCGAACCCGCGGTGGACCGGTTGGTCCGCCACGTCGAGGCCAACTCCGACTACGTCGAGCCCCGGGTGGCCACCGAAGGTGAGCAGATCGTGCCCGCCGCCGAGCGGCGCGCCGACGACCACGGTGGCGAGGCTGGCGACGAGCACGCCGACGCCACGTCCACCGAGGGTGCCGACGACCACGAGGGAGGCGAGTGATGCTGGCCCAGGTCCAGAAGCTCGACACCCCGCCGGTCGAGTACTCCGCCCTCCTGCCCATCTTGGTGATGCTCGGCGGGGCCGTGCTCTTGATGGTCATCGGCGCCCTGCTGCCCCGACGGGCCAAGCCGTGGTGGCACGCCGCCTTCACGGTGGTCACCGCCCTGGCCTCCGCGGCGGCCTGGTGGCCGCTGTGGTTCCGGGCCCGTGACGACGGTGCCCTGCGGGTGGTGGCCGATGCGTTCCGCGTCGACGGCCTCACCGTGTTCCTCGGCATCGTGATCTGCGCCGGCGTGGTGCTCACCGCGCTGTTGGCCAACGGCTACCTCCGCCGCGAGCGCCTCGAGGGCCCCGAGCCCTACGTGTTGCTCATGTTGTCGGCCGCCGGTGGCCAGTTCATGCTGGGCGCCAACGACCTGCTGGTGCTGTTCATCGCTCTGGAGATCCTGTCGATCGCCGTCTACGTGCTGGCCGGCATCCACGTGCGCCGGGCCCGCTCCGGCGAGGCCGCCTTCAAGTACCTGATCCTCGGCGCCCTGGCCTCGGCGGTGCTCCTCTACGGCATCGCCCTCGTCTACGGCGCCACCGGCTCCACCAACCTCACCGAGGTGCAGGCGTTCCTCGGCGCCAACCTCCTCACCAACAACCTGCTGCTGCTCGCCGGCATGGCCATGATCCTCGCCGGCCTGGCCTTCAAGGTGGCCGCCGCCCCGTTCCACGCCTGGGCCCCCGACGTCTACGAGGGCTCGCCCAGCCCCATCGTGGCCTACATGGCCTCGGGCGTGAAGGTGGCGGGCTTCGCCGCCCTGGTGCGGGTGTTCGTGGTGGCGTTCGGGTCCTACCGGGCCGACTGGCAGCCCGTCGTCTACGTGCTGGCGGTGGCCACCCTGCTGGTGGGTTCGATCCTGTCGGTGCAGCAGACCAACGTGAAGCGGCTGTTGGCCTACTCGTCCATCAGCCACGCGGGGTTCATGCTCCTCGGCATCCAGGCCGGCACGGTCGAGGGCGTGCAGGCGCTGGCCTTCTACCTGGCCACCTACACCTTCACCGTGGCCGGGTCCTTCGGTGTCGCCACCGTGGTGGGCCGTCGGGGCGACAACGCCCACGACCTCTCCCACTACCGCGGGCTGGGCAAGCGGGCACCGCTGGTGGCCTTCGCCTTCCTGGTGTTCCTGCTGGCCCAGGCCGGCGTGCCGTTCACCTCGGGCTTCCTGGCCAAGTTCTACGTGATCGGTGCCGCCGTCGACGCCCGGTCGTTCTGGCTCGGCCTGGTGGCCATGTTGTCGTCGGTCATCTCGGCCTACGCCTACCTGAAGGTGGTGCTCGCCATGTACGGCGAGGAGTCCGAGGCCGACGCCCCCACGTTCCGGGTGCCGCCCGGCGCCCGTGTGGCCCTGGTGCTGGCGGTCACGGCCACCATCGGGTTCGGCCTGGTGCCCGGCCCGCTCACCGACGCCGCCCGCACCGCGGCATCCACCATCGTCGATGCCCCCGCCGAGGAGCCCGTGCTCCCCGTCGCCCTCGGCGGCTGACCGCCACCAACCCCGAAACGGCGTACCTGAGGCCCACCCCCCGGACCTGAGCTACGCCAGAACGCGGGGTCTTCATGGCGTGCCGCGCAGCTGGTGCTCTGTTCAGGAACGTTTGCGCGGTTGCGAGCTTGCGAGCCACTGGGCAAACGCCGTCGAGCCGCCGCAACGAAGTGAGGACCGGGCTGACGGAACCAGGAATCGTGCGCCGAAGGCGGTCCACGAGAAGTTGGCAGCGTGCAGCGCCGATGACTCCCGAGCCATGCATGGGTTGCCGGTCACGGCACTAGGTGGGTTTGGTGGCGCGGATCAGGTAGTGGGCGTAGGGGGTGAGGGCGTGGTCGATGCGGTCGGCGCGCTCCACCACCAGGCCGGCCGCGGTCACCAGCGCGGCCATCTCGGCCGGGGGCCGGCAGTGGATCGGTTCGGGGCCGGCCACGATGCGGTCGTGGATCCGGTTCCAGTGGTACTTCCAGGCCGGCCCGGCATCGAGGTCCTTGACCACCACCATGCCGCCGGGTCGGAGCACGCCGGCCACCGAGCGCAGCACGTCGCCGTGCACCTCAGCGGGGAAGTGGTGCATGGCGTCGCAGATCAGCACGATGTCGTAGGTCTCGGCTCCGTTGGCCGCGTCGTCGTCCTCGCGTATGCCGGTTGGGGTGTGGTCCGCACCGTCGTCCGAACCGTCGTCGGCTCCCTTGGCCCCCCGATCGGCGGGGCCGTCGAGGCGGGTGGCATCGCCCAGGCGGAGCGACACCCGGGGGCTCAGGTGGCGGGTGCGGGCGATCAGCTCCACCTTGACCGGGTCCAGGTCGACGCCGTCGAAGCGGAGCCCGGGTTCCAGCTCGGCCAGGTACCGCTCCAGCATCGAGAGCCCGCTGCCCAACGACAACACGGTGCCGGACCGCCCCCGAAACTCGGCGGCGATGGGTCCCATGGGGGCCACCACGTACCGGGCCGCCACGAACGCCCGAGCCCCGATCGGCGTCCCTCGGTAGCTGGCGAACGCCCGACGGGCGGCCCGTAGGTCGACGCTCAACGGCCGACGCTCGACTGCGGATGCCCGCTGGTCGGGTGCCCGGTGCCGCCGCCTGGGCGCCGGGCGCTCGGCGCGTGCGAGGCCGCGGGGTCAGGGGTGGCGGTCGGTTCGGGCAAGGCTCGAAACCCTACCGGTGGACCTCGGAGGCCACGAAGCCATCGGTCGGGTCGGTCGGGTTGGTGGAACCGGCGGGGTCGGTAGGGGTGATCGGGGCGGCCCGTACGGTCGAGGGCGTCGGGGCGGTAGCGCTGGCCGGGGCGGTCGTGCCGCTCGGGGTCGTCGGGGTGCTCGAGCGGACGGGAGGCGGCCCGGCGGCCGCACCGGCGCCCGAGGTGACCGTGCCACCCGGCGAGAAGGCCGGAGCCGTCCACCGGTCCCAGGAGGCGGGGGTGGTCACGGGACGTGGGCCCCAGTCCACGTCCACCCGGGACCCGGCCACGAAGTCGTGGACGGCTCGTCGTTGTCGGCCGAAGACGGCGGGGAGGAACCCGAGACCGAGCACCAGGCTGAAGGGCAGCAGCAGGGCCCGAACGGCGGCAGCGCGCGGTGACAGGTCGATGCCGTCGACGGCCACCACCCGCAGGCCCACCAGGCCCTTGCCGATGGTTCGCCCGGCCACGGCCACCGTGAGCCAGAGGTAGCAGAACCACCACGCCAGGAACGCCACCACCCACCACATCCCCCCGCCGTCGACCCGGTCGAGGGACCGGGTGGTGAACAGGCCGAGCAGGAACCCGCCGAGCGACACGGCCAGCCCGAAGAGGGCGGAGACGGCCACGGAGTCCACCAGGAAGGCGATGGAGCGGGCCACCGGCCCGGCGGCCCACCGGCGCGGCGCCGCTGTGGTGGCCGTGGTGGGCGCGAGCGTGGCGTGGGCGTCGCCGCCGGTCACGGTGGTGTCGACCGGCGGGGCGGCTCCGGCCCGCCGGCGGCCGAGGGCCCGGTCGACCAGGGCCAGCACCACCAGGTCGACGCGCAGGAGCTGGCGTCGGGCCAGGTCGAGGGTGCGGGCCGCCATGCCGCTGGTGGCGTCGGCCACGATCTGGTCGATCCCGGCCCGCGCCATCAACGGGGCCAGATCGACGCCGGCGAGCAGCTCGTTGAGGTCGACCCGCCCGATCAAGCCCTGGACGTCGACCTGCTGGACCAGCCGGTCGACGTCGACCCGGCCGATCAGGGCGTCGATGTCGACCTGGCTCAC
>DAIMFV010000124.1:2589-9894 GCA_036724365.1 Acidimicrobiales bacterium | reverse complement strand
GACGCCGACGTGGTCCGCCTGGCCCCGTTCTTCCGGGAGGTGCGGGCCACCCTCCAGCGGGTGGCGCCCGACACCGACGGCCCGGCGAGCATCGTGGTGCTCACCCCCGGCCCCCGCAGCGAGACGGCGTTCGAGCACGGCTACCTGGCCAGCTACCTCGGCTACCCGCTGGTGCAGGGATCGGACCTGCGGGTGCGCGACGGCCGGGTCTGGATGCGGACCCTGGGGCGCCTCGAACCGGTGCACGTGATCCTGCGCCGGGTCGACGCCGCCTGGTGCGACCCGCTCGAACTGCGTCCCGAGTCCCAACTGGGCGTGCCCGGCCTGCTCGAGGCCTGCCGCGTCGGCAACGTGTCGGTGGTCAACTCCCTGGGCAGCGGCGTGATCGAGAACCCGGCCCTGCTCCCGTTCCTCCCCCAGTTGTGCCGCACCCTGCTCGACCAGGACCTGCTCCTGCCGTCGGTCGAGACCCACTGGTGCGGCGACCCGGCCGGGTTGCGCCGGGTGCTCGACGGCCTCGACCACCTGGTGGTCAAGCCGCTCGCCCACGGCCAGCGGTCGGCCACCGTCGCCACGTGGACCCTCACCGCCGACCAACGCCAGGAGCTCCGGGCGCGCATCGAGGCCCGACCCCACGCGTGGGTGGGCCAGGAGGCGCTGCCCCTCGGCCAGGCACCCACGCTCGCCGGCGGCGTGCTCGAACCGCGCCGCACCGTCCTGCGCACCTACGCGGTCGCCAAGGAGCAGGGCTACGTGCTGATGCCCGGCGGGCTCACCCGCGTGGCCCCCGACCCCCACGACGCGCTCATCACCAACCAGCGCGGGGCGTGGAGCAAGGACACCTGGGTGCTGGCCCGCGAGCCCGAACGCCTCACCGGGTTCTGGTTGCAGGGCTCCGACGCCGCCGACGTGGTGAAGCCGGTGCCGGTGATGCCGTCCCGGGCCGCGGAGAACCTGTTCTGGCTGAGCCGCTACGCGGAGCGGGCCGAGGGCCTGGTGCGCCAACTGCGGGCCACCGCCGACCGGATCACCGAGTTCGCCCCGGGCACCAACCCGGCGGGCACGGCCACCGTCCGCGTCCTGCTCCGTGCCCTCACCCACACCACCGCCACCTACCCGGGGTTCGTGGACGAGAGTGCCGCCGACCAGCTCGCCCACCCCGAGGTGGAGATGCGGGCACTGCTGGTCGACGACACCCGGCCCGGCACGGTGGCCCACTCGGTGCGGCACCTGCTCGACGCCGCCGCCGAGGTGCGCGACCAGCTCTCCAACGACACCTGGCTGGTGATCGGCCACCTCGACCAGGACCTGGCCGAGGTGGACCACACCGCCCTGCCCACCGCGGTCACCGGGGCGCTCGGTCGGGTGCTCCAGGCCATGCTCGCCCTGTCGGGCCTGTCCGCCGAGTCCATGGTGCGAGACGACGGCTGGCAGTTCATGGAGGCGGGACGCCGCATCGAGCGGGCCCTGCAGCTGTGCGGCCTGCTCCACGCCACCGTCACCGAACGCCGCGACGCCGCCACCGACAGCCTGGTCCTGGAGTCCGCGCTCACCGCGTGCGAGAGCATCATCACCTACCGCCGGCGGTACCGGTCGCGGGCCCAGATCGAGACCGCGCTCGACCTCCTGCTGCTCGACACCGGCAACCCCCGGTCGCTCGTGTTCCAGGTCGACCGGCTGCTGGCCGCGGCCGCCGCCATCCCCGACGACAGCGAACGCGACCACGACCGGGCCACCCTCGACGCCCTGCTGGCCGACCTCGCCCCGCTGGCCCACCTGGTGGACACGAACGCGCTGGCCCGGGTGGACGACAACGGCCAGCTCACCGCCCTGCGCCACCACCTGGAGCGCTGCACCCACCTGCTCAGCCGGGTGGCCGAGGAGCTCGACCTGGTCCACTTCACCCGCCAGCTCCCCCAGCGGGCGGTGGTGAGCCGCCACCCGTCGGCGGGACCCCAGGGCCGGATGGTCCGGGCGTGACCTACCGGGTGGTCCACCAGACCGTGTACGCCTACGACAGCGAGGTGTCGGCCAGCTACGGCGAGGCCCACCTCCAACCGCGTGACACCCCGTGCCAGCAGACCTACCAGTCCACGGTGGTCATCGACCCGCTGCCCGAGCACCTGCGCGAGCGGCGCGACTTCTTCGGCAACCGGGCCACGCACTTCACCGTGCTGCAACCCCACACCCGCCTGACCGTCACCTCCACCAGCCTCGTCGACATCAAGCGCCGCGACCTGACCGAGGCGGTCGACGACCTGCCGTGGGAGCGGGCCCGGGACCTGCTCGCCACCGACACCTCGGCCGACGCCATCGAGGCCCGCCAGTACACCCTGGACTCCACCATCGTCCCCTCCTCGGCCGCGGCCACCGGGTTCGCGGCGCCGTCGTTCCAGCCCGGACGGCCCCTCGTCGACGCCCTGACCGACCTGGCCGGGCGGCTCTACCGCACGTTCGAGTTCGCACCCGGCGCCACCACCGTCTCCACCCCCGTCGACGAGGTCCTCGCCCGCCGGGCCGGGGTGTGCCAGGACTTCGCCCACCTCACCATCGCCGGGTTGCGGGGGCTGGGGCTGGCCACCCGCTACGTGAGCGGCTACCTGGAGACGCTGCCGCCTCCGGGTCGGGCCCGCCTGGTGGGGGCCGACGTGTCCCACGCCTGGGTGTCGGTGTTCGTGCCGCAGGTGGGGTGGATCGACCTGGATCCCACCAACGACCAGTTCGCCAACGAGCGCTACGTGACCGTGGCCTGGGGCCGCGACTACAGCGACGTGCCGCCGCTGAAGGGCGTGATCTTCACCGAGAGCGAGCGCCAGGCGCTCGAGGTCACCGTCGACGTGGTGGAGATCGCCGAGGACGACCCCGTCCTCGCCGGCGTGGCCCGTTGACCCCGGAGGTGATCCGAGCCGCCCCGGCCCGGCGGCCGGTCGGCGACCCCCCGCTCCGTCGGGCATGATCCGCAGCGTGGTGCACGCACGCAAGCCATCGGGAGAGCCGGTATGAAGATCACGTTCTGGGGCGCGGCCGAGACGGTCACCGGCTCCCGGTTCATCGTGGAGACCGACCACGCCCGGGTGCTGGTGGACTGCGGCCTCTTTCAGGGGGTGAAGCGCCTGCGCCTCTTGAACTGGGAGAAGTTCCCGGTGGACCCGGCCTCGATCGACGCCGTGGTGCTGACCCACGCCCACGTGGACCACGGCGGCTACCTGCCCGGCCTGGTGCGCGACGGCTTCGGCGGCCGCATCTGGTGCACCCACTCGTCCGCCGCCCTGGCCGGGATCCTGCTGCCCGACACCGCCCACCTCCAGGAGGAGGATGCCCGGTACGCCAACAAGCACCGCTCCACCCGTCACGACCCGGCCCTGCCGCTCTTCACCGGTGAAGACGCCGAGCGGGCCCTCGACCTCCTCCACCCCCCCCCCTTCGACGAGCCGTTCGAGGTGGCCCCCGGCGTCCAGGGCCGCTTCAGTCGAGCCGGCCACATCCTGGGGGCGGCGTCGGTCCGCCTCGACGACGGCCAGCGCTCGGTCCTGTTCAGCGGCGACCTGGGCCGCAGCGACGACCAGATCATGCGGCCCCCCGCACCCCCGCAGGCAGCCGACCACATCGTGATCGAGTCCACCTACGGCGACCGCGACCACCCCGACGAAGACCCTGCCGACGTGCTGACCGAGGTGATCACCCGCACCGCCAAGCGGGGCGGCATCGTGCTCATCCCCGTCTTCGCCGTGGGCCGGGCCCAGCTCATGATCCACCTGATCACCACGCTGCGGGCCGCCGGGCGGATCCCCGACATCCCGGTGTTCCTGAACAGCCCCATGGCCATCGACGCCACCCAGCTCTTCCTCTCCTCACCCGAGGACCACCGCCTGGAGCAGCCGCAGCTCGACGCCATGTCCCGGGCGGTGACGCTCGTGCGCACCGTGCAGGAGTCCATGGAGCTCACGGCACGCAGCGGCCCGATGGTCGTGCTGTCGGCCAGCGGCATGCTCACGGGCGGCCGGGTCCTGCACCACCTGATGCAGGTGGGCCGCGACCACCGCAGCACGATCCTGCTGGCCGGCTTCCAGGCCGCCGGCACCCGTGGCCAGCAGCTCCAGCAGGGCGCCACCAGCCTGCGGATCTACGGCCAGACCATCCCGATCCGCGCCGACGTGGTGTCGCTCGACAGCGTGTCGGCCCACGCCGACGCCGACGGGCTCATGGCCTGGCTGGCATCGTCGCCGTCGGCCCCGTCGATGGTGAGCGTGGTGCACGGCGAAGCCAGTGCCGCCGACACCCTGCGCCACCGCATCACCACCGAGCTGGGCTGGGAGGCGTGGGTGCCCACCGCCGGCGAGTCGGTCGACGTGGAGCGCGGGGGCGGGCCCGTGGCCCGAGCCATCCCCGTCCCACTGCCGGTCGAACCCGTGCCCGTGGTGCCCGCGACCGCGGAGCTTGGCGCCGCGGAGCCCGTGCCCGCGGCACCCGTCGAGGGAGGGGACGCCGCCGATGCCGCCGTGGTGCGGGAGCTGTGGGCCGCGCTGGCCCGCCGCGACTTCGAGGCCGTCGGCGCCCTCATGGCCGACGACGGCCACTACGTCGACGTGGCCGTGAAGGAGATCGACCCGGGCGCCATCGGCCCCGCCGAGACCGCGGCCCGGCTCCGCCTCGGCCTCGCGCCGCTGCACGACTACGCGCTCCACGACGGTCCGGTGGTGGCCTCGGGCGGCACCGTGGTCACCGAGCACGCCGAGACCTGGACGTGGGAGCCCGGCGTGTCGGTCACGCTGCCGTTCACCTCGGTGATGCACCTCACCGACGGCAAGATCGACCGCTGGTGGGACTACTTCGACCTCGCCACCCTCACCGACGCGGCGCCGGCCTGGTGGCTGGAGCACATCGCCCAGGGCTACCGCTGATCAGCCGCTGATCAGCCGCTGCCCAGCTGCTGACCCACCACGGACGCACCTCCGCCCCTTGACGGGCGGCGCCGCGTCCCGCACCATGCGAACCATGTTCGAATCTCCGAACAGTGTTCGGCAGAAGCCGTGAGCGAGCCGCCCGCCCCCGTCGACCGCCGTGCCCGTCGCCGCCAGGAGACGCGCGCCGAGATCGTGGCCGCGGCCTGGGAGCTGGTTCGCCAGCACGGGCTGGCCGGCCTGGCCCTGCGCGACCTGGCCGGCCGGGTGGGACTCCGGGCCCCGTCCCTGTACGGCTACTTCGCGTCGAAGCACGAGATCTACGACGCCATGTTCGTGGAGGGCTACCAGGCCTTCATCGAGCACCTGGACGACGCCGACCTCGACCGGGTGGCCGACCTGCCCACCGCCGCCCGGATCGGTTCGCACCGCTTCTTCACCTTCTGCACCTCGGACCCCGTCCGCTACCAACTGCTGTTCCAGCGCACCATCCCGGACTTCGTGCCCTCCGACCACGCCTGGGAGGTGGCCCAGCAGGCCTACGCCCGGATGGCCACCCAGCTCGCCCGCTTCGGGGTGACCGAACCCGCCGACCTCGACCTCTGGACGGCGGTACTCACCGGTCTCACCGACCAGCAGCTGTCCAACGATCCCGGTGGCGACCGCTGGGAACGCCTGGTGGACCGCGCCGTCTCCATGCTCCTCCGGGAGCTCGAACCCACCATCCACGAGGAGCCATGACCGTGACCACGACCGCACCCACCGACAGCAGCACCATCCCCGCCATCGGCCACCACGAGGCCATGGACCTGCTCGCCCACGAGCTGCAGACCACCGTCGACCTGCTCCGAGGGCTCGACGCCGCCGACTGGACCGCCCGGACCGACTGCCCGGCATGGGACGTCCGCCAGTTGTACCTGCACGTCCTCGGCGCGTGCGAGGCCGGGGCCTCCATGCGGGAGAACGCCCACCAGATGCTCGCGGCCCGACGGCTCCGCAAGACCGACGGTGGCCCGCTGGAGGCGGCGTTGTCCGCCGTGCAGGTCCGCGAGCGGGAACACCTCGGCCCCGCCGACCTGGTGGCCCGGCTCGAGGCGGTCGCCCCCCGGGCCGGTCGGGGGCGGCGCCGGATGCCCGCGCTCCTCCGACGGGTTCCGATCCCGGTGGACGGTCCGGTGGTGGAGCGGTGGTCGCTCGGCTACCTGATCGACCTGATCTACCTGCGTGACGCCTGGATGCACCGCATCGACACCACGCGGGCCACCGGGCGGGAGCCGGTGCTCACCGCCGACCACGACGGACGGATCGTGGCCGACGTGGTGGCCGAGTGGGCCCGGCGCCACGGCCAGCCGTTCGCCCTGGAGCTCACCGGCCCGGCCGGCGGCACCTTCCGGTCCCCCGCGCCGGAGGTGGGAGACGGCGGCACCGACACGCCCTCCACCATCACGCTCGACGCCGTGGCCTTCTGCCGCACGCTCTCGGGGCGGGTCCCGGGGGAAGGCCTCCTGGCCACGGTCGTGCCCTTCTGATCCGGGCCCCGACACCGGGACGCGCCATCCACGATGATGGCGGGGTGTCGAACCGTGAGCTCGTGGTGCTGGGCACCGCCAGCCAGCAGCCCACCCGGCTGCGCAACCACAGCGGCTACGTGCTGCTGTGGGACGACGAGGCGATCCTGGTCGACCCCGGCGAGGGCACCCAGCGCCAGCTGCTGATCGCCGGCGTGCGGCCCACGCGCATCACCCGGATCTGCATCACCCACCTCCACGGCGACCACTGCCTCGGCCTGCCCGGGGTGGTGGCCCTGCTGTCCCAGCTGCCGATGCGCCAGCCCGTCTCCCTCCACTACCCGGCCAGCGGCACCCACCAGATCGAACGGCTGCTCGACTCCGCCATCATCGACAACGACGCCGACCTGCGCCTCGATCCGGTCACGGCTCCGGCCGTGGTGGTGGATCGACCCCGCTTCCGGCTGCTCGCCGAACCACTGGAGCACTCGACCGACTCGGTGGGCTGGCGGGTGGAGAGCCCAGAGGCCACCCACCTGCGCCCCGACCGGCTGCGCGAGATCGGCGTCGCCGGCTCCGACGTCGGCCACTTGATCACCCACGGCGAGGTCACCGTGGGCGGCCGCACGATCCGGCTGGCCGAGGTCACCGACACCGGCCCCGCCAACGTGGTGGCCTTCGTGTTCGACACGCGATGGTGCCCGGGCGCCGTGGCCCTGGCCCGCGATGCCGACCTGCTGGTGTGCGAGTCGACCTTCCTCGACGTCGACGCCCACCGCGCCCACGAGTACGGCCACCTGACGGCCGGCGAGGCGGGCGCCCTGGCCGCCACCGCCGGCGCGGGCCGACTGGTGCTCACCCACTTCTCGGGTCGCTACGGCGAGACCGACGCCTTC
>DAIMFV010000124.1:0-2579 GCA_036724365.1 Acidimicrobiales bacterium | reverse complement strand
CCACCGAAGCCCGACGCCACCACCCCGACGTGGTCCAGGCCGCCGACCTGCAACGCATCGCGGTGCCACGCCGACCCCGGCCCGGCCAGGACCCGCCCCTCTGACCGGCCGACCGGCCGACCGGCCGACCGTCGCCGTGGATCACGGGCCCGTCAGGAGCCGGGCGGCGCGACCGCGGCGTAGTCCTCCCGGGCCACTGCGTCACCGGTGAGGGCGCCGCTGCCGTCGGGTACGTCGATGACCTCGCCGTCGATGGTGAACGCCACGCGCCCGATGCCCGGTCGGGCCGTGAGCGTGAACACGACCTGGGCCACCGAGAGCGGTTGGTCGTCTCCCCGGACCTCTGAGGTGGACGGCGCCAGGTCCACGGTGGCGACCCCACGGGAGACCGTGACCCCGACGATCGACGTCGCCTCCGGCACCGCCGACGTGAGGCCGCGACGGGCCTCGGCGCTGGTGGGCCCATCGGCCAACGCGAGCAGCACGTCCTCGGGGCTCGCGTCCTCGGCGACCTCGCGGAAGACCGGTTCCAGCCGGTCGCCATCCACGAAGTACAGCGCCGCCACCTCGGCGGCCGGGTCCGGTGCGGGGACCGTGGTCTCCGAGCGGACCAGCAGGTCGAACGGGACCTCGGCATCGGGGAGCCGGGTGGCACCGTCCTCGGGCCCCACCCCACAGCCCGCCAGCACTCCCAGGACCAGGAGGCCCGCAGCCCCGGCGACGCCTGCGGTGGCCCGACGCTGCATGGAACGGTTCCGGGCTCGGCTCACCGCACGGCTCACGGCTCGGCCCTCGGGAGCCGGATGGTGAAGCACGCGCCGCCGCCCGGCGCGTCGCCGACCGACACCGTGCCGCCGTGGAGCCGCACGTGCTCCTGCACCAGCGCCAGGCCGAGCCCGGTGCCGGGCGCGTCGACCGTGTCGCCCCGGGCGAACCGCTCGAACACGTAGCTGCGCTGGTGGTCGGGGATGCCGGGACCGGCGTCTTCCACCGAGATCAGCACCTCGTCGGGCGTGTCACCCACCCGGACCACCGTGGCGCCCCCGGCGTAGTTGTCGGCGTTCTCCAGGAGGTTGGTGAGCGCCTGACCGATGCGGCGCTTGTCGAGCGCCACCCGGGCATCGGGCGCGCAGTCGACCTCCAGTCGCACGTGACCGTGATCGGTGGAGGCGAGCACCCGCTCGACGAACACGATCGGGTCGACCACCTCGACGTGCACCTCGGCCACGCCCGCCTCGGCCCGCGAGATCTCGAGCAGGTCGGCCACCAGTTCGCTGAAGCGGTCGACCTCGCCCTCCAGCACGTCGAGGGCGTCGAGTCCGGCCCGGTCGTTGACCCGGCGACGGGTGACCGACAGGGCCGCGGCCATGGTGGCCAGAGGCGACCGCATCTCATGGCTCACATCGGAGGCGAAGCGCGCTTCGCGATCAATGCGGGTCTGCAGTTCGTCGACCATGCCGTTGAACGAGTCGACGAGCGGTTCCAGGTCGGCATCACCGTCGGCCGCCAACCGCTGGTCGAGGGCGCCGCCCCGGATCGCGTTGGCCGCAGCCGCCATGCGGCCGACCGGGCGAAGCAGGCGCCCACTGGCCGCTCGCCCGGCGAGGATCCCCAGTGCGGTGGCGGCCACGACGGCCAACGCCAGCGCCTGGCGGAGGCGGCTGAGCGTGCCGGCGACGTCACCCATGGGCACCAGTTCCACGTAGACCGCCTCGTCCTCCACGATCGGTGTGGCCACGGCGACCGTGGGCACGCCGCTGCGCTCCACCCGCTGGCGGGCGGCGGAGCCGGCGGCCGCCTCTGCCAACAGCGCATCGGGCACGTCGTCGCCGCTCGCCCCCACCGCGCTGCCGAACCACTGACCCTCGATCTGCAGGAGGCCGGCTCCCCCCGGACTGGTCTGAACCCGCGCCAGGGCGTCGAGCGGCGCGGGGTCCTCGGTGCGCAGCGCGGTGCGCACCGCCCGGGCGTTGAGGAACGCCTGCCGCTCGGCCGCCTCCTCGCGCTGGGCCACGAGGGTGCCGCGGGTCACGAGGAAGCACACCAGCGCCACCAGGGTGGACACCCCGAAGGCGATGACCCCGAAGGCGGCCATGGTCCGCAGACGCATCGGCGCCCGGAACCCCCGACCTGCACGGGGCTCGGGCGGCGTCGGGCGGACCTCCGGCGACGTCATGGTCGCCCGAACCTACCCGGCCGGACACCGGCCCATGCGGGCGGACGCGCAACGGGTGTGTGGCCGTTGGGGTCGGCGGGGGCGGCCTTTGTAGGGTTCCCCGACGACCGACCGGACCCTTCCGGACCACGCGCCACGCCGACGGAGGCCACCGTGAGCAAGACCAACCCCGGCAACTTCTTCGAGGACTTCACGGTGGGCCAGGTGATCGAGCACGCCACCCCGCGCACCGTCACCGAGGGGGACCGCGCCCTGTACGGCGCGCTCTACCCCACCCGCTTCGCCCTGCCGTCGTCGGCCGCCTTCGCCGCGTCCTGCGGCCTGAGCCCGGCGCCGGTGGAGGAACTGATCGGGTTCCACATCGCCTTCGGCAAGACCGTGCCCGACGTGTCGCTCAACGCCG
>DAIMFV010000123.1:7189-10005 GCA_036724365.1 Acidimicrobiales bacterium | reverse complement strand
ACACCACCGCCACCCACCGATACCCGAAAGAGTCGCTGATCAGTCCATAGCTGAGCACGAGCCGCCGCCAGGGACCGTCGCGCTGTGGCCGCTACACACGGACGGGACGGAGCAAACCTGGCGATTCAGTGGTGACCAGATGAGGGCCCGGCTTGAGGCCGGGACTGCTCGTCTCGGTAAGCGCGACCTGATCACTGGGCTCCGCTCCATCACATATCTTCAACCCGGGACTCTGAAGCGGATCGAGGCTGGCGAACTGGAGGCGGTGGGCCGGACCGCTGGAGGGGCACTGGAGCTGGCGGCGGCCGAGGGATTCCAGGCCGGAACCGTGCCCCCAGCGGCGGTGTGGCGGATGCGAAGTCACTTTGCGCGCGACTACGGGACGGGTGTGCTCAAGGCGCTTCTGACGAGAGGCTTCCCGTTCCCGAAATCCCTCTACGCGGTCGAGGATTCATTGCGAGTCGCCGTTGTAGGGAAGCCTCACGCCGTCGTGCTCGACTTCTTCTCCGGCTCGGGCACCACCGCCCATGCGGTGATGCGGTTGAACCGGCAGGACGGGGGGCGGCGGCAGTGCATCTCGGTGACGAACAACGAGGTGTCGGCCGACGAGCAGCGCACGCTGAGGGCGGCGGGGTTGCGGCCGGGGGATGCGGGGTGGGAGGAGCACGGGATCTGTGACTTCATCACCAAGCCGCGAATCCGGGCCGCGATTACAGGGGAGACGCCGGCGGGGGAGCCGATCAAGGGCGACTACAAGTTCACCGATGAGTTCCCCATGGCGGAGGGGTTCGAGGAGAACGCGGCGTTCTTCACGTTGACCTACGAGTCGCCGGTGGCGATCGGGCACAACCGGGCGTTCGAGCGGATCGCGCCGTTGCTGTGGATGCGGGCCGGGTCGGCCGGTCGCCGGATCGAGGTGGTGGCCGACGCCGGCTGGGACGTGGCCGACACCTACGGGGTGTTGTTCGACCTGGACGGCACCGAGCCGTTCCTCGACGCCGTCGCGGCGGCGGAGGGGCTGCGGGTGGTGTTCGTGGTGACCGATGACGACCGGCGGTTCCAGGCCGTGGCCCGGCTGCTGCCCGACGGGGTGGAGTCGGTGCGGCTGTACGAGTCGTACCTGACCAACTTCCGGTTCGTGGGCGGGGCGTGAATCGATGAAGTTCCGGCTGAAGAACTACCAGGACGACGCGGTGGCGGAGGTGCTCGCCAACCTGCGCAAGTGCCGGACGTGGTGGCACGCCGACAAGGACCGCTCGGCGTTCGCGCTGTCGGCGCCCACGGCAGCGGGCAAGACGGTGATCGCCGGGGCGGTGATCGAGGCGTTGTTCCACGGCAACGACGACTACAAGGCGGAGCCCGATCCGGGGGCGGTGGTGATCTGGCTGTCCGACGATCCGTCGCTCAACGCCCAGAGCCGCTACCGGCTCCAGCAGTGCGCCGATCGGATCGCCTGGTCGGACCTGGTGGTGGTGGAGTCGTCGTTCAACCAGGAGACGTTCGCCCCGGGCAAGGTGTACTTCCTGAACACCCAGAAGCTGGGCAGGAACTCGCTGCTCACCCGCGGTCACGACGCGGCGGGTGACCTGGAGAAGGACGGGGTGTACCCGTTGCCCGAGATCCGCCCCGACGGGCGGGACTTCACCATCTGGGACACGATCCAGAACACCATCGAGCATCCTGAGCGCACGCTCTACCTGGTGTTGGACGAGGCCCACCGGGGCATGGGCACCACCAAGGCGCAGGCCACCGCCAAGTCCACGATCGTGCGGCGTCTGCTGGACGGCAAGGGGGCGGTGGAGCCGTTGCCGATCGTGTGGGGGATCTCGGCCACCATCGACCGGTTCACCGCGGCCATCGGCCAGCAGTCAGGCCGGATCCGTCCCACCGACGTGGTGGTGGACACGGCCAAGGTGCAGGAGTCGGGCCTGTTGAAGGACACCGTCGCCCTCGAAGTACCCGCCGAGGTCGGCCAGTTCGACACCGTCCTGATGCGTCGAGCGGCCGCGAAGTTGGCGGCGGTCACCGCCGAGTGGGACGCCTACACCGCCGAGCAGGAGATCGAGGCGGTGCACCCGTTGTTGGTGTTCCAGGTGCCCAACACCCCCGATCACGACGAGATCGCCGACGCGTTGTCCACCGTCTTCGAGGAGTACCCGGCGCTAACCGCCGACCACGTGGCCCACGTGTTCGGTGACCACACCACCATGGAGTTCGGCCCGTACCGCATCCCCTACATCGAGCCCGAACGGGTCCAGGACGCCACGTGGTGTCGGGTGCTGGTGGCCAAGGACGCCATCTCCACCGGGTGGGACTGCCCCCGGGCCGAGGTGATGGTGTCGTTCCGGCCGGCGACGGACAAGACCCACATCACCCAGCTCCTGGGTCGCCTGGTGCGCACCCCCAAGGCCCGGCGGATCCCGGGGCGGGACCGGCTCAACGCCGTGGACTGCATCCTGCCGTTCTTCAACACCCAGGCCGTCAACGACGTGGTCGCCATGCTCACCGGCGCCAAGGCCGGCGAGGACACCCCCAAGATCGCCCGGGTGCTGATCGACCCGGTCACCGTCACCCCGGACCCGGCGGTGCCCGACGCAGTGTGGGACAAGTTGTTGTCCCTGCCGTCCCAGACCCTGCCGCAACGCTCGGCCCGGCCGGTCAAGCGCCTCACCGAACTGGCCCACGCGCTCGCGTTCGACAAGCTGGTGCCCGACGCGGCCGCCCTGCTGCGCAAGGCAGCGCCCGAGATGGCGAACGACCGCCTGGTGCAGGAGATCGCGTTCGTGCTGAACGCCGTGCACGGACTGAAGCTCGTG
>DAIMFV010000123.1:3931-7179 GCA_036724365.1 Acidimicrobiales bacterium | reverse complement strand
GCCGAGATGCACCTGGTGCTCGACGCCTTCCAGGTCCGCCGCCAGGCCGAGATCACCGCCGCCCGCCACGACGTGCTCACCGTGGAGGGCAAGACCGTGGTGGCCAGCCTGAACGGGGCAGCTTCCACCTTCGAGGACTTCGTGGCCGAGGCCGACCTGCGGGTGATCGACGACGCCTACCGGCGCGCCGCCCGCCTGTTGAGCCCCGCCATCGCCACCAGCTACGCCGAGCACCTGGCCGACAAGAACCCCGACGCCGACGACATAGAGGACGCGCTGATCGAGGCGCACATCGACATCGCCGCCCTGGGCCTGGTGCCCGAGGTCCAAGACGTGCTCGAGGTCGAGGCCGACAAGCTGGCCCGCACGTGGCTCACCGACACCCGGGTGGCCCGCAAGTCGCTCAACGACGACCGCCAGGACGTCTACCGCCAGATCATCGCCACCAGCACCGACCCCCAAGACGTCGAGATCGCCAAGCCCGAAGCGTGGATGGCCCCCACCACCGAGCTGACCGGCGACCAGGCCCAGCCGCTGCCCCGCTACCAGGGTCACCTCATGGTCGACGAGCACGGCGAGTTCCCAGCCGACCTCAACACCTGGGAACAGGCCGTCCTCGCCGCCGAAACGGCCCGACCCGGCTTCGCCGGCTGGTACCGCAACCCGTCACAGTCCACCACCGACTCGCTGGCCATCGCCTACCAGGACGGCTCCGGCTACCGCACCGTGCGCCCCGACTTCATCTTCTTCGGCCTCGATGCCCAGGGCGCCGTGGCCGTGGACCTGGTGGACCCCCACGGCCACCACTACGCCGACTCGCTCCCCAAGCTCAAGGGCCTGGCCGCCTACGCCGCCACCCACGGCCAGCACTACCGCCGCATCGAAGCCGTCGCCGAGATCAACGGCAAGCTCAAGGTCCTCGACCTCACCCATCCCGAGGTCCAACTGGCCGTAGCAGCAGCCGAAGATGCCAAGTCCCTCTACGCCAGCAACCACGCCTACGACTACTGAGGGCCAGCGGATCCGGGTCTCCCCGGGACCGGATCAGGCACACTGGCGGGGTCGTGTACACCGCCGTCCAGCTCGTCGATGCTCTGGTGAACAGCCCGGAGACCTCCTACGTGCGAATCGTCGCGCACTGGCTGACCGACGGTGAGGTGACGTCAGATGATCCGGGATCGTCGGGCCGGCCGATCGTGGACGCGATCGTCGCTGCAGCCGTGGCCCACCTCGCCCTCCAACGCGGGACAGCGGTCCCCGACTGGGCGAACGGACGGCGCCTCGATCACTTCTGGCACCCGGGGTCCGATGCCTTCTTCGCCAACGCCCTGGCCCGGTCACCCGTGGCGTTCAAGAACCGCGGCGTCCTGATCGAACGAGATTCCCTGGAGTCGGTGTGACGCGCGACCCGAGCGGTCCGCAGTCGCCGATCGAGCTCGATCGCGATCAGCTCATCGTGCTGCTGGCCGAGCTGGGTGAGGAGCTGGCCGCGGCCGGCGTCCGTGGGGAGCTGTTCGTCGTCGGCGGAGCGGCGATGGCCCTGGCCTACAGCGCTCGGCGTCTCACCAGCGATGTCGATGCGGTGTTCGAGCCGAAGACGGTGGTCTACGACGCAGCCCGGGTAGTCGCCGAGCGGCACGGGTTGAAGCCGGACTGGCTGAACGATGGGGTGAAGGGCTTGCTTCCCGGCCCCGACGAGGCTCCCAGAGAGGTGCTCGATCTCCACGGCCTCTCGGTGTCGGTGCCGTCTCCCCAATACCTGCTCGCCCTCAAGGTCGCCGCGTCACGGGTCGACCGCGACGCCGACGACATCGAGCTCCTGGCCAGAGCGTGTGGTGTCACGACGGCCGCAGAGGTCCTCGACATCGCGTCCAGCGTCATGGGCGCGGGTCGCCTGCCGCCGAAGGCGCAGTTCATGGTCCAGGAGCTGTTTCCGGACCGCTGACACCGACGCCCTTGTCGACTCCGCAGTCGCCCGCGGGCGCCGGGGCGTCGGCGAATGCCAGGCGCTTCAGAGCGGGGCGGGTGCGCGAGCATGGCGGGGACGGGCCGTCGCCGGCCCGCCGACCGAGGAGGGAGGCCACGTGGCCGATGTGACCGAGACGCCGCTCCCCGGCGTGGGGGTGCGCTACGAGTTCACCACCGAGGCCGACGAGCGGGTGGGCGTCATCGTGCACCGCGGGGGACGTCGTGAGGTGGTGGTGTACGACGCCGGCGATCCCGACGTGTGCTCCACGGTGATGCGCCTGAGCATCGACGACACGCGCACGCTGAGCGAGCTGCTCGGCGCCAGCCGGGTGAGCGAGGTCACCGATGCCGTGCAACAGGAGATCGAGGGTCTGGCGATCGACTGGCTCCCGGTGGTCGAGGGGTCGGGCTTCGTGGGCCGCACCATCGCCGACGGGATGATCCGCACCCGCACCGGGGTGTCGATCGTGGCCGTGATCCGAGGCTCGGACACCTTCCCGGCGCCGGCACCGGAGTTCGAGTTCGCGGCCGGCGACCTGGCGGTGGCGGTGGGCACGCTCGAGGGCCTCGAGGTGGTGCGCGGGATCCTCGCCGCGTGATCCTGGGGGCGGTCGGCCACGACCTCGCCAACGACTTCGTCTCGGTCGGCCTGGTGGCGCTGGTGCTGTCGGCGCTGGCCCGGCTCGCCCACCACCTGGGCATCACCGCCGTGCCGCTCTACCTGCTGGCCGGCCTGGCCCTGGGCGAGGGTGGACCCCTGTCGTTGGAGCTCCCCGAGGACCTCATCTCGTTCGCAGCCGAGATCGGGGTCCTCCTCCTGTTGTTGATGCTCGGCCTGGAGTACACCTCCGACGAGCTGAAGGTCGGGCTCCGCACCGGGCTGGTGCCGGGCGCGGTCGACGCCGGGCTGAACTTCACCCCCGGGTTCGTGGCCGGGCTGCTCCTCGGGTGGGAGCTGCCGGCGGCGATCCTGCTCGGTGGGGTCACCTGGATCAGCTCGTCGGGCGTGATCTCCAAGGTGCTCACCGACCTGGGCCGTCTCGGCTATCGCGAGACGCCGTCGGTGCTGAACCTGCTGGTGATCGAAGACCTGGCCATGGCCGTCTACCTGCCGGTGGTGGCCGCCCTGGTGGTCGGGGGCAGCGCCGCGTCCACGGTCACCTCGGTGGTCGTCGCCCTCGCTGCGGTGGTGGTGGTGCTGTGGGGCGCCATGCGGTGGGGGCACCACGTGAGCGACCGCCTGGCCCAGGCTGATTGGGAAGGACCATTGCTGGTCGAGG
>DAIMFV010000123.1:0-3921 GCA_036724365.1 Acidimicrobiales bacterium | reverse complement strand
CTGCTCGCCGTCTTCGGACTCACCCTGCTCGTGGGTGGGTTGGCGCAGCGCTTGCAGATCTCCGCGGCCGTCGGGGCGTTCGTGGTGGGGCTGGCGTTGTCGGGCACGGCGCAGGAACGGGCCAGCGGCCTCATCGAACCCCTACGTGACCTCTTCGCCGCGCTGTTCTTCTTGTTCTTCGCGTTCCAGATCCCCACCGAGGACCTGCCCGCCGCACTGCTGCCGGCGGCGGCCCTGTTGGTGGTGTCGGGTCTGGCCAAGGTGGCCACCGGCTGGGTGGTGGCCGGGCGGGCGGGGGCTGCCACCCGCGGACGGCTGCGGGCCGGCACCGTGCTGGTGGCACGGGGCGAGTTCTCGATCGTGATCGCGTCGCTGGGGGTGGGCCTGGCCGACGGGTCGGACCTGGGGACCCTGGCGGCGGCCTACGTGCTGCTGAGCGCCATCGTCGGTCCGCTGGCCGCCAAGCACGCCGACCGCTTCGCTGCCTGGGTGCCGGCCGGCGCGGTGCGGTGACGATCACGCCACGTGGCGTGACCAGCGGTGGGGGTAGCGTGGTGGGTCGCAGATGGCCGCCCCTGGTCATCTCGCAGGGAGGGATCTCGTGGTCGTCGGGCGCGGGGGTCGTCGGCAGGGCGTGCGGCTCGGGTCGTCGCTGGTGGTGGCGATCGTCATCGGGTTGCTGGCCGGGTGCGACGCCACGCCCGTGGTGGTGTCGGGCACGGTCACGGCCGCGCCATCGGGGACGGGTGTGGGGGCCATGGCGGTGCAGATCTACGCGGACGACGCCGAAGTCCTGGTGACGGCCGCCACGACCAACGTCTCGGGTGGGTGGGAGCTGCGGGCGTCGACCCTGGCCGACGGCACCTACCGCGTTCGCATCGGTGACCGGTGGTGGCCGGACGCCGGCTCGTGGGCCCAGGCGCAGAGCATGGCGTTGTCCGCGGGGGCGGCGACGGTGCTCGACGTGTCCGTCGATGAGGTCGGTGAGCTCACCGGCGGCGTGGTCGACGATGCCGGAGAGCCGTTGGCCGGGGTGGCGGCGGTCCTGGTGCGGGTGTCCGACGGGCAGTCGGTCGGCGCGACCGAGACCGGTGCAGACGGTGCGTTCGTCCTCCCCGTCACCGCGGCCGGTTCCTACCGGGTGCTGCTCGCCGACCCGTCCGAGACCTGGCCGTCGGTCTTCGTCGGCCGCACGACGGCGACCGACTTCGCCGTGTCCGCAGGGACCGTCGCGGTCGGGACCATCGACATCTCCACCGGAGAGCCCCACGTGTCCCCGCCGGTGCTGGGTACCACCACCCGGGTGTCGCTCGGCGTTGGCGGTGCCGAGATCTCGGACGGCGACGCCCAGGATCCGGCGATCAGCGCCGATGGAACCGTCGTCGCGTTCGCGTCCCACGCATCGGACGTGGTGGTCGGGGACGCCAACCACACCGATGACGTGTTCGTCCACGACCGGGCGACCGGTGTCACCTCGCGGGTGTCGGTCGCGTCCGACGGCACCGAGGCCGACCTCTGGTCGTTGGACCCGGCGCTCAGCGCCGACGGTCGGTTCGTGGCCTTCTGGTCGGGCGCGTCGAACCTGGTGGCCGGCGACACCAACGGGTCCTTCGACGTGTTCGTACACGATCGCTCGACCGGTGTGACCTCGCGGGCGTCCGTCGCATCCGGCGGCGCGCAAGCAGATGGCTACTCGGCAAGGCCGGCCATCAGCGCCGACGGCCGCTTCGTCACGTTCGACTCGGGCGCTCCGAACCTGGTGGCGGGTGACACCAACGGCGCCACCGACGTGTTCGTGCACGACCGGGCCACCGGTGTCACGTCCAGGGTGTCGGTCGCGTCGGACGGCGCCCAAGCCGACGGGGGCGGGTTCAACCCCACCATCAGTGCCGATGGGCGCCACATTGCGTTCGGGTCGCACTCGACCGACCTGGTGCCTGGTGACACCAATGGCGCTGGAGACGTGTTCGTCCACGACCGGTCGACCGGTGCCACCACCCGGGTGTCGGTTGCGTCCGGCGGTATCCAGGCCGGCGGGAGCTACGTGTGGGCTCCCGACATCAGTGCGGACGGGCGGTTCGTCACGTTCGTGTCGGACTCGACCGACCTGGTGCCGGGCGACACCAATCGCACCCGCGATGCATTCGTGCACGATCGGTCGACCGGTGCGACCACCCGGGTCTCGGTGGCGTCGGACGGCACCGAGACCGACGGCCTCTCGTTCGTGTCGGTGATCAGCGGCGACGGCCGCTTCGTCGCGTTCGGGTCCTATGCGGCCAACCTGGTGCCGGACGACACCAACGACACCAGCGACGTGTTCCTGCACGACCGGTCGACCGGTACCACCACCCGAGTGTCGGTCGCGTCGGATGGTACGCAGGGCGACGAGATCATCGAGTGGGACCTCGGCATCAGCGTCGACGGCCGCCAGGTGGTGTTCGCGACCTACGCATCGACCCTGGTGCCCGACGACACCAACTTCAGCGTGGACGTCTTCCTGCACGAACGGCCTGCAGCCTGACCCGCTTCGCGGCTTGGGTGCCCGGCACGCCCCGGCGAGGGGTCAGCGTTGGCTCGTCCACCAGAGGTGCACGAGGATGATGTCGTTCCCGGTGGGTTCGGGGTGGGCGGTGTCGAGCTTGGCCACCGCCGACTCCAGTACCTCCCGCTCGTGCTTGAGGTTGGCGCGGAAGCGGGCGTTGTCGGTCTGGCTGATCTCCGATCCCAGCTCGGAGAGATAGGTCCGCAGCGCCTGCTGGAGCGCGGCGGACTCCTCCTCGGTGAGTGCAGCATCCACGGTGCACCTCCTCGCGTGACGACGAGGCGGACCCTACCGCGACCGATAGGCGGGCAGGGTCGGTTCAGTGGTCGAACAGCACCGCGCTGGGCAGCGGGGTGTCGACCTCCGCGCCGTTGCCGAGGGCGCCGACGCCGCCGTCCCCCCAGCACCAGGCGTTGCCGTCGGCCGTGACGGCGCAGGTGTGGTCGTTGGTCGGACGGACCCTGGCCCCAGCGATGCCGGGGACCACGGTGGGCACGGCGCGGGAGGTCGTGGTGCCGTCGCCGAGCTGGCCGGCGAAGTTCGCCCCCCAGCAGTACGAGGTCCCGTCGGTCACGGTGGCACAGGCGTGCTGGTGGCCGGCCCACACGTCTTCGACGTCGGTCAGTCCTGCGACCGTCACCGGAGCAGTCCGGTTCACCGACGTTCCGTCGCCCGTCTGCTTGGCGTTGTTCGCGCCCCAGCAGGACGCCGTGCCCGACTCCCGGGCCACGCAGACCGTGTAGTTGCCGCCGGAGATCATCGTGGCGTCGTCGATGCCGGCCACGGCCACGGGGGTCGTGCTGGCCGGGTCGGCGCCGTTGCCGAGCGCGCCGTAGTCGTCGCCACCCCAACACGAGACCGTGCCGGGACCCGAGATCCCGCAGGAGTGCGCCCCCCCGGTCGCCACCGCGGTGGCGTCGTCGAGGCCGACGACGGTCGCCGGGGTCGTCCGGTCGGTGGTGGTGCCGTCGCCGAGCTGGCCGTCCTCGTTCTCGCCCCAACACACCACCGACCCCGAAGCGCGGACGGCGCAGGCGTGCCGGAAGCCGGCCGAGATGGCGGTCACGTCGTCGAGGCCCGGCACCGCGGCCGGGGTGGGGCGGTCGGTGGTGGTGCCGTCGCCGAGCTGCCCGTAGCTGTTGTCGCCCCAGCACGAGGCGGTGCCGTCGGTGAGGCGGGCGCAGGTGAACAGGTAGCCGACCGAGATCTCGGCCACGCCGTCGAGGCCCGCCACCGGCGCCGGCACGGACCGGTTGGTGGTGGTGCCGTCGCCCAGTTGGCCGAACGCGTTCCACCCCCAGCACTCGGCGGTGGCATCGGTCATCACGGCACAGCCGACGCCGGTGCCCGTGGCGATGTCCTGCACCGGGCCGTCGGGC
>DAIMFV010000122.1:5606-10097 GCA_036724365.1 Acidimicrobiales bacterium | reverse complement strand
CGTTCGCCGACGCGCTGCGGGACCCGGCCCTGCTGTCGCGTGCAATCGCCGACTCCTACGAGGAGCTCAGCGCCCGGGCCGCGCAGGCGAGGTCGGGCGGACCGGTGGCGGTCGACGCCGCCCCCTCGCCCGCCTGAGCCACCCCGCCCGACGAACGGTCAGCCCCGGAGCACCGCGCGCAGCAACCGGTCGCCCAACCGGGTGGGGAGCCGTTCGAACGCCACCCGACTCGGCGCCGGGTGCACCGAGTAGGCAGACCGGGGCCGCGCCGCGGTGAGGGCCTCCTCCACCACGGCCGCCAGTTCCTCGGGCGGGTGGGCCTTGCCCTCCTCGGCCGCCCCGAGCCGCCCCACCCGACGCAGGACGGCCCCGAAGTGGGTGGACGCCCGTGCGGCCCGCTCGAAGCGGTCCTCGATCGAGTGGACCATGGAGGTGCGGAACGGCCCGGGCTGGACCTTGACCACCGGGATGTCGAGCAGCATCAGCTCCCGCCGCAGCGAATCGGAGTACGCCTCGATGGCGTGCTTGGTCATGGCGTACACGCCGTTGAACGGGCCGCCGCTCTGCCAACCGGTCTCGGAGCTGATGTTCACGATCCGGCCCCGGCCGGCGAGGAGCAGCGGGAACAGCGCCTGGTTCACGCGGTAGGTGCCGAGCACGTTCACCGCCAGGACGCGCTCGGCGACCGCCGGCGGCACCTCGATCACCGACCCGACCTCCAGGATCCCGGCGAAGTTCACCACGCCCTGCAGGCCGGGCGTGCCGCCCGACGCGCCCGACTCGCCGGCCAGGTGGTCGGCCACCGTCTCGGCCAGGGCCGCCACCGAGGCGGGGTCGGTCACATCGAGGGGCACGGCCACCACCGAGGACCGCTCGGCCACGGCGTCCAGAGCCTCGCCCGGCAGGTCGGCGGCGAACACCAGCCACCCCTGGTCGGCCAGCAGGGCACAGGCCGCGGCCCCCAGGCCGCCGGCCGCACCGGTGATCACGACGGAGCGCATGGCTCCAGTGTGGCCCGCACCCGGCGGGCAGACTGGAGCCGTGGGCATCTACCGCGAGCAACTCCTCCCCCGCCTGGTCGACCGGGCCTGCGGATCCAAGGGCTACGACCGGTGGCGGCGTGAGGTCACGGCCGGGCTCTCGGGCACGGTCGTCGAGATCGGCTTCGGCTCCGGGCTCAACATGCCGGCCTACCCGGCTGCCGTGGAACGGGTCTACGCGGTGGAGCCGGCGTCGCTGGGCCGACGGCTGGCCGCCGGCCGCATCGCGGATTCCCACGTGCACGTGGAGCACGTGGGCCTCCACGGCGAGGCGCTGCCGCTCGACGACGACTCCTGCGACGGGGCCCTGTCCACCTTCACCCTCTGCACCATCCCGGCCGTGGAACAGGCGCTGGCCGAGGTGCGCCGGGTGCTGCGCCCGGGCGGGCGCTTCCACTTCCTCGAACACGGGCTGGCGCCCGACCCCGGTGTGGCCCGTTGGCAGCACCGGTTCGAGCCGCTGCAGAAGCGCGTCGCCGACGGGTGCCACCTCACCCGCGATCCGGTGGCCCTGGTGGAGGCGGCCGGGTTCCGCGTCGAGCGGGTGGAGCGCCGCTACGCCCGCGGCCCCAAACCGTGGAGCTACTTCACCCGCGGTGAAGCGGTGGATCCCACGTGAGCCGGCACCCGGGAGCCCCACGATGACGCCTGCCGACCGGCCGCCCACCCCATCCCCCGCCGCCGCCCCGGCCCCCCGGGGCTCCGCGCCCCCGCCGGGGCCCCCGCCCCGCGCCCGGCCGCCGGCCAGCCCCCCCCCGCCGCCCCCGCCGCCACCCGCCCACCGACCGTGGAAGGTCGAGGGCCTGCCCGAGCCGCACCACGAGCCCGAACCACCCCACTGGCTCACCATCGTGCGTCGTATGTGGTGGGTGGTCCTGCTGCTGCTCGCCGTGAACTGGGTGGTGGCGTCGTGGCTGGTGGCGCCCGTCGACCGCACCGAGGTGTCCTACAGCTTCTTCCGGACCCAGCTCGACGCGGGCAACGTGGCCGCCGTCACCACCTCGGAGTCCTCGATCGAGGGCACCTTCGAGAAGCCCGTCGACTACGCCGAGGGCGACGACGACGACGAGACGGTGGCCGACGTGGAGGAGTTCTCCACCCAACGTCCCGACTTCGCCACCGACGAGGTCATCGAGCAGCTCGTGGCCGGCAAGGCCGAGGTGCGGGCCGAGCAGCCCGAGGACCCGGCCTGGTGGGTGCAGCTGCTGGTGGGCTTCGGGCCGACCCTGCTGTTCATCGGTCTGTTGGTCTGGTTCTTCCGGCGGAGTGCCGCCGCCGCCGGCGGAGGCGGGATGCTGACCGGGCTCGGCAAGTCCCGGGCCCGCCGCTACAGCCCCTCCTCGGGGCCGGGCACCACGTTCGCCGACGTGGCCGGCATCGACGAGGTCCGCGACGAGGTGGCCGAGATCGTGGACTTCCTCCGGGACCCCGAGCGGTACCGTCGCCTCGGCGCCCAGATCCCCCGCGGGGTTCTGCTCACCGGCGCGCCGGGCACCGGCAAGACCCTGCTGGCCAAGGCGGTCGCCGGCGAGGCCCAGGTGCCGTTCTTCTCGATCTCGGCCTCCGAGTTCATCGAGATGATCGTGGGCGTGGGAGCCAGCCGGGTGCGCGACCTCTTCGACCAGGCCAAGAAGGCCGCCCCCTCCATCGTGTTCATCGACGAGCTCGATGCCATCGGCCGCACCCGGGGCAGCACCGCCACCTTCAGCGGTCACGACGAGCGCGAGCAGACGCTGAACCAGATCCTCACCGAGATGGACGGGTTCACGGGGAACGAGGGGGTGGTGGTGCTGGCCGCCACCAACCGGCCCGAGATCCTCGATCCGGCCCTGCTGCGCGCCGGGCGCTTCGACCGCCACATCGTGGTCAACGCCCCCGACCAGCCCGGCCGTCGCCAGATCCTCGCCGTGCACACCAGGGGCGTGCCGCTCGACCCCGCGGTCTCACTCGAGACCCTGGCCTCCGGCACGCCCGGCATGGTGGGTGCAGATCTGAAGAACCTCGTGAACGAAGCCGCCCTGCTCGCCGCCCGCCGCAACCACACCCGGGTGGGCGTCGACGACTTCAGCGACGCCGTCGAGCGCATCATCCTGGGCACGGCCCGCCGACTGCTCCTCGCTCCCGACGAGAAGGAGCGCACCGCCTACCACGAGTCCGGCCACGCCCTGCTCGGCATGCTCACCCCCGGCGCCGACCCGGTCCGGAAGGTCTCGATCATCCCCCGGGGCGCCACCCTCGGCGCCACGCTGCAGACGCCCGAGGCCGACCGCCACGGCTACACCGCCTCCTACCTGCGGGGCCGCATCACGGGCGCCCTGGGCGGCCGCGCCGCCGAGGAGCTCGTGTACGGCGACGTCCCCACCGGCGCCGAGTCCGCCCTGGAGCTCGTCCCGGCCATCGCCCGCCACATGGTGGGGCGCTGGGGCATGTCCGAGGCCATCGGCCCGGTGAGCGTGGTCCCCGGCGAGGGCCGCGAGCAGCCCTTCGACGTCACCGGGCCGTCCACCCGCACCCGGGAGCTGGTCGACACCGAGGTGCGCCGCATCATCGAGGAGTGCTACGACCAGGCGCTCGACACGCTGCGCGACCACCGCCCCCAGCTCGACCGGCTGGCCACCGCCCTCCTCGCGGCCGAGACCCTCGACGAGGACCAGGCGGCCGATGCGGCCGGCGTGCCCCGGCGCCGACCCACCACGATCTCGGCCGCCGAGACCACCGAGCCCGCCGAGCCCGCCGAGCCCGCCACGACCGGCCCGTCCGCCCCGGCACCCGAGCCGAAGGCACCGGGAGCCGACGGGGTCGACGTCGTGCCGGTCAGCCCGCCGGGGTGAGCGACTGCAGGACGTACTCCCCGCTCTCGGTGTAGCGGGAGGTCCCGATCGGGGTGGACGTCTCCACGTCGATCGTGCGCTCGTTGCGCACCGGCAGCCCCGAGGCCGCGTGCAACCACACGTCGACCACCTCGGTGCCCACCTGCCCGCCGGAGAAGACCCGCACCCGTTCGAAGTGCAGCGTGTCCACCGGCTCGCCGGCCACCCGGACCTGCTCCTCCCCCACGAACCGGTACGGACCCGCCGACACGGTCTCACCCGAGATGGTGTCGTTGGTGACCACGCAGCGGGCCTCCCACGACTGATCCGCCCGGCGGACCGTGGGCAGGAACATGGTTCCGTCGTCGCAGTCGGTCCGGCTGGTGTTGTCGAGCGGGGCCGCCCCGATCATCCAGCGCTGGAAGGTCTGGGCGGCGCGCTCCTCCACCCCGAGACCCGTGCGGCAGTACTCGTAGCTCTGCCAGTGGTTGGTGCTGTAGTCCACCCGGAAGCGCCAGCAGCCACCGGCGAGGAGCTCCACCGTGCCCGGGATGGTGGGACCCTGGTCCTGGTGCAGGGGCGGCAACGACAACCGGTCGATGCCGGTGCCCTGGTACTCGTACACACCCGCCTCGGGGCGG
>DAIMFV010000122.1:0-5596 GCA_036724365.1 Acidimicrobiales bacterium | reverse complement strand
ACTAGCGACCGCGTGGCCCTACAGGCTTGGGCTGATGGCGGCAGCCGTGGCGGGGGTCGTGGCCGGGGGGTGCGGTGGGGCCCGCCGGCGGCGGGTCCCGGGCCGCGTCGAGGCTCGCCGGGCGCGCCCGGTTGCGCTGGGCCAGCCAATACCCGCCGACCAGCACCACCACGGCCAACAGGCCCGCGATGCGCAGCCACCGCCACGACCGGTTGCCGGATCCCACGGGTGGTCAGCCCACCGGTTCGAGCGAGGTCAAGCGGAACTCACCGTCTTCGGTGTAGGTCGACGCACCCACCGGGGTGTCGGTCGCCACCGAGATCGCCCGCTCGTTGCGCACCGGCAGCCCGGAGTCGACCGCGAACCACACCTCGGACCGTTCGGTCCCCTCCTGCGCACCCGACATCTCGCGCTCGCGCACGAAGTGGGCGGTGACCACCTCGACCCCGCCCACCTCCAGGGTCTCCTCGCCCACGTAGCGGTACGGCCCCTCCGACACGGCTTCGCCCGACACCGCCTCGTTGGTGCTGGTGCAGCGGGCGGGCCACTGCTGGTCGGGCTCCCGCACGGCCGGCAGCACCGGGGCGTCGTCACAGGTGGACGTGGTGAGGTTGGTGATGGCGGTGGCGCCGATCATCCACCGTTGCCAGGTGAGCCCACCGACCTCCACCAGGTCGGCGTCACGGATGCAGTACGACCACGTCTGCCAGTGGTTGGTGCTGTAGTCGAAGCGGATCGACCAGCAGCCGGGGTCGCCGTGCTCCACCGTGGCCGGGATGGTGGGCCCCTGGTCCTGGGACAGCGGCGGCAGCGACAGCCCCTCGCGGCCGGACCCGGCGAACTCGTAGACCCCGGCCGCCGGCCGCACGAGCGCCCCCTCGCCCGGGCCACCGGTGGACGGTGGGCCGGACGGGTCCTCCGACGACGTCGTGGTGCTGGTCCGGGCCCGGGCCTCGTCGATCGACACGGGCCGGGCCCGGTTGCGGCCCAGGGCCAACCACCCCGCCACCATCACCACGGCCACCAGCGCCACGCCCACGATCAGCCACCGACGCACGTGACGCCCGCCCGATCCCGCGGGACCGTCAGCCTGCGCACCGTCCCCGTTCTCCATCGGGCCGCACGCTACCGGCCCCGCCGGTCAGCGTCCCGGGACCGCCACCGACCCCAGAGCCCGCTCGAGCGGTCCGGGTACCTGCGACCCCGGCCGACCGGACCGGCGCAGGAACCACTCGTGGGTGAGCACCCGATGGAAGATCCCCGGCGGGATCCCCATGAAGTCGGCGGCGTCGGGCACCTGGCTGGCGTGGGCGGCCATGGCGGCCTGCTTGGCCACCAGTTCGTCGATCAGATCGACCCGCACCAGTGGCCGCGGATCATCGTCCACGCCGGCGGTCCATCCGCCCGGGACCGGGGCCACCCCGAGCCCCGCCAGCCCGGCCGCACACCAGGCGTCGGGGTCCAGCCGCCCGGAACGGATGCGCTCGGTCCGCAGTTCGCCGAGCCACCGTCGGTCGATGGTGGCCTCCAGCACCTCGTCGACCCCGACCGCGCCCGCTGCGCCCGTGACCACCCGGTGCACGGCCACGTGGTCGGGGTGGCCGTAGATCCCGTTGGGGTCCTGCCCGACCACCGCGTCGGCGCCGCACCGCTCGAGCAGCCGGGCGAGCACCGCGGTGGCGTCGTCGACCGACGCGGCCAGCGCACCCGAGGCCCGGTTGGTGGCCCACCCGGCCATGCCCGAATCGCGGAACCCGAGGTGGTGCACCTCGGCCGCGCCCAGCACGGACGCGGCCTCGGCCGTCTCCATGCGGCGATGGTCGGCGGCGTCGACGGTGACCCAGTCGGGCATGGTGCCCTCCTCCCCGCCCGTGGCCAGCACCAGCACCACCCGCCACCCCGCGTCGGCGGCCCGACGCATGGAGCCACCCGTGAAGATGGCCTCGTCGTCGGGATGGGGGTGGACGAAGACCGCCGTGGGCATGGGAACGAACCGGGCCGGCGGTGCAGGGATCGGCGGTGTGCGAGTCGACGGGTTGCAGGTGGGCGGTGCGGCGTGGGCTAGCGCCGCAGCGACTTGAGCACCTGGCGGGCCACCGCGGTGTTCAGGGTGTAGATCCCCGACTTCGAGGTGCCCCGCGCCACCTTCACCACGCTCCCGCCGGTGACCTCCTCCAAGGAGTCGAGGCCGTCGTGGAGGGCCTGCTTGGTGGTGTCGGTGGCCTTGTAGCCGGCGCTGGTGAGGGCCTTCACCAGTTCGCTCTGGGCCACGGGCTCGGGGGCGGCGGCGGCGATGATGCGCAGGGCCTCCTTGGTGAGCTCGGCGCTCTGGTCGACCACGTCGCGGGTGGAGAGCGCCCCCTCCTCCTGGCCCTCCACCGACGCCAGCCAGCGCCGGACCTTCACCACCAGCTCTCCGTGCGTCTCACCGTCGAAGGACAAGGTGGCCATGCCGGCATGGTATCGCCCGGCGGGCGCCGAACCCGGCCGAACCGGGCCGAACCACCCGGCCTCGGGAGCCCGAGCCCGGCCCCTCAGTTGGCGGACGGGTCGAGCGGACAGTTGGCGAACCAGCCGGTGGCGCCGGGCTGACGACGCAGCACCCGGCGCCAGAGCCCCGCCGGGTCGTCGGTGAGCACCTCGTTGGGCTCGGCGGGCACCAGCCACCACGCCCCTTCGCGCAGCTCGTCCTCGAGTTGGCCCACCGCCCAACCGGCCGAGCCCGCGAAGAGGCGCAGCTCGGACCAGGGAACGGCCTCGCCCGTGGGCGGCCGGCCGAGGTCCACCGACGCCAGGCCGCCCACCAGCGGGGAGAACCCGTCGCCCTCGCCGGCGGCCAGGTCGGTGGGACCACCTGCGGGGCGGCCGATCGCCACCAGGGCATCGGGTGCGACCGGCCCGCCCATGAAGATCCGACCGGGCGAGGTCACATGCGGAGCCCAGTCGGGCACCACGTCGGCCACCGGCGTCTCCGTGGGGCGGTTCAGCACCAGCCCGAACGCACCGTCGTCGTTGTGGGTGAGCAGCAGCACCACGCTGCGCTCGAAGTGGGGGTCGCCGATCAGCGGCGTGGCCACCAGCAGCCGCCCGGTGAAGCTCATGTGGGCCATGAGTCAGTGCACCCCACGACCGGCCTCCAGCTCACCCGGACCACGCTAGGGACTGGGGGCGCAAAGCCGACGCACCAGCGCGGGCCGCCGTCCGGCCGAGCGGTGCCACAACGGGACGGCGCTACTCGTGGGCGAGGTCGCCGCGGGCCAGGGTGCCCGTGAGCAGCCCGAGCAGCTGGCGCAACATCGCCGCGGTGGCTCCCCAGACCGTGTCGCCGTGGAGCTCGAAGAAGAAGACCGGGCGCCCCCCGCCGAAGATGTGCCAGCGCTCCTCGCGGTACACGTCGGGCAGGAGCAGCTCGGCCAGCGGCACGTGGAGCACGGCCTCCACCTCCGCAGGGTTGGGGGTCACCGCGGGTCGACCGCCACCGACCAGACCCACGTAGGGCACGATGAACGACCCGCTCGTGATGGTGGAGAGGTGATCCAGCTCGCCCACGATCTCGATGCTGGCCGGGGGGAGCCCGATCTCCTCGTGCGCCTCGCGGCGAGCGGTGTCGGTCAGCACCTCGCCCGGATCCTGGCGACCACCGGGGAAGCTCACCTCGCCGCTGTGCACCCGCATCGAAGGCGACCGACGGGTGAGGATCACGTGCAGCTCCCCGTCCGCCTCGTAGAGCGGGGCCAACACCGCCGAGCCCCGCCCACTGAGGTGCTCCCGATCGGAGCGCCTCGCCGGCCCGAGCTCGGCGAACGCCCGCCGGACCACGTCGAACGTGATCACGGGCGGGGCGAGGTGAGCCCAGGGAGCCGGTGGGCCGTCATCGACCAGCGGCGGCCGGGGGATGTGCTGTGGACCGCCCCGGCCGGTGGTCACGAAGGCGAGGTGTCGGCGCCCGCCTCCGCGGCCAGGTGCTCGAGCAGGTCCCGCATGCCGGCGGTCTTGAAGTCGGCCAGGAGCCGGCCGGGCTCGGCCTCGCCCCGCTCCCACTCCATCCACTTGGCCAAGAGCTTCACGGGGTCGGCGGGAGGTCGGTCCATGGCCGGCAGCCTACCGAGCAGGTCGCCGCACCGGTCCGGGTGCCTCGTCCCCGCCGGAGCCGGTCGCCGGAGCCGGTCGCCGAACCGGCCCAGGCGGCTCCGGTACCGTGGGCCAACCCGAGCAAGCCCCGGTGAGGACGAGCGTGACCGACGAACCCAACAGCCACCTGCGCAACCGCCCCCGCCAGGCCCGGTCGGCGGCGCGCGTCGAGCACCTGCTCGACGTGGCCGAGGAGATCTTCGAAGAGGTCGGCTACGACGCCGCCACCACCAACCTGGTGGCGTCCCGGGCGGGCGTACCGGTCGGCACGCTCTACCGCTGGTTCCCCGACAAGTCGGCCCTGGCCGAGGCCCTCACCGACCGCTACCTCGACCACCTGGTGTCCCTCTACCAGGACCTGCTGTCCGACATCGCCCCCGACGTCCGCATCGGCGACTTCGTACGGCGGGTGATGAACCGCCTGGCCGATGAGACCCTGGCCCAGCGGGCCATGCCTGCCCTGCTGGTGTCGGCCATGGTCCCCGGCGGTCGCTCCCGGGCCGGTGTTCGCCTGCGCGAGGGGCTGGAGGGCCACATCAGTGCGCTGCTCGAACTGCGCGTGCCGGGCATCCCCGACGATCTGCGAGACCGATCGTCCGAGGTGCTCGTGACCTTGGTGTACCTGGTGCTCGCCGCCGCCGCAGACTCCGACAACGAGCACCGGCGCGAGGTGACCGACGAGTACATCGACGTGGTGCTCGCCTACCTCGAGGCCAAGTTCCCGAGCCCCGACCACCCATCGTGGACCGACCCCGACGTGCCGGTCCGTCCCCTCTTCGCGGCGCCCGACCTGGCCCGCCGGCTCGCCGCCGCCCGCGACTCCTGAGCCCGACCTCCTGAGCCCGCGACTCCTGAGCATGGGCAACTGAGCGCGCCCTCCTCGGACGCGACGGAGCCCGGGCCGAGGCCCGGGCTCCGAGGTCAGCTCCCTGTGGGGGAACGGGTCACATCATGCCGCCCATGCCACCCATGCCACCCATGCCTCCGGGCATGCCGCCGCCGCCGGCGTCATCCTCGGGCTTGTCGGCCACGATGGCCTCGGTGGTGAGCAGCAGGCTCGCGATCGACGCCGCGTTCTGCAGCGCCGCCCGGGTGACCTTGGCCGGATCGATGACCCCGGCCTTCACCAGGTCCTCGAACTCGCCGGTGGCGGCGTTGAGGCCGATGTTGCCGGTCTCGCGCTCGATCTGCTGGACGACCACGGCGCCCTCCATGCCGGCGTTCGACGCGATCATCCGGGCCGGAGCGTCGAGCGCCCGGAACACCGAGCGGGCGCCGGTGGCCTCGTCGCCCTCGAGACCCTCGAGCAGGGCGGTGACGGCGGTGCGGGCCCGGACCAGGGCGGTGCCACCGCCGGGGACGATGCCCTCCTCGAGGGCCGCGCGGGTCGCCTGGAGGGCGTCCTCGACGCGGTGCTTCTTCTCCTTCATCTCCGTCTCGGTGGCCGCGCCGACCTTCACGACGG
>DAIMFV010000121.1:8822-10172 GCA_036724365.1 Acidimicrobiales bacterium | reverse complement strand
GGCATCACCAACCTGCACGTGCCGAGCGACGTGATCGTCGACGCCTCGATGCCGGCGATGATCCGCACGTCCGGCCAGATGTGGAACGCCGCCGGCGAGCCCCAGGACACCCTGGCCGTGCTGCCCGACAGCAGCTATGCCGGCATCTACCAGGTGGTGCTCGACGACTGCCGGGCCCACGGCGCCTTCGACCCCGCCACCATGGGCTCGGTGCCCAACGTGGGGCTCATGGCCCAGAAGGCCGAGGAGTACGGCTCCCACGACAAGACGTTCCAGATCGAGTCGCTCGGCGTCGTTCGGGTGGTCGACGGCAACGGCGCCACCCTCCTCGAGCACCCCGTCGCCCCCGGCGACATCTGGCGGGCCTGCCAGACCAAGCACGCGCCGGTGCTCGACTGGGTGAAGCTGGCCGTCACCCGGGCCCGGGCCACCGGCGCCCCCGCGATCTTCTGGCTCGACGAGACCCGCGCCCACGACGCCGAGGTCATCGCCAAGATCCGCGCCGAGCTGCCCAACCACGACACCACCGGCCTGCAGATCGAGATCATGGCCCCGGAGGCCGCCATCGCCTTCTCGCTCGAGCGGATCCGCCGGGGCGAGGACACCATCTCGGTCACCGGCAACGTGCTGCGCGACTACCTCACCGACCTCTTCCCCATCCTCGAGCTGGGCACCAGCGCCAAGATGCTCTCGGTGGTGCCGCTGATGAACGGCGGCGGCCTCTTCGAGACCGGCGCCGGAGGGTCCGCCCCCAAGCACGTGCAGCAGTTCGAGAAGGAGAACCACCTGCGCTGGGACTCCCTCGGCGAGTTCCTGGCCCTCGCCGTGTCGTTCGAGCACTACGCCGGCCTCACCGGCAACGCCAAGGCCCAGGTGCTGGCCGACACGCTCGACGCCGCCACCGGCCAGGTGCTCGACCACGGCCGGTCGCCGTCGCGCAAGGTGCACGAGCTCGACAACCGCGGCAGCCACTTCTACCTGGCCCTCTACTGGGCCCAGGCCCTGGCCGCCCAGACCGGCGATGCCGAGCTGGCCGCCACGTTCGCCCCGCTGGCCGAGCAGCTCGCGGCCGCCGAGGACACGATCGTGGCCGAGCTGAACGACGTGCAGGGCCAGCCGGTGGACATCGGTGCCTACTACCGCCCCGACGAGGTGAAGGTCACCGCCGCCATGCGCCCCAGCGCCACCTTCAACGCCGCCCTCGCCCTCCTCCCCTGACCCCCGCGTTCTGGCGTAGCTCAGGACCAACGGGTGGACCCCAGCTACGCCGTTTCGACGGGTTCACCACACCCCCACGTTCTGGCGTAGCTCAGGACCAACGGGTGGACCCCAGCTACGCCGTTTCGACGG
>DAIMFV010000121.1:0-8722 GCA_036724365.1 Acidimicrobiales bacterium | reverse complement strand
CGTTCTGGCGTAGCTCAGGACCAACGGGTGGACCCCAGCTACGCCGTTTCGACGGGTTCACCACACCCCCACGTTCTGGCGTAGCTCAGGACCATGGGGTGGACCCCAGCTACGCCGTTTCGACGGGGTTGGGGCGCTGGTTGGGCCGGGCGCCGTCAGTCGGTGAGGTCCCAGGGTTCGGGGGGTGCCACCTGGACGGCGGCGTACTTGTACGACGGCTGACGGGACTGGGGGTCGAAGGCCGGGAACGTGAGGCGGTTGGTGCGGGCGTCGTGCATGGACACGAACACCCGGCCCCGCCCCACCGTGGGGGTGACGTGGGCCCGGGCGGTCATCCGGCCCCGGGCTGAGCGCACCACCACCTCCTGACCGCCCTCGATGCCGCGCTCGGCGGCGTCGGCCGGGTCGATCTCCACCCAGGCGCCCTGGGGGGCCAGAGCCCGCAGGGTGGCCGACTTCGACGTGCGGGTGCCGGTGTGCCACTGGGCGCTGGACCCCCGGCCGGTGAGCAGCACCAGAGGGAACTCGGCGCTGGGCCGCTCGAGCGGCACCGACGGTTCGCCCACGACCAGGCGAGCCCGACCGTCGGGCGTGAAGAAGCGGCCGTCGGCGAACAGGCGGCGCTGAGCCCGTGGGTCGGTGGCGTCGATCTCGCCACCCATCTCGCCACCCATCTCGCCTCCGGTCCCGGGCTCGATGCGGTCCGCGACCCGGTAGGGCCACTGCACCACGGCCGAGTCCACCTCCTCGTAGCCGCGCACACCCGTGAGGTCGCACGGTTGGCCGGCGCTGAGCTCCTGGAGGAGGCCGAACACCGCCTCGGGGTCGGTCCAGCGGGCGAACTGCCCGCCACAGCCCCACGCGTCGGCCACGGCCCGGAAGATCCAGAAGTCGGCCAGGGCCTGACCGGGTGCCCGGGCCACCCGCTTCACCAGCCCGAGACGGCGCTCGGAGTTGATGAACGTGCCCTCCTTCTCGGCCCAACCGGCTGCAGGCAGCACCAGGTCGGCCCGCTCGGCGGTCTCGGTGGTGGTGTAGAGGTCCTGCACCACCAGGAAGTCGAGCTTGTCGAGCAGGCGACGCACCTCGTCCTGGTTGATCCAGGAGTGGGCCGAGTTGGTGGCGATGATCCAGAGGCCGCGGATCTCGCCCCGGTTGATGCCCTCGATGATGCGGTCGTAGGCCCAGCTGGGTCCGTCGGGGATGACGTCTTCGTCGATCCCGAGGATGCCGGCCACCTTGGCGCGGTGGTCGGGGTTGGCGAAGTCGTGGCCCCCGAGCAGGTTGGTGGTGTTGGAGAACAGCCGGGACCCCATGGCGTTGCACTGGCCGGTGATGGAGTTGGCCCCGGTGCCGGGACGACCGATGTTGCCGGTGAGCAGGGCCAGGTTGATGATCGCCTGGGCGGTGCGGGTGCCCTCGTGGCTCTGGTTCACGCCCATGGTCCACCACAGCGACACCCGGGCCCCGGTGCCGATGAGGCGGGCCACCCGCTCCAGGCCGGCGCGGTCGATGCCGGTCTCGGCGCAGGTTCGTTCGGGCGGGTAGGCGCTCAGGTGGCTGACCAGGTCGGCGTAGCCGGTGGTGTGGTCGCGCACGAACGCCTCGTCCACCCACCCGTTGGCCACCACCAGGTGGGCGATGCCGTTGAGCAGGACCAGGTCGCTCTTCGGGTGCGGCGCCAGGTGGAGGGTGGCGGCCGACGCCGTCTCGGTGCGCCGGGGATCCACGACCACGATCTCGGGGTCGTGGGGGTTGCGGGTGATGCGCTCCCACATGATCGGGTGGGTCAGGCAGAGGTTGGACCCCACCAGCACGATGACGTCGGACTCCTCGAAGTCGGCGTAGCTGTAGGGCGGGGCGTCGAACCCGAACGACTCCTTGTAGGCGGCCACCGAGGTGGCCATGCACTGGCGGGTGTTCCCGTCGCCGTGGCGCATCCCCATGCCGAACTTGGCCAGCGCGCCCAGGAACGCCATCTCCTCGGTGACGATCTGACCGGTGGACAGGAACGCCACCGACTCCGGTCCGTGCTCGGCCTGCACGGCCCGCATGCGGGTGACGAAGGTGTCGAGCGCGGTGGGCCAGTCCACCGGCCGGAGGTGGCCGTGGTCGTCTCGCAGCAGCGGGGTGGTGGCGCGGTCGGGCGCGGCGAGCGGGGTGAGGGCCTCCCACCCCTTGGGGCAGGCCATGCCCAGGTTCACCGGGTGGTCGTTGCTGGGGGTGAGGCCCACCGCCTCGCCCTCGTGGAGGTGGACGTCGAGTCCGCAGCCGGTGGCGCAGAACCCGCAGATCAGCCGGGTGGTGGCGGTGGGTTGCCGGGTGGCGGGCACCTGGGGCAGCCCGAACCCGGGGCGCTCCCGAGCGAGGCGATCGGTGAGCGGTCCGCTGCGGCGGGGGCGGGCCAGCTCCACGGGGGTCTTCATCGGTGGTCTCCGTACTGGCGGGGGGCCACGGACCCCAGGAAGAACAGCCGCGGGTCGGTGAGCGCGGCGACGAGGAACACCACCCACGCCAGCCCACACACCACCGCCGCTGCGGGGTGGGCCGGCGAGCCCTCGGCCGCACCGGCCAGCGCGGCCAGGACCACGAGCGGCACGACGACGCCGCCCAGGAGCGCCGCGCCGAGACGGACCCGCACCAGCGGGCGGAGCGGGCCGGCGAGCAGGGTCCGGGTGGCACCGAGGTCGGTGGGCCGCCGACCTCCCGGTCCGGTCCCCCGGAAGACCAGCACCTGGGCCACCAGCCCCCAGGTGGAGACGGCCGCCGCCAGGCCCAGCAGGATGCGGGCGACGTCGACCGACGCACCCGACCGGGGCCAGGCGAGCGCCATGGCCGCCACCAGCAGCGAGCCGCCGGCCGCCGCGGTGACCGCGAAGCGGGTGGCGCTCGTGCGCACCCGCCACCAGGTGCGCCCGGTGACGGCGTAGAGCAGCACCGAACAGGCCACCCCGCCCACACCGGCCACCGCCGCTGCCACCTGGAGCCCGGTCACCAGTCCGGCCTCCAGGTCCAGCACGGACGCCAGGGCGTGGGCCACGCCCAGTCCGGCGAAGGCACCGAAGGCCACGATCTCGCGGCTGAGCCAGGAGTGGCGGATGCCGATCACGGCCCGCCAGGCCTGCAGGGGCCGACCGAGGTGGCCGACCGACGCGGCCAGTGCCACGAGGGCGACGCCGAGCGCGGTGACCGGTACCGCACCGGGCACGGCGTCGGGCGACACCAGGCCGAGGGTGGCGGCGACCACGGCGGTGCCCACCGCCACCTGGGTGAGGGCGAGCATCACGGCCAGCGGCGTGTGGGCGTGCCCGGGGGTGACGACGCGGTGGTCGGCGAACGTGCCGCTGGCGACCCGCGTCGAGCGGTACCGGGTGGTGGGGACGGGGAGGCGGGAGTCGGGGGCGCCGGGCACCAGGCGCAGGTCGGGGTCCGCCGCCAGCTCGGCGCGCACGGCGTCCACGTCGACCACGGTGATGGCGATGGCCCCATTGGGGCAGCCCTGCACGCAGGCCGGCGCCTCCCCTTCGGCGAGACGGCCCCGACACAGGTCGCACTTGCGGACGATGCCGAGCGAGGCGTTGTACTGCGGCACCTCGTACGGACAGGTGAGCGTGCAGTACGAACAGCCGATGCACTGGTCGTCGAGGTGGGCCACGATCCCGGTGAACGGGTCCTTCTCGTAGGCGTCCACGGGGCAGCCCGACAGGCAGGCGGGGTCGGCGCAGTGGTGGCAGGCGGCGGTGACCGTGAGCACCGACGGCCCGTCCGGCACCTGGCCGTGGACGGTGGCGACCGACCGCCAGTGCTCGTCGTCGTCGAGACCGTTGAGGTTGTTGCAGGCCGATACGCACGCCTTGCACCCGGTGCAGGCGTCGAGGTCGACGGCGAAGGCGTACTGCTCGCCCTCGCCGGGGCGGGCGGAGGGCAGGCGGTCGGCCCACCACCGCTCCCCGGCCGGCACCAGGTCGGCCTCGTGGATGCGGGCGAAGCGCTCGACCGGGGTGAGCTCCTGCTGACGTCCGAGCAGCACGTCGATCGGTGTGGTGCCCACACCCCACGGCCCCTCGTCGACCGGCGCGGGCCGGGCGACGGGGGCGCGGGTCCCGGCGGGGGGGGAGAGCCCGACGGGGGTGAGCAGGTCGGTGTCCACCGGTCAGCCGGCCCACGCCGGCACGGTGCCCACCTCGGCGGGGCCGCCCGCGATGGCGACCGGCTCGGTGGGGTCGCCGGCCGGAGCGACGACGCCGGCCGGACCCCGTGCGGGCTCCACCAGCCAGCGACCGGCCACCATGGCCAGCGCCGCGGCCCCGGCCATCACCAGGAAGCCGACGCCGGTGGAGGCGAACAGGAGGGTGGCGAGGAAGGCGATGCCACCGGCGTTGCCGTAGGCACCCACCATGCCGGCGATCTGGCCGCTGGCCCGCTTGTTGACGAGGGGGACGATGGCGTACACGGCGCCGTTGCCGAGTTGGGCGAACAGCGAGGTGACCACCACCAGGCCGAACGCCGCCGCCACCGGCCAGTCTCCCGACACCGTCGACAGTGCGACGAAGCCGAGGGACAGCCCGGCGAGGAGGGTGGACAGCCAACGACGCCGGCTGGCCACCACATCCGAGAGCATCCCGCCCATGGGGCGGGAGACGAGGTTGAGCACCGCGAACCCGGCGGCGGCCGCCCCGGCGGCCATCTCCGACAGCCCCCAGGTCCGCTCGAAGTACTCGGGCAGGAACGACACTGCGGCCAGTTCTGACCCGAAGGTGCAGGCATAGGCGACCGACAGGACCACCACCGACCGGAACGGGTACTGCTCGGCGGCCGGCACGGCGTTGGCCCGGGCGGCACCGTTGGTGCGCCAGATGGCGGTGCACTGGAGGCCGAGCAGCACGGCCACGAAGGCCAGCCCGGCGAGCAGCCCGGCCTGGTCGATCACCCCGGCCACCCGGATGCGCCACACGATCACACCGAGGGCCATCGCCAGCGGCACCGACAGGGCCATGAGGCCGAACACCGACCGACGGTCCGGCACCTGGAGGGCGGTGGCCGAACGGGTGCGTTCGAAGGGAACGCCGGCGGGGGTGTCGTCCACGGCCCGGTAGTAGGCGAGGCCGTACAGGGCAGCGGCCACGCCCACTCCGCCGGTGGCCCACCGCCAGGCGTCGGGCCCGCCGATGAGCGCGGCCAGCGGCGGCAGCCCGAGGGTGGCGGCCGCCGCCCCGAAGTTGCCCCAGCCGCCGTAGATCCCCTCGGCGGTGCCGAGCTCCGAGCGGGGGAACCACTCGGCCACCATGCGGATGCCGACCACGAAGCCGGCCCCGACCACGCTCACCGCCAGGCGGCTCACCACCAGCATCTCGAAGGTCTGGGCCGTGGCGAACAGCAGGCTGGCACCGGCCGAGTACACGAGGATGCCGGTGAAGGTGCGGCGGGGTCCGAACCGGTCGAGCAGGGTGCCCACCACCAGCCGGGCCGGGATGGTGAGGGCCAGGTTGCAGAGCCCGAGGGTCACGAGCTGGCCCTTGGTCAGGTCGAACTGACGCCCGATGGTGGTGGCGAACGGGGCGAACCCGAACCAGACCACGAAGGTGCAGAAGAAGGCGAACCAGGTGAGGTGCAGGGTGCGCTGGGCCGGGCCCCGGCGGAACATCGTGCGGGCCAGCGTCCGGACGTGGGCGGCGGGCGACAGCGCCGACGCATCGACGGTGGTAGTGGTCATGACGTGAGCCTGACGGGGTGGGGTTTCGCCCCCGTATGGCCGGCGTTACGTCGTGACCACACCCCCCGCACACCGGTGCACGGGGCCGTGTGCGGTCTGGCGGTGACCGATTTCACGACACCGCCGATTTCACGACACCGCCGATTTCACGACACCGCCAGGCGGTACCCGCGTCGCATCACGGTCTCGATCCCGTCCGACGCCGGACCGAGGCGACGGCGCAGTCGACCCACCGTGACCTCGACCGCGTGGTCGTCGGCCCCGTTGGCCCACACCTGCTTGCGCAGTTCGCCCTTGGACACCACGGCTCCGGGCCGGCGGCTCAGCGCGGTGAGCACCGCCCGCTCCCGGTCGGTGAGCTGCACCGGTTCCTCGCCCGCCACCATCACCAGCCGGCCCTGCACGCGCACGTCGGTGCCGGTGAGGCACAGGTCCACCGCCTGGTCGCGGAGGACCTGGGCCAAGGCCTGCACCATGGCACCGAGCCGGAAGGTCCGCGGTCGTCTCGGCGGCGCGAACCCGAAGGATTCGAGCCGTTCGGCCGTGACCGGTCCCACCGCCACCGGGACGGTACTGCCGGACTCGAAGGCGGAGCGGACGGCCTCCAGCGCATCGATCTGTTCGGCGAGTTCCACGAAGTTGGCCACCGCGTGCGACGAGGTGAAGGTGACGGCGTCGACCGTGCCGTCGGCGATCGCGGTGATCAGGCGGTGTGGCGGCAGGGGGTCCTCGGGCAGCTCCCACCGGTAGACGGGCACGGCCACCACGTCGAGGTCGGGGGCGAAGCCGGCCACCTCGTCGGCCAGTTCGGTGGTGGGGGCGCCGTCCAACTGCACCGCGATGCGCGTGCCCGGGGTGAGCGGGTGCAGCTCACGGGAACGGAGCTTGGCCAACACGTCGGACGACCGGGCGTCGGGGGCTTGCCAGGAGACGTCGAGACCGTGTGAGAGCGCGGCCCCGGCCGCCTTCGGTCCCCGGGCGAGGACGACCGGCGCCGGTGCGCCGGACGAGGTCGGTCCGCTGAGGGCGGTCAGGAGCTGGTCGCCCAGGCCCAGGCTGTCGGCGGCGTTGAACCAGCCGCGCACGCCCAGGGCGGTGATGAGCACGAGCACGTCGGGCGGCCGAGCTATGACGGCCTCGGTGGCGGCCCGCACACCGTCGGCGCCGTCGAGGGGGCGGGTGCGGATGACGGGGGCGTGGAGCACGGTGGCGCCCAGCCGGGTCAGGAGGGTGGTCTGCTCCTCGGCGCGCCGGTCGGCCGTGACAGCCACGGTGAAACCAGCGAGGGGCCCCAAGGTCATGCGGGCAGGTTCACCCATCGGTGTTTCCGATCCATTTCGTCGACGTGTCCCGGTCGTGACTCTGTGCTGGAGTCGCGTGACGGTCACCCGGACGGGCTCCGTGGTTGACTACGGCCCATGCGGGCAACGACCCAGGGGAGGACGGAGCAGCGGCCCGTGGTCGCCGTCGGAGGCAGCACTCCGGCCCGCCCGGCCGGACGCATCGCCTCGATGCTGGTCGGGACGGCGCTGGGGACCCTGATCCTGGCCCTGACGTTGACGTTGACGGCGTGTCCCACGGTCTTCCCGTCCGAGGCGGACGACAGCCGTCTGGTTCGCTTCGCGGTGAAGGTCCCGTACCGGGGTACGTACCCGAGGGACCCGGATCCCCAGAGGCTCACCGTCGGTGCTGCCGACACCGGGGCCCTCCGGGTGATCAGCCCGGTCAGCACCTCGGACTTCGGGACCTTCGTGATCGACACGGAGATCGAGATCGACGGCGACGCTCGGTACGAGCACTGTCTCCTCGAACCGCTGGTGGTCACGGACGTCGGATCCGGCGAGGCCGTGGCCGAGCTGCCGGCCGGGACGTGCCTGCGCGAAGGCACCACCTCAGAGGCGCCGCTCATCGGGCAGGGCGACAAGCCTTCGGGTTGAGCATCACCGAGGGTCCGGGAGCGACGGGGCGACCTCGACGATGTCGTCGACGACCCGGAACGGCCACGTCCCGATGCCGGGCGCACCCGCCTCCAGCGCGTCGCCGGTGTCCAGGCGGTACCGGCGCTTGTCGAGCGGGGAGGCCACGAACACCACCTCACTGCCGTCGACGTCGACCGATCCGGTGAGGCCGTGGGCCATCACGTTGGCCCCGCTGTGCGGGTCGATCCCGCCGACCACGGCATACCGGTCGTCCGGCAGGCGGAACACGGCCACGCACTCGTCTCCCACGAGTCCGCCGACGCCCCGGCCCTCGAGCAGCTCGTCGGTCCCGACCACCCGCACCCACCGGGACATCACGCCGACACCTCGGCGAGGTCAGGCCGCCGCGGGGCGATCCGGACGGGCACCGCTGGACCGTCACCCGGGGCTGGTGCCGGGGCATCGAGCCGACCGTCGGCCGCCACGGCACGCCCGGCCGGGCGGATCTGCCCGCGCTCCCGGGTGAACACCACCGTGGGGTCGGGGGTGCCGGGGGCGTTGACGAAGGTGGCGAACCGGACGAGGCGCTCAGGGCTGGCCAGGGTGGCGGCCCACTCGCACTCGTAGGTGTCGAGGTGGTGCACCAAGGCGGCGTCGAACTCCTCGGCCACCCCCAGGACGTCCTCGAAGATCACCGCCCGGAGCCGGTCGAGCCCGCCCTCCAGACCCTCCACCCAGGTGCTGGTGCGCTGCAGCCGGTCGGCGGTGCGCACGTAGTACATGAGGAAACGATCGATGGCGGTGACCAGTTCGTCGTCGGTGAGGTTCTCGGCCAGCAGGTCGGCGTGGCGGGGCTGCTTGCCGCCGTTGCCACCCACGTAGAGGTTCCAGCCCCGCTCGGTGGCGATGACCCCGACGTCCTTGCTCTGGGCCTCGGCGCACTCGCGGGCACAGCCCGACACGGCCATCTTCACCTTGTGGGGCGTGCGCAGGCCCCGGTAGCGGAGCTCCAGCGCGATCGCCATCGACGTGGAGTCCTGCACCCCGTAGCGGCACCAGGTCTCACCGACGCACGACTTCACGGTGCGCA
>DAIMFV010000120.1:327-10174 GCA_036724365.1 Acidimicrobiales bacterium | reverse complement strand
TCCTGCGCCAGGCGGGGGTAGGGGCCCCAATGGTGGGGCGCGGCGCCGCCACCGGTGCCGCGATGGGTTCGGTCGGGTCGGGCTCCGCCCCTCCCCGTCGGGCGGGGAGGCCGTCGTCGGCCCCGCCCTTGGCCCGGCGGTTCGGGAGGCCGGTGGAAGGATCGGTCTCGGGCAACGCCGCGGTGCGGCGGGCCACCGGACCCGTGGGCGCCGGCTCGGGTGCGGCGGGAGCCGGCGGGGCGTCAGGCGCCGCTGGGGCCTCGGCGGGAGCGAAGCTGAGCGGCGCCAGCCCGCCGGCCACCTCGTCGAACGACGGCGGGGCCGGGGCGGCCGCAGCGGCGTTGGGGGCCGGTGCGGGCGCGGCCACGGCGGCGGGAACCTGCGACTCGGGCACGCCGCCGGGGGTGTCGGTCACCAGGTTGGGCGGCACGGTCACCACGGCCGTCACGCCACCCGACGGCGAGGCCATCATGCGGACGCTGATGCCGTGACGGCCGGCGAGACGACCGACCACGATGAAGCCGAGCGAGCGGGACAGCGCCAGGCCCACGAGGGGCGGCTTGGCCAGCGACTCGTTGGCCTCCTGGATCTGCTCGGCCGACATGCCGATGCCGTGGTCGGTGACCGAGACGACGTAGCCGTCGGCCTTGGTGCGGTGGCCCACGACCTCCACCCGGGTCTCGGGCGGAGAGAAGTTGGTGGCGTTCTCCATCAGCTCCGACAGCAGGTGGGCGAGGTCGGCCGCCACGTTGGAGGCGACGAGGATCTCGTCGAAGCTGAGCAGGTCGATCCGCCCGAAGTCCTCGACCTCGGCGAGGGCGGCCCGCACCACGTTGGCGAGGGGAGCCGGACGGCCACGGCGGCGGGGCGGCTCGGCCCCGGCGAGCACCAGCAGCGACTCGGCGTTGCGGCGCATGCGGGTGGCCAGGTGGTCGAGTCGATACAGGTTCTCGAGCTGGTCGGGATCCTCCTCGCCACGCTCCAACTCGTCGATGAAGTCGATCTGGCGGTCGAGCAGCGCCTGGTTGCGGCGAGCCAGGTTGACGAACATCTCGCCGATGCCCTTGCGGAGCAGGGCGGCCTGCTCCGCGGCCACCTCGCCGGCCACCCGTTGCACGTCGTTGAAGGCGTTGGCCAGCCGGCCGATCTCGTCGTTGGACTCGACCTCGATCGGGACGAGGGCCCCCATCTCGAAGGCCACCTCGTCCTCGGAGGGGTTCCGCAGCCACTCCACCAGGCGGGGCATCTGCTCGGTGGAGAGCCGGTCGGCGGCCTCGGTGAGGTGGTCGAGCGGGCGGGTGATGCGCCGGGCCAGGAGCACGGCGGCCAACAGGGCGACCAGCAGGGCCGCGATGCCGCCGAGCACGAAGCGGTTGGCCGCCGACTCGGCCGCGCTGCGGGAGGCGTCGGCCCGGGCGATCACGTCGGCGTAGAGGTCGACCTCGACGTTGTGGAGGTCCTCGAGCTGGCCGGTGGTGGCCTCGATGGCCTCAGCGGTGTCGAGCTCGAACGTGGCCTGGTCGATCGACCCGTCGACGAGCCCCACGAAGTCCCGGTTGATGCTCCCACGGATGTCGTCGAAGGCGATGCGGGCTTCTGAGGTGAGGGCGTCGCGGATCTCGCCCTTGCGCTCGGTGTCGGCGATCGAGTTGAGCAGGGTGAGGGCGGCGTCCTCGGCCTGGCGTTGCACTCGGAGGGACTCGTAGAGGCTGCGGACCGTGAGGACCGACTCGTCCTCGGAGTCGAGCACCGGCTCCACGCCCACGGCGCCGGCGCCGGCGAGGATCGAGCCCTGCTGGGCGATGGTGGCCTTGAAGGCGGCCAGGGCCGCCGCCGTGCGCAGGTCGTTGGCCACCTGCGGGTCCGAGAGGGTGGAGGCGATGGAGTCGTTCACCTCGAGGAAGGTGGACTGGAGGGCGTCATAGGTGGTGGCCACCTGGTCCCACCGGTAGCCCTGGTCGACGGCGCTGCGGATGAACCGGAGCTTGTCGGCGGCATCGGCGGCCAGCGTGGCGGCGGAGCGGAACGCCGCCGAGGTGCCGGTGAGGTCGGCCTGGCGTTCGAGCACGTCGGCCATCACGGCGTCGGTGTTCTTGCGGGAGGCGGCGACCTCTGCCTTGTAGGCCTCGCGGTTGGAGCCCACGAACGCCGTGCCGTACAGCGATTCGAGCTGGAGGGCGTCGACCACGTCGGAGTTCGCCCGGGCCAGAGCCGTGAGGTTCTCCACGTTCCGGCTGGCACTGGCGGTCTCCATGCGGGACCGGGCACCGAGGGCGGCGAGCAGCACGATGATGACCAGTGGCACGGCCACCAGGAGCATCAGCTTGTTGCGGATCTTCAGGTTGTCGAACAAGGTCTACCTCGCACGTGGGTGAGACATGGGTGGCACACGTGCGGCACCGGTTGTACAGATCGGCCGACAGCCGTCCTTCTTGAGCGTGCGACGATGCACTCCCGGGTCTTTTGGTCCGAACGACCTACGGTGGCTCGCACTACGCTGCGCCCGACCGACGAACGCGGACCCCGTCCGCGGCGTACAGACACAGAGCGGGAGAACCCCACGACATGAGCGACTTCTCACAGGGACCGGGCTGGTGGCAGGCCTCCGACGGCAAGTGGTACCCGCCCGAGCAGGCCCCGGGTGGCCAGGCGGCCGCCGCCCCCGGCATGGGTGCCCCCACGGTCGGTCCGGGCGCCTTCGCCAACGCCGCCCCGGCCGGCGGCGCACCGCTGGCCGAGTGGATCCAGCGGGTGGTCGCCTGGCTCATCGACGGCGCCATCATCTTCGCCTTCTACATCGTGATCTGGATCCTCGCCCTGGTGCTGGGCGCCGTGTCCGACGCCCTGGGTGCCATCGTGCTCATCGTCGGCTACCTGGCTGCCGTGGGCTACTCGTTCTGGATCTACTACCTGAACGGCGCCACCGGTCAGTCGCCCGGCAAGGCCCTCACCGGCCTCAAGGTGGTGAGCGAGACCGATGGCTCCCTGATCGGCGGCGGCATGGGCATCGTCCGGGGCCTGGCCCACTTCCTGGACTCGCTGGTGTGCGGACTCGGCTACTTCCTGCCGCTGTTCGACGCCAAGAAGCAGACCATCTCCGACAAGGTCATCAAGACGGTCGTGCTGGCCAACCAGGAGAAGAAGCCGTTCGGCCCCGACATCTTCAAGGCCTGACCGGCTCAGCGGCGGCCTGGAGCTCCAGGCGCCGTAGGACGACACGAGGCCCCGGGGTTCGCCCCGGGGCCTCGTCGCGTGCGGGCTGGGGCCGTGGTGGCGCCTCGAGACCGGCGGAGCGCAGGTCTCGGGGCCTGGGTTCAGCGCAGGCCGACGGCGGTGGGTTCCACCGGGCTGGGCAGATCGGTGCGACCCATGAGGAACCGGTCGACCGAAGCGGCCGCCGCCCGGCCCTCGGCGATGGCCCACACGATGAGGCTCTGACCCCGGCCCATGTCGCCGGCCACGAACACGCCCTCCACGTTGGTGGCGTAGTCCAGGTCGCGGGCCACGTTGGAGCGGGGGTCGAGCTCCACCCCGAACTGCTCGGTGATCCAGGCGGACTCGGGCCCGGTGAAGCCCATGGACAGGAACACGAAGTCGGCTTCGAGCTCGAAGTCGGTGCCCTCGACCTTGGTGAAGCGGCCGTCGACCATCTCCACCTCGTGGGCCCGCAGCGCCTTCACCCGGCCGTTGCCGTCGTCGAGGAAGCACTCGGTGTTCACCGAGAACAGGCGCTCCCCCCCCTCTTCGTGGGCCGAGGCGGTGCGGAACATGAGCGGCCACGTGGGCCACGGCGTGGACTCGGCCCGGTGGTCGGGAGGCCGGGGCATGATCTCGAACTGGTGGATCGCCTTGGCGCCCTGGCGGTGGGCGGTGCCCAGGCAGTCGGCGCCGGTGTCACCACCGCCGATGATCACGACGTTCTTGCCGGCCACGTCGATGGGCGAGCTGAGCAGGTCGCCCTCCTGCACCCGATTGGCCAGCGGCAGGTACTCCATGGCCTGGTGGATGCCGGCCAGCTCCCGACCCGGGATGGGCAGGTCCCGGGCGTGGGTGGCGCCGCCGGCCAGGACCACGGCGTCGACCTCGGCCCGCAGGTCGTCGGCGGTGAGGTCGGTGCCCACGTTCACCCCGGTGCGGAACTCGGTGCCCTCGGCGCGCATCTGGTCCAGACGACGGTCGAGGTACTGCTTCTCCATCTTGAACTCGGGGATGCCGTAGCGGAGCAGGCCGCCGATGCGGTCGGCCCGCTCGAAGACCACCACGGTGTGGCCGGCCCGGGTGAGCTGTTGGGCCGCGGCCAGCCCGGCGGGACCGGAGCCGACCACGGCCACCTTCTTGCCGGTGCGCACGTCGGGTTCGATGGGCACCACCCAGCCCTCGGCCCAGGCCGTCTCGATGATGGAGACCTCGACCTGCTTGATGGTGACCGGATCCTGGTTGATGCCGAGCACGCACGCCGACTCGCACGGCGCCGGGCAGAGGCGGCCGGTGAACTCGGGGAAGTTGTTGGTGGCGTGCAGGCGCTCGATGGCCTCCTGCCAGCGGTCCCGGTACACGAGGTCGTTCCAGTCCGGGATCAGGTTGCCGAGCGGACAGCCCTGGTTGCAGAACGGGATGCCACAGTCCATGCAACGGCTGGCCTGGGTCTGGAGTCGCTCGGCGGGGAACTCCTCGTAGACCTCCTTCCAGTCCTTGAGGCGGACCGGCACGGGGCGCCGGACGGGCACCTCCCGGCCGTGCTTCAGAAATCCCTGGTAATCGCCCATGTCTCGTTCCTCAGCCCTTGGCGGCGGCCATGATGGCCTCGTCGATGTCGGCTCCGGCCTCCTCGGCGGCCCTGATGGCGCCGAGGACCCGCTTGTAGTCGCGTGGCATGACCTTCACGAACTGGTGGGCCGCGTACTGCCAGTCCGACAGGATGCGACCCGCCACCTCCGAGCCGGTCTCGGACTGGTGGCGGAAGACGGCGGTGACGAGCCACGACGTGTCGAGGTCGTCGAGGGGATCCAGGTCGACCATCTCGCGGTTGACCAGGCCCTCGAAGCGGCCCTCGGGATCCCACACGTAGGCGATGCCCCCGGACATGCCGGCGCCGAAGTTGCGTCCGGTGGAGCCCAGGATCACGGCCCGGCCCCCGGTCATGTACTCACAACCGTGGTCGCCCACGCCCTCGACCACGGCGGTTGCCCCGGAGTTGCGCACGCAGAATCGCTCCCCCGCCCGACCCCGGAAGAACGCCTCGCCGCCGGTGGCGCCGTAGAGGAGCACGTTGCCGGCGATGATGTTGTCCTCGGCCACGAAGTCCGGATCGGCGTCGAGCGCCTGACGGACCACGAGCCTCCCGCCGGAGAGGCCCTTCCCCGCGTAGTCGTTCACGTCGCCGTGGATGCGCAGCGTGACGCCCTTGGGCAGGAACGCCCCGAAGCTCTGACCGGCCGAACCGGTGAAGGTGATGTCGATGGTGTCGTCGGGGAGGCCCAGGCCCCCGTGGCGCTTGGTGACCTCGTGGCCGAGCATGGTGCCCACGGTGCGGTTCACGTTGCGGACGGGGAACTCGAGCTTCACCGGCGTGCCGGTGTCGATGGCGGATCGGGCCGCCGAGATGAGCTGCACGTCGAGCGCCCGGTCCAGCCCGTGGTCCTGGCCCCGGGTGTTGTGCAGGGCGTCGCCGTAGGGCCGTTCGGGCACGTGGAGGATGGGCGTGAGGTCCAGGCCCGACGCCTTCCAGTGGTCGACGGCCCGACGCACGTCGATGGCCTCGGCGCGCCCGACCGCCTCCTGGATGGAGCGGAAGCCCAGCTCGGCGAGGAGCTCACGCACCTCCTCGGCGATGAACTCGAAGAAGTGCTCCACGAACTCGGGCTTTCCCGAGAAGCGGGCCCGCAGCTCGGGGTTCTGGGTGGCCACCCCCACCGGGCAGGTGTCGAGGTGGCAGACCCGCATCATGATGCAGCCCGACACCACCAGTGGGGCGGTGGCGAAGCCGAACTCCTCGGCGCCGAGGAGGGCCGCGATCACCACGTCTCGACCGGTCTTGAGCTGGCCGTCGGCCTGCACCACGATCCGGTCGCGCAGGCCGTTGAGCAGCAGGGTCTGCTGGGTCTCGGCGAGACCGAGCTCCCAGGGGCCGCCGGCGTGCTTGAGCGACGTGAGCGGGCTGGCGCCGGTACCACCGTCGTGGCCCGAGATCAGCACCACGTCGGCGTGGGCCTTGGAGACGCCGGCCGCCACGGTGCCCACGCCCACCTCGGCCACCAGCTTCACGTGGACGCGGGCGGACGGGTTGGCGTTCTTGAGGTCGTGGATGAGCTGGGCCAGGTCCTCGATGGAGTAGATGTCGTGGTGCGGCGGCGGGCTGATCAGGCCCACGCCCGGCGTGGAGTGCCGGGTCTTGGCCACCCACGGGTACACCTTGTGGCCGGGCAGCTGCCCGCCCTCGCCGGGCTTGGCGCCCTGAGCCATCTTGATCTGGATGTCGTCGGCGTGGGTCAGGTACTCGCTGGTGACGCCGAACCGCCCCGAGGCCACCTGCTTGATGGAGCTGCGACGGGTGGGGTCGTAGAGGCGTTCGGGGTCCTCGCCACCCTCGCCGGTGTTGGACTTGGCGCCCAGGCGGTTCATGGCGATGGCCAGGGTCTCGTGCGCTTCGGCCGAGATGGACCCGTAGCTCATGGCTCCGGTGGAGAAGCGCTTGACGATCTCCGAGACCGGCTCGACCTCGTCGATCGGCACCGGCTGACGGTCGCCCGCGGTGAGCTCGAACAGGCCCCGCAGGGTGGCCAGGTGGCGCGACTGGTCGTCGACCAGGCGCGTGTACTCCTTGAACACGTCGTAGCGGCCCGTGCGGGTGGCGTGCTGGAGCTTGTAGACGGTCTCGGGGTTGAAGAGGTGGTACTCCCCCTCCCGCCGCCACTGGTACTCGCCGCCCACCTCGAGCTCGCGGTGGGCGCGCTCGGCCGGGCGGTCGGGGTAGGCCCGGGCGTGACGGGCCGCCACCTCGGCGGCGATCTCGTCGAGCCCGATGCCACCGAGCTTGGAGGTGGTGCCGGTGAAGTACTCGTCGACGAGGTCCTGGCCGAGGCCGACGGCCTCGAACACCTGGGCCCCGCAGTAGGACGCCACGGTGGAGATGCCCATCTTGGACATCACCTTGAGCACGCCCTTGCCGGCGGCCTTGATGTAGTTCTTCACCGCCTTGTCGAGCGCCACGTCGGCCAGCGCGCCCCGGGCGATCATGTCCTCGACGGTCTCGAAGGCCAGGTACGGGTTGATGGCGGCCGCGCCGTAGCCGATCAGGAGCGCCATGTGGTGCACCTCACGGGCATCGCCGGCCTCCACCACCAGGCCCACCGAGGTACGGGTCTTCTCCCGGACCAGGTGGTGGTGCACCGCTGCGGTGAGCAGCAGCGACGGGATCGGCGCCAGCTCCCGGGACGCCTTGCGGTCCGAGAGGATGATCACGTTGGCGCCGTTGGCCACGGCCTCGCTGGCCTGCCGGCGGACGTCGTCGAGCGCCGCCTTGAGCCCGGCGCCGCCCTCGGCCACCGGGTACAGGCCGCGGATGGCCACCGCCTCGAAGTCGTCGGTGGCCTCGGCCACGTGGAGGAGCTTGGCCAGCTGGTCGTTGTCGAGGATCGGGAACGGCAGCTGGATCTGGCGACAGGATTCGGGCCCGGGCGCGAGCAGGTTGCGCTCGGGTCCGATGGTGCCGCCGAGGCTGGTGACCAGCTCCTCGCGGATGGCGTCGAGCGGCGGGTTGGTGACCTGGGCGAACAGCTGGGCGAAGTAGTCGAACAGCAGGCGGGGCCGGTCCGACAGCACCGCGATCGGCGTGTCGGTGCCCATGGAGCCCAGGGCCTCGCCGCCGGTCTGGGCCATGGGGGCCATCAGGATCTTCTGGTCCTCGGTGGTGTAGCCGAAGATGAGCTGGCGGCGCACGACGTCGCCGTGCGGGTAGCGCACGTGGGGCCGGTCGGGCAGGTCGTCGAGCTGGGCGATGCCGGCGTCGAGCCAGTCCTGGTACGGGTGTTCGGCGGCCAGGGCCGCCTTGACCTCATCGTCTTCGATGATGCGCCCGGCGGCGGTGTCCACCAGGAACATGCGGCCGGGCTGGAGCCGACCTTTGCGCACCACCTTGGAGGCGGGGATGTCGAGCACGCCGGCTTCGGAGCCGAGGACGACCAGGCCATCGGAGGTGACCCAGAAGCGGCCCGGGCGCAGCCCGTTGCGGTCCAGCACCGCACCGATGACGGTACCGTCGGTGAAGCAGACGTTGGCCGGACCGTCCCACGGCTCCATGAGCGAGGCGTGGAAGCGGTAGAAGGCCCGCTTGGCGGGATCCATGAGGTCGTGGTTCTCCCACGCCTCGGGGATCATCATCAGCACGGCGTGGTGGATGGGCCGGCCCCCGAGGTGCAGCAGCTCGAGCACCTCGTCGAAGCTGGCGGTATCGCTGCCGCCCGGCGTGCAGATGGGGAACAGACGGTCGATGTCGCCGGGGAAGAGCGGGCTCTCGAGCAGCGCCTCGCGGGCGCGCATCCAGTTGCGGTTGCCCTGCACCGTGTTGATCTCGCCGTTGTGGGCCAGGTAGCGGTACGGGTGCGCCAGCGGCCACGACGGGAAGGTGTTGGTGGAGAAGCGCGAGTGCACCAGGGCGATGGCGCTCTCCACCCGCGGGTCGGCCAGGTCGGGGTAGAAGTCGCGCAGCTGAGGCGTGGTGAGCATGCCCTTGTAGACCACCGTGCGACACGACAGGCTCGGGAAGTACACCCGGCGACCATCGGCCCCCACCTCGTGCTCGATGCGCTTGCGCACCACGTAGGTGCGACGTTCCAGGTCGAGACCCTCGTGTGCGCCGCCCGGGCCGGCCAGGAAGAGCTGGCGGAAGGTGGGGATGGCCCCCAGGGCGCCCTGGCCGAGACCGTCGGGCACGACCGGCACGTCTCGCCAGCCCAGCACCTCGAGGCCCTCGCTCACCACGATCTTGGCGATGGCGTCGACCGCGTCGTCGACCTCGGTGCCGCTGCCGGGCAGGAAGGCGATGCCGGTGGCGTACCGACCGACGTCGGGCAGGTCGAAGCCCACGACCTCGCGGTAGAAGCCGTCGGGGATCTGGATGAGGATGCCGGCGCCGTCGCCCGTGTTGACCTCGGCTCCCGACGCGCCCCGGTGATCGAGGTTCACCAGCGCGGTGATGCCCTGCTCCACCAGCTCGTGGCTGCGACGACCGTGTTGGTCGACCACGAAGGCCACGCCACAGGCGTCGTGCTCGAAGGCGGGGTCGTACAGACCCTGGGCGGCGGGCAGGCCCGGAGCAGGGGGCACTGGGCTGGTCATCGGCGTCGGGTTTCCTTCACACGGTGTCTACGGGGGCGCTGCTCGCCCGGGACGCCGTTGGCCCGAATCGCAGGACCCAGATGGTAGCGGCCGTCCCGGAACGTCCCCCAACCGGATTCGGCCCGGGACCACCGGCCCCGACGGGGACCTAACCTCGGGAGGTGACCGACGTCGAGGACCTGCTCACGTTCCTGCGGGGTGCGCCCTCGCCCTACCACGCGGTGGCGTCGGTGGCCGATCGACTCACCGCCGCAGGGTTCACCGAAGTGGGGCTGGACCAGCCCTGGGAGGGTGGCGGGGCCCGGTTCGTGACGCGCGACGGCGCCCTGGTGGCGTGGACCACCGCCGGCCAGGACCCGTCCACCCCGTTCCGGATCGTGGGCGCCCACACCGACTCCCCCAACCTCCGCCTCAAGCCCAACCCCGACTCGGGCACGGCGGGCTGGCGAGACCGCTCGGCCGATCGCATGGCAGTTGCGGTAGCGGCCGACTCAATTGGTGGGGCGAGCGC
>DAIMFV010000120.1:0-317 GCA_036724365.1 Acidimicrobiales bacterium | reverse complement strand
ACGGCGGGGCCTTGTGGAACTCCTGGCTGGACCGCGACCTGGGCCTCTCGGGCCGGGTGGTCGTCCGCGGGCTCGACGGCTTCCGCACCGAGCTGCTGCTCGTGGACCGGCCCCTGGCCCGTATCCCCCAGCTGGCCATCCACCTCGACCGCGACGTGAACGGCCAGGGCCTCAAGCTCAACCCCCAGGTGCACCTCACGCCCGTGTGGGGCCTGGGGCCGTGGGCCGAAGGGGACCTGGCCGGGTTCCTGGCCCGGGAACTGTCGGTCGACGTGGCCGACGTCGAGAGCGAGTCCGCCCACGCGCTCCTCTTTCCC
>DAIMFV010000119.1:0-10273 GCA_036724365.1 Acidimicrobiales bacterium | reverse complement strand
GAGCATCTTGCGGTTCTTGAACTTGGACTTGAGGTAGTCCTTGTTCATCAGGGCGATGAAGTCGATGGAGATCTCCTTCGGGCACGCTTCCTGGCACTCGCCGTGGTTGGTGCAGGAGCCGAAGAACTCCTCCATGGTGTCGACCATGGCCTCCACCCGGCTGTAGCGCTCGGCCTGGCCCTGGGGCAGCAGGTTGAGGTGCGACACCTTGGCCGACGTGAACAGCTGGGCGGCCGAGTTGGGGCAGGCCGCCACGCAGGCGCCGCAGCCGATGCAGGCGGCCGCGTCCATGGCGGCGTCGGCCACCGGCTTGGGGATCGGGATCAGGTTGGCGTCGGGGGCCCCGCCCGTCTCGGCGGTGATGGAGCCGCCGGCCTCCACGATGCGATCGAGCGCGGCCCGGTCGACCATGAGGTCCTTCACGATCGGGAAGGCGGTGGCCCGCCAGGGCTCGATCACGATCTCCTGGCCGTCGGTGAACTTGCGCATGTGGAGCTGGCAGGTGGCCGTGCCCTTCTGGGGGCCGTGGGCCTGGCCGTTGATCATGAGCGAGCAGGTGCCGCAGATGCCCTCACGGCAGTCGTGGTCGAAGACGATGGCTTCCTTGCCCTCGTTGATCAGCCGTTCGTTCACCAGGTCGAGCATCTCCAGGAACGACATCTCGTCGTTGATGCCGGGGGCGGCGATCACGTCGAAGCGACCGGGGGCGTCGGGGCCGTCCTGGCGCCAGACCTTGAGGGTGAGGTTCAGCTCTTTGCTCACTTGTAGCTCCGGACGGCGAGGTGGACGTTGTCGAAGGCGAGGGGCTCGATGTGGCGGTTGGGGTGGCGGGCGTCGCCGGTCCACTCCCAGGCGGCCACGTGGGCGAAGTTGGCGTCGTCGCGCTCGGCCTCGCCCTCGTCGGTCTGGTGCTCGGCTCGGAAGTGGCCGCCGCAGGACTCCTCACGGGTGAGGGCGTCGAGGCACATGACCTGGGCCAGTTCGAAGAAGTCGTCGACCCGGCCCGCCTTCTCCAGGGTCTGGTTGGTGGACTCGCCGCTACCGGTGACGCGGAGGTCGGTGCGGAACTCCTCGTGCAGGGCGGGGATGTCCACCAGGGCCTGCTCGAGGCCCTCCTTGGTGCGTTCCATGCCGCAGCGGTCCCACATGATCTTGCCCAGCTCCATGTGGAAGGCATCGGGCGAGCGGGTGCCGCCGATGGCCAGGAACTGGTCGAAGCGGGCCTTGGCCGCGGCCTCGGCCGCCTTGAACTCGGGGTGGTCGGTGGGCACCGGCCTGGTGCCGAGCTGGGGGGCCAGGTAGTTGCTGATGGTGTTGGGCAGCACGAAGTAGCCGTCGGCCAGGCCCTGCATGAGCGCCGAGGCGCCCAGGCGGTTGGCGCCGTGGTCGGAGAAGTTGGCCTCGCCGGTGGCGTAGAGGCCGGGCACCGTGGTCATGAGCTCGTAGTCCACCCAGAGGCCACCCATCGTGTAGTGGACGGCGGGGTAGATGCGCATGGGCTGCTTGTACGGCGACTCGTCGGTGATGCGCTCGTACATCTCGAACAGGTTGCCGTAGCGCTCCCGGATGGTGCCTTCGCCCAGGCGGGAGATGGCGTCGGCGAAGTCGAGGTAGACGCCGTTCTTGAGCGGGCCCACGCCCTTGCCCTCGTCGACCACCACCTTGGCGGCCCGGCTGGCGATGTCTCGGGGGGCGAGGTTGCCGAAGCTCGGGTAGCGCCGCTCCAGGTAGTAGTCGCGGTCTTCCTCGGGGATCTGCTCGGGCGGTCGGTTGTCGCCCGGGTTCTTGGGGCACCAGATCCGGCCGTCGTTCCGCAGCGACTCCGACATGAGGGTGAGCTTGGACTGGAAGTCGTCGCTCTGGGGGATGCAGGTGGGGTGGATCTGGGTGTAGCAGGGGTTGGCGAAGGCCGCACCCTTGCGGTGGGCCCGCCACGCCGCGGTCACGTTGCACGCCATGGCGTTGGTGGACAGGAAGAAGGCGTTGGAGTAGCCGCCGGTGGCCAGCACCACGGCGTGGGCGGAGTGGCTGGTGACCTGGCCGGTGAGCAGGTCTCGGACCACGATGCCGGCGGCCTTGCCGTCGACCACCACCACGTCGATGAGCTCGGTGCGGTTGTGCAGCTCCACGTTGCCCAGCCCGATCTGGCGGGCGAGCTGCTGGTACACGCCGAGCAGGAGCTGCTGGCCGGTCTGGCCGCGGGCGTAGAAGGTGCGGGAGACCTGGGCGCCGCCGAAGGAGCGGTTGTCGAGCAGGCCGCCGTACTCGCGGGCGAAGGGCACGCCCTGGGCGGTCATCTGGTCGATGATGCGCACCGACTCCTCGGCCAGGCGGTACACGTTGGCCTCTCGGGCCCGGAAGTCGCCGCCCTTCACGGTGTCGTAGAAGAGGCGGTACACCGAGTCGCCGTCGCCCTTGTAGTTCTTGGCGGCGTTGATGCCGCCCTGGGCGGCGATGGAGTGCGCTCGGCGGGGCGAGTCGTGGAAGGTGAAGGCCTTCACGCGGTAGCCCTGCTCGCCGAGCGTGGCGGCGGCGGCGGCTCCGGCCAGGCCGGTGCCCACCACGATGATCTCGTACTTGCGGCGGTTGGCCGGGTTCACGAGCTTGCGGTCGAACTTGTAGTTCGTCCACTTCTCGGCGATGGGACCGGCGGGGATCTTGGAGTCGAGTTGCACGTGCGCTCTCGTTCTTTCGCTCTCGTACGTGGGGGTCGGCCGGATCAGACGTCGACGACGCCGGCGAGCACGGCGATCGGGAACGACAGGTTGCCGACCACCACGATCCCGGCGAAGGCCGTGGCGAAGGCCCGGCGGGCCCCGTTGAAGCGGGGGTTGTTCCACCCCATGGACTGGAAGAGGCTCCAGGCGCCGTGGAACAGGTGGATGCCCAGTGCCAGGTTGCCCACGATGTAGAGGAGGGCCACCGGGATGCGGCTGAGGCTGTTGTCGACGTTGGCGTAGGCGTGGCCCCGCACGTAGTGGTAGCCGGTGCCGGTGAAGGTGAGGTCGAAGAGGTGCCACACCAAGAAGATGGCGAAGATCACGCCCGTGTAGCGCATGGTGCGGCTGGCGAAGGTGACCGCCACGTAGTCGCGGGGCGACTGGTACTTGGTGGTGCGGGCCTTCTTGTTGATGATCGTGAGCGAGTAGGCGCTGTGGATGTGCAGCGCGAACGCCCCGATCAGGCCGAGGCGCAGGCCCCACAGGGCCACGGTGCGGGGCAGGATCGGCACCAGCAGCTCACGGAGGAACTCGCCGTAGTGGTCGAAGTCCTCCGGCCCCAGGTACATCTTCAGGTTCCCCACCATGTGGGCGAACACGAACCCCATGAGCATGATCCCGGTGATCGCCATCACGTACTTCTTGCCGAGGGCGGACCGGTAGAACTCGACGGGGAACGGGGCGGGGCGCTTGGCCCGGGAACCGGCTCCAGAAGAGCCGCGGGCAACCGTTGTCGTAGCCATCACCAGCGAACATACCCCTGCACAACACCCACACAGGAAACCCGGAGGGTCATTTGCTGACGGAGGGTCAGATGATCGGTCGGGGACTGGTGGAGCGATCGGTCGGGCGTGCCGCCGGGGGACGGGTCAGAGGAGCGACTCGTCGACCCACCAGCCGTGGAAGCCGAAGGGCACCCGCACACCGAGGTGCACCTGGGCCACCGGTCCCTCGGCCACGGCCTGGGCGTCGAAGATGGCGAGCGACGACGTGTCGGTGGTGCGGTCCCAGATGTAGGTGAGCACCCAGCCCTCGCCTTCGGGGGCGGTCTCGCCCGCCGGCACGAAGAACCCCTCGCCGGCGCGCAGGTTCGCCCCCGGGTCCCACACGTCCTCGGTGCCCTTGTCCAGGTCCACGTGGGCCAGGCCGCCCAGCTCGAACCCGTACTCGGACTCGGGTCCGAAGGTGGTGGCCAGCCAACCGTGGCGGGTGGGGCGCCCGGTGAAGCGGCGGTCGTGGGTGGGCAGGTCCATCTCGCGGTCGTAGAGCTGGCTCTCGCGGATGGTGAGGTCGGTGCCGCCGGTGCCGATGCGCCACTCGGTGAGCTGCGGCGGCACCAGGTCGCCCCGGCGGCCGAACGCCTCGGGCAGCTTGGACCCCTGCACCACCACGTCGTCGCCCTCGCGGTGGGCGTTGAGGCCGTGGAACACGTAGCAGGGGTCGATGTCGACCCAGCGGATCTGGTCGCCGCTGCCGTCGAGGGGCATCACGCCCACCTTGCAGGGGCCGGTCTCGTCCCAGTGGAACGGGACGGCGGGGTAGGGGTTCGCCTCGTCGGCGCCGAACAGCACCGGGCCGATCCAGAAGATGGCGTCGCGGTCGGTCACGGCGAAGTCGTGGACCATGGTGGCGTGGTCGACCGGGATGGGGCTCACCACGTCGAGCGCGCCGTCGGCCGAGGCCGCGTAGTAGGTGAGTCGGGGGGTGAGGAACTCGTAGCCGAAGAAGTGCATGCGGCCGGTGTCGGGGTCGATCTTGGGGTGGGCGGTCATGGTCTCGCCCAACTTCCCCTCGTAGCTCCAGGCCCCCACGGTGGCCAGGTCGGCGGTGTCCAGCTCGAAGGGCCAGCCCACCTCGCCCAGGGCGAGGAGCTTGCCGGCGTGGTGGATCACCGACACGTTGCTCTGGTTGTTGGCCTGGCCGGGCGGGCCGCCCATGTTCAAGATGTCCTTGCCGGCGGCGGCCAACGGGGTCTGCACGTAGCGGTTGCGGTACCACTGGGCCTTGCCGTCGGCGATGCGGACGCCGTGCACCATGCCGTCGCCCAGGAACCAGTGCAGCGGCTCGGTGTCGGCCTTGGTGTTGGAGCCGTTGCGCACGAACAGGCCCGACAGGTCCGACGGGATGGTGCCGGTGACCCGCAGATCGGTGATGGTCTCCTCCACCGACACCGGGCGGAAGTTGCCCTGCACCCAGTAGGGCCGGTCGGCATCGAAGGGGGTGGGGACCACGGTGCTGGCCGTGCTGGCCGGGGGGCCGGTGGTGGTGCTGGCCGTGCCGCCGGTGGTGCCGCCCGCGGTGGTGGTGGCGCCGTCGTCGCTGCAGCCGGTGAGCAGGGCGGGGCCGCCCAGGGCGATGGCTCCGGCCCCGAGCCCGAGGGCCCGCAGCAGGTCCCGGCGCGACTGGTCCTGTGCCCTGGTGTGCTTCGACATGTCGTCCCCTGTGCCGTGCGACCGGGCGTGTTGGCTCCGGTGCGTTGCGTGGTCCGCCGGGGCGGATCGGCGCCAGCATGGCACAGCCGGTGAACACCGTTCAGAACCGGTGTCGGGCGACCCGGGGCCGGTCGCCGGGTGGTGGGGCACCGGTGTCGTGGGTGGCCGACCCCCCTCCGAGCCGGCCACCCCTGGTCCTCCGCGACCCCCACCGGGCCGGCGACAGGTCAGCTCACGGTGAGGCAGTCGATGCAGACGGTGGAGGCACCGGCCGTGTCATCGGGGAAGACGCCCTGGTTGGTGACGGTGAGGTCGTGGGCCTTGGCGGCGGCGCCGGCGGGGACGGTGATCTGCACCCGGATGCGGCTCGACGAGACGATGGTGACGGCGCCGATGGTGAGGTTGCCGCCGGGGTTGGCGTCGGCGGTCACGGTCATGGGGCCGGCGAAACCGCTCCCGTCGATCGTCACCAGGGTGGAGGAGCCGGGGGCGAGGGTGGCCGGCGACACCGTGGTGACCTTGGGGAAGGGGTAGGACTTCACGAACAGGTCGAACGAGTCGTTGGTGTCGCCCGGGATCAGGTTCGGGGAGAGCGACCGGACCAGGACGCCGCGGCCGTTGCCGGTGACCGCTGCCACCCGATCGGCGGAGGTGCCCACCTCGCCGGAGGCCGAGGACGAGACCACCAGGCTGGTGGCCGTGGCCCGGTCGTGGACGATGGCGTCCACCAACGATCCGGTCAGGGCCCTGTTGAACCCGACGAGGTCGCCGCTCAGGTCGAGGGACGCGGTGTCGGCCGGGGTGCCGGCGGGCACGGCGCTGTTGGTGCTGATCAGGCTGATGACCTCCGCGTCCCAGACGAACACGTCGGCCATGCTCTCGGTGTCGCCGGGGTGGAGGTTGCTGGCGACCGAGTCGAAGGCGATGACGGTGCCGTCATCGTTCACGGCCGGCCGCCTGCTGCTGCCGTTGCTGTCGGCGCCGCTGTCCGGGCGCGAGATCCGCAGGAGGGGTCGACCCTGCTCCTTGCGGTAGATGTCGAGGTTGCCGTTCTTGTCGTCGTCCGCGATGTCACCGTCGGAGGTGAAGACGATGACGTCGCCGTCGCCGCTGATCTCCGGCTCGAAGTGGACTCCCGGCAGTGGCGTGTTGTTGTCGTACGTCGAGGCCAGGGTGGTGGTGCCGAGGACCGTGTCGCGGAGGTAGATGTCCGTCGTGGCGTCGGTGTCGTTGGGGACGAGTCCCGAGTACGACTCGAACACCACGTAGCGGCCGTCGGTGGACGCAGCGGCGTCGGAGGACGGGCCGGCGCCCTCTGCCCCGGCGGTGGTGACCGAGATGCGCTGGATGGAGCCGTTCCAGAGGTCGAACAGGAACACGTCGGTACTGCCGTTGGTGTCACCGGGTACCAGGTTGTTGGCGACGCTGGTGAAGCTCACGTACCGCCCGTTGCCGGAGACCTTGGCGTCGGACGACGACCCGTTGGCGGCCCCACCCGAGCTGTTGGAGCTGATCCGGAAGATGAGCTCCTGGTTGCGGTCGTTGACGAAGACATCGGCCGCGGTGTTGGTGTCGCCGGCGTCGTAGGCCCGGTTCGAGGTGAACACCACGATCGACCCGTCGTCGGAGACGTCGCCGCTCTCGACGTTGCGAGAGGTTTCGGTGTGGTGGCCGCTGACCCGCACGATGGTGGCCTGGTCGCAGGCGGTGAGCCCCAGGATCAACGCCACCGCGGCCAGCGAGGCGGTCCTGGCACGCCTCCGCCGACCGGTGACCGGCTCCCGGTCGTTGTGGGACGGGTGGATCGTGGTCTGCTGGCGGTGGCGCACCTGCTGCTCCCTGCTCGATGGCCGGGGCCTGGCCCGGACCACCCCACCCTGACCGGGTGCCATTAACGGGGCGCTAACCGGCGTCCGACAGGCGGCGACAGACAGCCGACAGCTCGGTGCTCGGCCGGGTGACGGGCCGGGTTCAGACCCGGACGATGCGGGTGGTGTCGGTGCGGGAGACCGGGCCGGCGGGGAGGTCGTAGCCCGACAGCTCGAGGGTGAGGGTGAGCGGGCCGGGTACGTCGGGCACCTCCACCGAGAGGGTGCCCACCCGCACGCAGGCGTCGGCGTCGATGTGGCCGCCGAAGCGCCAGCGCTGACCGCCGCCGTCCCAGCCGAGGTGGGCGGCCACCTCGATGTCCTGCATGGGCGTGCGCAGGTCGGTGACCACGTGCACGTCCAGGGCGAGGGTGTCGCCCACGACCACCTCGGCGGGCAGCCGGTCGGCGACCACGATCACCGGCCGGCACGCGTCCACCAGCGCCTGGTGGCCCTGCTTGGGGGTGCGCTCGTGGTCCAGCACCGACCAGGTGATGCCCGGGTGGCCGTCGGCGAAGCAGAACAGGGCGAACCCGCCGGTGGGGCGGTACTTGAGCCGCCGCAGGGTCTCCACGTGGTGGCGGATCACGGTGGCCTGGTACGCCTGGGTGGCCCGTTGCCACGAGGCGAACGTGGGGTGGTCGGCGGGCGGCACCCGGCGGTCGAAGTGCTCCTTCTGCACGCTGTGGTGGCGGGCCAGGCGCTCCCAGTCCAGGTCGGGCCAGCGGTCGGGCTCGCAAAAGTCGGCGGTGTCGGGCACGGCCTGGGCGCCGAACTCGGAGACGAAGCGCACCATCCGGGGCACGACCTTGGCGAAGGTTGGGAGGTCGCGCTCCTCGCCGTGGTACCAGCCGAAGTAGAGGTGGCTGTCGGTGCCGTCGAGCAGGGGCGGGTGGGGGAGGACCCCGGAGTGGGCGATCACCGGGCGGGTGCCGTCGGCCTTGTCGATGGCCCGTTTCACGGTGCGGTCCAGCACCGACTTGTTCCAGCTGGGCAGCTCCTGGGCGGCGAAGTACCTGCCGGCGGTGGCGGCGATGTCGCCGGGGGTGTCGGTCTTGTTGTCGAGGTGGAAGGGCTCGTTGTGGCCGCACCAGATGGCGATGGACGGGTGGTGGCCGAGCAGGTCGACCAGCTCGCGGGCCTGGCGCTGGGCCTGCTTGCGGATGCTGCGGGCGTAGGCCCACTGCAGCGGGAAGTCCTGCCAGAGCAGCATTCCGGCCTCGTCGGCGGCGTCGTAGACCTCGGGTCTGGTGACGTGGGCGTGGATGCGCAGCAGGTCGAGGTTGGCCTCCTTGGCCAGCTCGACGTCTCGCCGCAGCTCCTCGGGGGTGGCCTCGCCGAGTGCCATGCGGGACGGGCCCTGGTTGGCGCCCTTCACGAACAGCCGCTCGCCGTTGACGTGCAGCACCCAGGCCCGCAGGTTCACCTGGCGCAGCCCGATGCGGCGGGTGAGGCGGTGGCTGACGGGGACCCCGTCGGGGAGCTGGTCGCTGTCGGGGTCGGGATGGGCGGTGACCGCCACCTCCACGTCGTGCAGGGGCTGGTCGCCCAGGGCGTGAGGCCACCACAGGGCGGGCTCGTCCACCCGGATCTGCCACTCCACCTGGTTCTCGCCGGCGGCGAGGCGGCGCTGGTCGACGTGGTCCACGTCGCCCACCGAGGAGCGCAGGGTGATCTCGCCGGCGGTGGCGGCGTCGAGCACGGCGCGGAAGGTGACGGTGGCGCGGGTCTCGTTGGCTTCCCGGCACAGCACCCGCAGGTGGCGGATCCGCACCGGGCCGGTGCGTTCGAGGTGGACGGGCCGCCACAGGCCGCCGGGGTTCCAGGTGCGGTCCAGGCAGTCCCAGTCCTGGAAGACGCCGGTGATGTTGCGCTTGGCGGACCGGTCGGTCTCGGGCCGGCAGGTGAGCTCCACGCCCAGGAGGTGTTCGGTGCGGGCGCCCAGGGCCTCGGTGACCTCGAAGCCGTGGGGGAAGAAGTAGCCCTCGGTGTCGCCCACGTAGCCGCCGTCGAGCCACACGTCGCCCTGGTAGAAGGCACCGTCGAAGCGCAGCCACCACCGGTCGCCCGCTTCGGGGGCGGGGTGGTCGAAGCGGGTGCGGTACAGCAGCGGTCCGTCGGAGTCGGCGAACGCGGGGGTGGACCGCCAGTGCCCGGGCACAGCGATGGGCTGCCAGGGCCGGTCGGTGAGATCGGTGTCACCGGCCGCTTCGGTCCCCTGGCTGGCGGTGGTGGCACCGGGGTCGACGTCGTCGAGCCAGTCCCGCCGACGGTCCTCGTCGGCCTCCACGGCCTCCCAGGGCCCGACCAGTTCCACGGCGGGCGACGCTACCCGGGGTGGAGCCCGCCGGCTCAGCCGGCGAGCAGGTCGGAGCGGGAGTCGGCGAGCATGGCGTCGCGGTCGTCGGCGAGCACGAAGCCCGACTCGATGGCGGCGTCGGCGGCGGCCTCGAAGGCGGCCAGGTACTCGTCCTCACTGGGGTACCGGTCGGCCAGGGTGTCGGCCGGCAGGTCCACGGTGGAGCCCATGAGCAGGCAGGCCACCGACCCGCCCGGGGCGGCCTGGCCGGAGTGGATCTGCACCGGTACGTCCACCCACGGGGTGCGGATGCCGCCTTCCACGATGCCGTCCTCGTCTCGCACGTAGGCGGGGTCGGTGCCGGACTCGTCGACCTCGTAGCGGGGGGCCTCGGGCGGGGCGTCGCCGCCGCGGGCCCAGGTGTCCAGATGGCGCAGGGCGGCCTTGGCCGCCCAGTGCATGGGGCCGTCGTTGATGGGCGTGCCGCACTCCATGGTGTCGGCGATGGGGCCGAGCATGTAGCGGTCCACGTGGGCGGTGCCGGCCACCTCCCACAGGCGGATGTGGTCGGTGTCGTCCTGGCGGGCGGCGAAGTAGCCGAGCAGGCCGACCACGTCGGACTCGCTCTGCAGCATGAGCACGGGTACGCCCACGTCGGTGCGGATCCGCGTGGACTCGCTGCCGATCGCCGAGGAGATCTGTTCGCCGCCGCCCTCGGTGCCCAGGCCCTGGGCGCCACCACCGCGGCTGTGCACGAAGAAGGCGTCGAACTCCCGGGTGAGGGGCTGCACCCCGTTGGCGTAGGTGGTGAGGGCGAAGGCGGACTGCGACTCGCCGGCGGCGATGATCGCTTCGGCCTCGAGCCCGCCCAGGGGACCGTCGGCGCCGGACTGGCGCAGGGCCCGGGAGACCTGGGTGTAGATGACGTAGGAGTAGGCGTCGCCGGGGTGGCTC
>DAIMFV010000118.1:3155-10286 GCA_036724365.1 Acidimicrobiales bacterium | reverse complement strand
GCGACTGGGTCGGCGGGTGTCGCCGGATCGCTTGGGCACTGGGGCGGCTGGTGGCGACCCGGGTGCCCACGCGACCAGGTCTGGGCTGCCGCGGTCGGAACGTGAGGGCACTGGGGCGGCTGGTGGCTGCCGGGGTGCCCAGGCGACCAGGTCGGCGGGTGTCGCCGGAACGTGTGGGCATGGGGGCGGCTGGTGGCTGCCCTGGTGCACACGCGACCGGGGGTGGGTGGCCTCGGCCGGTCGGGCGGTGCCGGGGGGACCCCTATCCTGCGCCCATGGCCAGGCCCCGCACGCCCGCTGGTCGGGCCCGACGCACCAACGAGCTCCTCGCCGCCGAGTACCCCGGCACGGCCAAGGACCTGTGCGAGCTGAACCACAGCAACGCCTTCGAGCTGCTGGCGGCCACGATCCTGTCGGCGCAGTGCACCGACGAGCGGGTCAACATGGTCACGCCCCACCTCTTCGCCCGGTACCCCACCCCCGAAGCGCTGGCCGTGGCGAACCCGGCCGACGTGGAGGAGATCATCCGCTCCACCGGCTTCTACAAGAACAAGACCCGGAGCCTGATCGGCATGGCCAACGCCCTGGTCGACCGCTTCGACGGCGACGTTCCCACCCGCATGGCCGACTGGGTGACGGTGCCGGGTGTCGGGCGCAAGACCGCCAACGTGGTGCGTTCGGTGGCGCAGGACCTGCCGGGGATGCCCGTCGACACCCACATGCTGCGCCTGTCGCGGCGGCTCGGCCTCACCCACGAGACCGACCCGGTGAAGGTGGAGCTGGCGCTCAACCCGATGGTCCCCGCCGCCGAGCGGGGCGCCTTCAGCCTGCGCATCATCCTGCACGGCCGCCGGGTCTGCGCGGCCCGCAAGCCGGCCTGCGACCGTTGCGTGCTGGCCGACTTCTGCCCGTCGGCCGGGGTGGGCTGACGCCGCGCTCGAGCCGGCCAACGTCGCCGGGCACCCCGCTGTGACACAAGTCATGGGCCGATTCAGGATTTGGGCCCGTTCCGAGTGGGTTTCTGCACGGGGCGTGCGTATACTGACGGCCGAGATCAGGTTCCCGCCACCTGATTGAACGCGACGCCGGGATCCGCCGCCTGGTGTCGCTGCACCGCCGCCCTTCGGGGCGCCGGTGCTGTTTTTGCCCCCAGTGCCGTGACCGGCGCCCTTCGAGGGGTTGGCGGCCGCGACCCAGACCCGTCGCCGTCATCGGTGTGGTGCGCCTCCGGCGCTCGTCGTCTGGTTCCGCGCGGGCCGTTCCTCGCTGCGCTGCGGAGCCCGAGCGGCGTTTGCGCCGTTGGCATCGGTGGTCGCGAGCCGGAGTCCCGCGCTGGCAAACCTCGCAAACGTCCTGGTCGCGGCACCAGGTGGTGTCGACCATGGGTGCCGCCGGGTGACGGGTCGGGCGCAGGCGGGGTAGACAGGCCACCATGTCGCTCGATACCGCCCGCCTGTCGTCGTTGTCCGCCGGGGTCGACGACGTGGCGCGCCGGGCCGGCGAGCTGGCCGGCGAGCTGGAGGGCGGTCTGTACGCCGAGGCGGCCGTGGCGCTGTTCGAGGCCGAGCGGTCGCTGGCCATGGCCGGCCGGGCGGTGGACCGCGCCCGTCGGGTGGTGGAGGCGGGCTGACCTGCCCCTGGGCCCGAACGGGCTTCGGGGGCGCCGGGGGTGGCCGGTAGCCTCGGCCTCCGTGCTCAACCGACTCGACCTCCGTGGCGCCGGGACCGACCTGCGGGGTCGGCTGCCCCGTCCCGCCCAGGCCGCCGAGGGCCCGGTGGCGGCGGTGAAGGAGATCCTGGCCCAGGTCCGAGCGGGGGGCGATGCCGCCCTGGCCGAGCTCACCGAGCGATTCGACGGCGTCCGACCCACCCTCCGCGTGCCGGCCGAGGCCCTGGTCGAGGCCCTGGACGGCCTGGACCCCGAGCTCCGGGCGGCGCTGGAAGAGGCGGCGGCCGGCATCGCCGACTTCCACCGCACCCAGGTGGTGGCGAACCACACCTACGAGCGCAACGGCATCGTGGTCGAGGGCCGCAAGGTGCCCGTGGACCGGGCGGGGTGCTACGTGCCGGGCGGACGGGCGATCTACCCCAGCACCGTGCTCATGACGGCCATCCCGGCCAAGGTGGCCGGGGTGCCCGAGGTGGTGCTCTGCGTGCCGCCCGACAAGACCGGGCACGTCCCCCCGGTCACGCTGGCCGCTGCCGCCATCGCCGGGGTCAGCGAGGTGTACGCCGTTGGCGGCGCCCAGGCCGTGGGGGCCATGGCCTACGGCACCGAGACCATCCGCCCGGTCGACGTCATCGTGGGCCCCGGCAACGTGTACGTGGCCATCGCCAAGCGCGAGGTGGCCGGTCTGGTGGGGGTGCCCTCATCGTTCCCCGGCCCGTCCGAGGTGGTGGTGATCGTCGACGACACCGCCCCGGTCGACCTGGCCGCCGTCGACGTCATCCTGCAGGCCGAGCACGGCCCCGGTGGCCTGGCCTGGCTGATCTCGTGGTCGGAAGACGCGCTCAACGCCATCTGCGCCGAGATCGAGGCCCAGGTGGCGGTGGCACCCCGGCGGGACGACATCACCTCCACCTTCGCCGAGGGGGGCTACGCCGTGCTGTGCGACTCGCCCGAACAGGCGGTGGCGGTGTCGAACACCATCGCCCCCGAGCACCTCGAGATCATCACTGCCGACCCCGGTGCCCTGGTGCCGTTGGTGCGTCACGCCGGCGCGGTGTTCTGTGGACCGTGGTCGCCGGCGTCGGTGGGCGACTACCTCGCCGGCCCCAGCCACGTGCTGCCCACCGACGGCACCGCCCGGTTCGGTTCGGCGCTCACCGTGAGCGACTTCGTGAAGGACGTCCACGTCATCACCTTGGATCGGGCCGCGTTGGAGCGGGCCGCGCCGGTGGTGGCCGCCATCGCCGACGCCGAGGGCCTGGCCGCGCACGCAGAGAGCGTGCGGCGACGGGTGGGCCGTCCGGTGGGGGAGGCGTGACCGTGGCCCGCATCGCCCCTCGCGACAGCGTGGCCCTCATGGAGGGCTACCACTCGCCCCAGCTTGACGTGGAGGTACGGCTCAACACCAACGAGTCGCCGGTCCCGCCGCCGCCGGGCTTCGTCGACGCGCTCGCCGCCGAGGTGGCCACGGTCGAGTGGCACCGCTACCCCGACCGCGCCGCCACCGAGCTGCGCACCCGCATCGGTGAGCTGCACGGTGTCGGCCCCGAGCAGGTCTTCGTGGCCAACGGGTCCAACGAGGTGCTCCAGACCCTGTCGCTCACCTATGGCGGCCCGGGGCGCACCGTCGCGGTGTTCGAGCCCACCTACGCCCTGCACGCCCACATCGCCCGGATCACCGGCACCGGCGTGGCCGAGGGGGAGCGGGCGGCCGACTTCTCGCTGGACCTGGCCGAGGTGCGCCGCGTGGTTGCCCAGGCCCAGCCGGCCATCACCTACCTCTGCTCGCCCAACAACCCCACCGGCATGGTCGAGACCCGCGAGACCGTGGAGGAGGTGCTCGGCTTGGTGCCGGGGCTCCTGGTGGTAGACGAGGCCTACGGCCAGTTCGCCCCGTGGTCGGCCCTGGAGCTGGTCAACGACGACACGCCGCTCGTGGTCACCCAGACCTTCTCCAAGACGTGGTCCATGGCCGCGGCCCGCCTTGGCTACCTGGTGGGACCGACATGGGTGGTGGCCGAGCTGGAGAAGGTGGTGCTGCCCTACCACCTCGACTCGATGAAGCAGGCCGCCGGCATCATCGCCCTCCGCTACCGCCGCGAGATGGAGGAGCGGGTGGCCCAGCTCACCGAGGAGCGGGGCCGACTGGAGGCGGCACTGCGCGAGCTGCCCTGCGACGTGTGGCCGTCGGGCGCCAACTTCGTGCTGTTCCGGCCCCGCACCGTCGACGGCGACGACGTGTGGCAGCAGCTGGTCGATCGGTCGGTGCTCGTCCGCAACTGCGCGTCGTGGCCCCGGCTCGACGGCTGCCTGCGCGTCACCATCGGCACCACCGACGAGGACGACCGCTTCCTCGACGCCCTCCGGGAGATCCTCACATGACCACCTCCTCGTCCACCGGCCCGGCGCGTGCCGCCACCCGCGAACGGATCACCAAGGAGACGTCGATCCGCATCAGCCTCGACGTCGACGGTCCCACCGGCACCGTGCAGGCCTCCACCGGGTTGCCGTTCTTCGACCACATGCTCGACCAGATCGGCCGCCACGGCGGGTTCGACCTGAGCGTCGACGCCCGGGGAGACATCCAGGTAGACGGCCACCACACCGTGGAAGACGTGGGCATCCTGCTCGGCGAGACCTTCCGGGAGGCTCTGGGAGACAAGGCGGGCGTGCGCCGGTTCGCGTCGGGCCTGTTCCCGCTCGACGAGGCCCTGATCGAGGTGGCGGTCGACCTGTCGGGGCGGCCGTGGGTGTCCTACGACGTGCCCTTCGGCGAGGTCCTGCCCCTGGGCGACCCGCCGTTCAACCCCGAGATGGCCGAGCACTTCTGGCAGAGCTTCGCCACCTCGGCGGGCATCACCCTGCACGTCACCAAGAAGGCCGGCGTCAACACGCACCACGTGGTCGAGGCCACCTTCAAGGGGGTGGCCCGCTGCCTGCGCGACGCCGTGCGGGTCGAGGGCACCGCCATCCCGTCCACCAAGGGCACGCTCAGCGGAACGGTCGATGGCTGACTCCCTGCCCGGCGACCCCGGATCAGGCGACGCCGCCGCAGGTGACGCCGGGGCGCGTCCGCTGATCGCCGTGCTCGACTACGGCATCGGCAACCTGCGCTCGGCGCAGAAGGCGCTCGAACACGTCGGCGCCGATGCCCGCCTCACCGCCGACCCGGGGCTGATCGCCGACGCCGCGGGCGTGGTGCTGCCCGGCGTGGGAGCGTTCGGCCGGTGCGTGGAAGCGCTGGGCGAGGCCGGCCTGGCCGACATCGCCCACGTGGCGGCGTCGGATGCCGCGGCGGGGTCGGGGCGTCCGTTCCTCGGGGTGTGCGTGGGCCTCCAGATGCTCTTCGACGGTTCCGACGAGAGCCCCGACACCCCCGGCCTGGGCGTGATCGGTGGCCGGGTCCAGCTCCTGCCCGAAGGGGTGAAGCGGCCGCAGATGCAGTGGAACGTGCTCCACTGGGCCCACCCGAGCGCCAGTGACGACGCGACATCGTCGCCGCGCCCGAGCATGGCCCGGGGGCTGCCCGACGAGGCCTGGGTGTACTTCGTGCACTCCTACTGGGCCCAGCCCCACGACCCGGCCGACGTGGCCGCCACCTGCCACTACGGCGTCGACGTCACCGCCGCCATCCAGCGGGGCCGCCTGTGGGCCACCCAGTTCCACCCCGAGAAGTCGGCCGCCAACGGCCTACGCATCCTGCAGAACTTCGTCGACACCTGCCGCTGACCGCTCGAGTAGGACTCCTCTTCGTATGACTGGCCAGGGTAATCATTCACTCTGGGACGTAGTGTCGGCCATCGGACAATAGCTATGACTCAGTTCGTCGACCTGCCTGCTCGAAACCGACTATTCGGGGCGCTGATCGGGTGCGCATTCATAACGGCTTTGCCAGCCTTGGGGGGAGAGCTCGGAGGTGTCATATTCTCACTGATAGGGATGTCAGTTAGCGCAGCACTGGCGCTTTGCGCCCGGCGAGCCTTTGTGCTCACAGTTGTGCCGGCAGAAGATCTGTTGAAGATTCGCGGGTCCTTTCGCACGCTAGATATTGCAATGTCGTCGATCGAGAGCGTCGATCTCACAGATCAGATGATCGGGTGGCGTCGCAGGCGATCCCTCGACCTTGTACTCAAGACTGGCAGGCGGGTACTCGTAGGATCACGGTTCGGTATCGGCGGTGAACCCGACAACCCCGTAGATCGGATTCGTCTTGAATCGATAGCTGAGCAAATTGGGCTCAAGGGGTGACGGCAACACCGTGAGGTGATGGTCTCCGCCGGTCAGCTGCTAGATCACCCGGGTCGCGGCCCGCTGACCGGGCGTTGGTCAGAGGTTGGACTGCTCGGGGGGCGCGGTGGACTGGTTGACGCTCACGCCGTCGGCCACCGCCGGGGCGGCGACGTCGAGCCCGTAGCTGGCCATCGACAGGGAGCCCATGGCGCACCCGTCGATCAGCGAGTGCGTCGGCGCGCCGCCTGCGGCGGCCACCCCGGCGATGTAGAGCAGCGGGATGAAGTGGTCGGGCGTGGGGTGGGCCAGGGCGAAGTCGGGGTGGTGTTCGAGCGACGCGGCGCGACCGGGGTCGGTGGTCATGATCTCGCGGGCGGCGTCGTCGAAGCGGCGGGTCCAGTCGTAGGCCCCGTCGGGGTTGCCCCAGTCGATCCGTCGCAGGTTGTGCACCACGTTCCCGCTGCCCACGATCAGCACCCCGCGCTCGCGGAGGGGGGCCAGCGCCGCGCCCAACGCCACGTGGTCGTCGAACGACAGCTGGGCGTTGATGGACAGCTGCACCACCGGCACGTCCGCCTCGGGGAACGCGTGCACCAGCACCGACCAGGTGCCGTGGTCGATGCCCCAGCTGTCCCGGTCGAGTCCCACCCAGTGGGGCTTCACCACCTCGGCCAGCTCGCCCGCCAGCTCGGGCAGGCCCGGGGCCGGGTACTGCACCGCGAACAGCTCGTCGGGGAAGCCGTAGAAGTCGTGGATCGTGGCGGGCTGGGCCATGGCCGTGACCGCGGTGGCGTTGATGTACCAGTGGGCCGAGATGCACACGATGGCGGTGGGGCGGGGATGGGCCAGCCCGAAGGTCTGCCACGCCTCGGTGTAGCGGTTGGTCTCCAGGGCGTTCATGGGCGACCCGTGGCCCAAGAACGCGGCGGCCGCGGGTGGGGAGTCCGGTGCGGCGTCTGACGTGAGCGACATCGTGGCCCTCCCGGAGGCGTGGCTCGCTGGTTCGTTGACCGTACAAGCTTTTCGGACCGGTCTCGCCGGGTGCGATGATCCGGGGATGGACCTCTACCCGGCGATCGACCTCCGCGGCGGCCAGTGCGTGCGCCTGTACCAGGGTGACTTCGCCCAGGAGACGGTGTACGGCGACGATCCCGTGGCTCAGGCCCGGCTGTTCGCCGACGCCGGTTCGGCGTGGATCCACGTGGTCGACCTCGATGCCGCCCGCACGGGAG
>DAIMFV010000118.1:0-3145 GCA_036724365.1 Acidimicrobiales bacterium | reverse complement strand
CACGGGAGAGCCCGTGAACCGTCCGGTCATCGCTGCCGTCGCCGCCGCCGTGGGTGTGCCGGTGCAGACGGGGGGCGGCGTGCGTGACGACGCCTCGGTGGAGGAGCTCCTCGCCGCCGGTGTGTCCCGGGTGGTGGTGGGAACCGCCGCCCTCGACGATCCCGACTGGGCTGCGTCGCTGGCCCACCGGTACCCGGGCAAGGTGGCCCTGGGTCTCGACGTGCGTGGTCGAGAGGTGGCGGTGCGGGGCTGGGTGGAGGGCTCGGGGCGGCAACTGGCCGAGGTGGCCGCCCAGTTCGACCCGGCCGGGTTCGCCGCCTTCATCGTGACCCAGATCAACGTCGACGGCGCCGGCACCGGACCCGACGTGGCCCTCTACGCCGAGCTGCTCGAAACGGTGGAGACCGACGTGATCGCGTCGGGCGGGGTCGGCTCGGCCCAGCACCTGCGCACCCTGGCGGCGCTCGGCGCCGACACCAAGCCGCTGCTCGGCGCCATCGTGGGCAAGGCCCTCTACGACGGCGCCCTCACCATCGACGAAGCCCTGGCCGCCGCGCAGTCCGAGTAGCCGACCCCGTCGACCGGGTGGGGCTGTGTGCCACTGCTGCTCAGCACGGGGTTGGGATCATCTCCGGTGTCGAGCCTGGGGTCCGATCACCCCTCCCAGGGGCCGCGGTTGCAGTGGCCGGGGTGCGAGCTGCTCGGCGATGGTCGAGGGTCGCCGTTCACGTCGACCATGATCGCTGTACCGCAACCGACTGCGCCCGGAGGCACGTCGTTGACGGGGATGCCGCTGGAACCGTCGATGTCCCCCGGGCCATCGAGCCCACAGTCGAGCAGGCTGTTGTAGCCCTCGCTGACAGGGGTGGTGCCCAGGCAGTCCGGCGACGTCACCACGGCGCGATACGCGATCGTGGCTCCCAGGTGGGTGGCCCCACCGTCGAACGTGTGGAACAGCGCGGCGGCGCCGCTCGCATCCGCTTTTCGTTCGAACTGGCTGAACCGGCCGATGAAGGTGCCCCTGTTCGTCACCCAGGCGCCGCTCGCCGGCACCGGTTCGGTCGAGCCGAATCCCGTGCCTGTTGAGTTCACCATGGTCACGACACCGCCTGGGGAGATGTCGAGCCATCCGTAGAGGGTGGAGCGATGGAACGTCAGCAGTCCGTCGACCACGGTCGTGCCGGTGACCCGGATTCCGGCCTGTTCGAGCGCCAGTTGGCCGTCGGTGGCTATGTGGAGCTGCGCGGCCCGGATCTGGACGTCACCCGCAGCGTTCCGCGTGCTGAACAGGGTGAGGTTGCCCGTGATGGTGGTCTCGGTCAGGACGGAGGGGTTGTAGGGCTGTGTGGCCGGGGGCACGTGGATGTCGGCCCGGCCGAGGGCGTTGCCTTCCTGGACGGCGGCGTCGAGGGTGCACACGCTGTTGCCCGGGGCGGTTTCGCAGATCCCGTCGCCGGGGTTGGCGTCGTCGCCGGTCGCCCCGCCCGTCACGTTCACCGTGAACGAGGCGGGAGGGGGCGGCGGCTCGCACGCCGTGGTCCAACCCAGGGCCAGGGCGGCGACCGCCAGCGCAGTCAGGGTTCGTCTCATCGTCGACATCCTCGCCGCTGTCGGCAACCGGCCGTCATTCGATGGGTCCGTGGTTGCATTGGCCGGGTTGCCAGGAGTCAGGATCCGGGCGGGGGTCACCGTTGATGTCGACGGTGATCGTCGTGCCGCATCCCACCACCCCGTTGGGCACCGCGTGAGTTGGGTTGGGTTGGTAGGTGCCGGTGACGTCACCGGGGCCGGTGAGCGCGCAGCCGTACAGGAGGTTGTAGCCCTCGCTCACCGGCGGCGTGCCGAGGCACGGTGCCGGGAAGGTGCCCATGGGGTAGGCGACGGAGGCGCCGAGCTGGGTCCCCCCGCCGTCGAGGGTGTGGAACAACGATGCGCTGATCCACGACACCCGGGCGAACGCGCTGAACCGGCTGACGAAGGTGCCTCGGTTGGTGATCCAGGCTCCGCTGGGGGGCACCGGCGTGTGGTCCATCGTCGGGCCGCCGTCGGAGTTCACCATGCTCATCACGCCCGTCGCCGAGATGTCGATCCACCCGTACACGAACGATCGGTGGAGCGACAGCACGCCGTCGACCACGGCGGTGCCCTCGATGGCGATCCCGGCCTGCTCGAGCGCGAGGTGGCCTCCGGCGGCGACGTGGAGTTGGGGGGCGACGACCTGGACCGTCCTGGAGGGGGTCCAACTGCTGTAGAGGTTCAGCACGCCGGTGATGGTGGTTTCGGAGAGGCGGTACGTGGCGTCGTATGCGGTGGCCGGGGGCACGTGGAGGTCGGCGCGGCCGAGGGCGTTGCCCTCCTGGACGGCGGCGTCGAGCGTGCACACACCGTTGCCCGGTGCGGTCTCGCAGATCCCGTCGCCGGGGTTGGCGTCGTCGCCGGTGACGCTGGGCGCCACGTTCACGGTGAGGCTCGTCGGGGGTGGCGGCGGCTCGCACGCCGTGGTCCCGGCCAGGGCCAGCGCAACGGCGGCCAGCGTGGTCAGCGTTCGTCTCATCTCGGCACCTCTCCCGTCGGGTGCGGCAGACCAGTCGTCGGGGCCACGGTGGCTGTGGTCATGGGTCGGGCGTGCGGTGTCATTCCCAGAGCCCGCGGCTGCAGTGGTCGGGGCGGAAGTCGGGGCTCGGTCGAGGGTCCCCGTAGAAGTCGATCGTGATGTCGGTGCCGCACCCGGCGACCCCCCGGGGAACGTCACTGAGCGGGTAGCTGGGGTTGCCGTCGTCGATGTCGCCGGGGCCTGCGAACCCGCAACCCTTGGCGTTGTTGTAGCCCTCGCTGCTGGCAGGCGTCCCAAGGCAGTCGGGCGAGGTGAGCGAGTACCGCTCAAAGACCGTCGCCCCGACGGTGGTCGTGCCGCCGTCCAGGGTGTGCACGAATGCCGCGCCCATGGACGACCCGGCCACGCCGCCGAATCGGATGAGGTAGCTGAAGCGCAGGAGGACCGTGCCCCGGTTGGTGATCCAGGCGTTCGTCGTGGGCGGCGGCAGCGTGGATGCCCACGCGCCGCCGATCGAATTGACCATGGAGACCACGGCGCCGGCGTGCACATCGAGCCAGCCCACGAACGATGATCGGTGCACGGCGAGCG
>DAIMFV010000117.1:8321-10403 GCA_036724365.1 Acidimicrobiales bacterium | reverse complement strand
GGCACCGCAGCCAACTCGCCGCTTGACACCTACGGGGCGTGGGATGTCTAGGACCAGCGCCAGCGCCAGCGCCAGCGCACGAGTCACGTTGCGGGGTCCCGGCTGTCTGGCCGGGGCCCCGTCGCGTCCCGGCCCGGTGGCGCGGTGGGGCACCATGGCGGGGGACCTCCCGATCGCATCCCCCACCACCGAGGAGCCGTGCCATGGGCCTGACCGCCAAGAACCCGTTCGAGGACACCGAGGAGCTGAAGGGCGAGGAGGCCCAGCCGGGTGCGCCGGGCGCCGGCGTCACCGTGGTGGGCATCGACCACATCGCCGTGGCGGTGGCCGACCTGCCCGCGGCCCTGGAGCACTACCGCACCGTGTTCGGGCTCACCGTGGAGACCCGCGAGGTGGTGGCCGACGAGGGCGTGGAGGTGGCGGTGCTGCGCGTGGGCGACGTCGCCCTGCACCTGGTGTCACCGGTGGACGACGACGCCGACCTGGCGGCCTTCCTCGACGAGTGGGGATCGGGGCTCCACCACCTCGGCCTGCGGGTGGCCGATGCCGCGGGGGCCCTGGCCGCGCTCGACCGCGAGGGGTTCGAGGTGGTCGACGAGGTCACCCATCCGGGCGTGGCCGGCTCGCGGGTGGCCTACGTGAACCCCCACGACGTGGACGGCACCATCATCCAGATCGTGGAACGCCCCTGAGCCGGGTCGTTCCGGCCCGGGTCAGGGGTGGCCGGGGGTCAGTGCCGATCCTGCGGTCAGTGGTGGTCCTGGCCGGGCTCGACCAGTTCCACCAGCACGCCGCCGGCGTCCTTGGGGTGGATGAAGTTCACCCGCGATCCGGCGGTGCCGTTCTTGGGGACCTCGTAGAGCAGGCGCACGCCGCGGTCGCGCAGCGTGGCCGAGACGGCGTCGATGTCGTCCACCCGGTAGGCCATCTGCTGGATGCCGGGGCCGTTGCGGTCGAGGAACTTGCCGATGGGCGAGTCGGGGCGCAGCGGGGCCAGGAGCTGGATGCAGCTGCCGGAGTCGCCCACCGCGAGCATGGCCTCGCGCACGCCCTGCTCCTCGTTCACCTCCTCGTGCACCGAGCGCAGGTCGAAGTTCTTGGCGTAGAAGTCGAGCGCCTCGTCGAGGTCGGCGACGGCGATACCCACGTGGTCGATGGCGGTGAACATGGCGCCATTCTGCCCGCCCTCCGCTCGGGTGGGTAACTCGCTCGGCGGTGCCGGTCGAGGGGCGCGAAGCTCCCACGATGGCGAGCACGGCGGTCCTCGAGGTCAGCGGAGTGGGCAAGCGCTACGGGAACGGCCCGCCCGCGCTGGACGGTGTCGACCTGTGCGTCGCCGCCGGCGAGGTGTGCGGGCTGCTCGGGCCCAACGGGGCCGGCAAGACCACCCTGGTGTCGATCATCGCCGGCCTGCGGCGGCCCGACGAGGGCTCGGTGGCCGTGGCCGGCATCGACGTGGCCACCGGCGGGGCGGCGGCGCGCCGGCTGGTCGGCCTGGCCGCCCAGGAGACCGGCATCTACCCCATGGCCACGGTGCGGGCGAACCTGGAGCTCTTCGTACGGCTCTCGGGCGTGTCGGGCGGCGGTGTGGCCCGACGGATCGACGAGGTGGCCGAGGTGGTGGAGCTGGGGCCGCTGCTGGACCGCCAGGCCCGTCACCTGTCGGGCGGCGAGAAGCGTCGGCTCCACACGGCCATGGCCCTCGTGCACCAGCCACCCCTGCTGCTGCTCGACGAGCCCACCACCGGCGTCGACATCGCCACCCGCGCCCGGTTGCTGGAGGCCATCGGTGAGCTGGCCCGGGAGCACGGGTGTGCCGTCCTGTACTCCACCCACTACCTCCCCGAGATCGAGGAGATGGGGGCCAGCGTGGCCGTCCTGGACCGGGGTCGGCTCCTGGCCCGCGGCACGCTCGACGAGCTGATCGACCGGCACGGCTCGGGTCTGGTCGAGCTCAGCTTCCACGGTGAGGCGCCGGCGTTCGACCACCTGGTGGATCCGGCGGCCCTCACGGTCGACGGCGCCACGGTCCGCATCCGCACCGACCGCCCGGCCGCGTTGGCCGCCGAGGTGCTGGCCGGA
>DAIMFV010000117.1:7762-8311 GCA_036724365.1 Acidimicrobiales bacterium | reverse complement strand
GGGGATGGCGGGGCTGGGGGCCGACGCCGATCGGCTGGCGGCCGTGGAGCTGGCCCGCCCCAGTCTGGACACGGTGTTCCTGGCCCTCACCGGTCGTGCCTACCGGGCCGACGACGAGGGTGACGACGAGCGTGATGACGAGGGCGAGGTCGACGGCGTCGGTGGTGTTGGTGATGAAGCTGACGGACCCACGGCCGAAGAGGTGGTGGCATGAAGGCTGGCGCGTGGAACCGCATGGTCGCCCTGGCCCAGATGGACCTGCGCATCTTGCGGCGCGATCCGGCCTTCATGGTGGTGTTCACCGCCATGCCGCTGCTGTTCATGGCGTTCAACCGGGAGCTGGTGGGGTCCGCGCTCGTGGCGGCAGGTGAGGGGGTCGACGCCACCCAGGCCGGTGTGCGCTTCGTGGTCCCGGCGGCCACCGTGCTGTTCAGCGGCTTCCTGGTGGGCAACATCGGCTTCAGCACCTTCCGTGAGCACGGGTGGGGCACGTGGGAGCGGTTGCGGTCCTCGGAGCTCACGTCGTTCGAGCTCATGGCGGGCCAGGCG
>DAIMFV010000117.1:0-7752 GCA_036724365.1 Acidimicrobiales bacterium | reverse complement strand
GGTGCCCATGGGCCTGAGCATGTGGCTGATCACCGTGCTGTTGGGCGGGGGCGGCCTGCTCTTCGGGCTGGAGCTGGCGGGGTCGCTGGCGGCGTACGCGGCGGTGGCCGTGGCGCTGGGGATCAGCCAGGTGGCGTTGGGGTTCATGTTGCTGTCGCTCTGCCGGTCGGTGATCCAGCTCAACGCCCTCACCAACGCCGGAGCCATGGCACTGGGTGGCCTGGGCGGGGCCCTGGCCCCGGTGGAGCTGATGCCGGGGTGGGCCCAGGCCGCAGCGCCGTTGGTGCCCACCTACTGGGCCATGCGCGGGTTCCGGTCGGTGGCTGTCGACGGCGCCGGGTTGGCCGACGTGGCCCTGGTGGTGGGGGTGCTGACGGCGTTCACGGTGGGCTTCTTGGTGGTGGCGCTGCTGCGCTTCCGGGTGGAGGACACCAAGGTCTCCTGGGCCTGACGTCGGGCGGGCGGCAATCGGTCGGGGTCGTTTGTGCACCCGGGTGGCTGGTGGCCGCCCCGGTACCCACGCGAGTGAGCGGTGGTGGGTCGGGGCGCGGAACGGGCGGCGGGTCGGCAGACTGGCCACCGACCGACGGCACGGAGGATCAGACATGGACGTGGTGGTCAGCGGAGCGAGCGGATTGATCGGAACCGCGCTGTGCCGGTCGTTGCGGGCCGACGGCCACCGGGTGATCGAACTGGTGCGCCGGGCGCCGGCGGCCGGCTCGGTCGATGAGATCGAGTGGGACCCCCGGGGCGGACGCCTCGACGCCTCGGCGCTCGAGGGGGTCGACGCCGTGGTCCACCTGGCCGGTGCCGGCATCGGCGACAAGCGCTGGACCGAAGCCCGCAAGCAGGAGGTGCTCGAGAGCCGCACGCGAGGCACCGCACTCCTGGCCGAGACGCTGGCCTCGCTCCAGGCGAAGCCGTCGGTGTTCGTGAGCGGCTCGGCCATCGGGTACTACGGCCACCGGGGCGACGACGTGGTCACCGAGGCCACCCCGTCGGGCGGCGGGTTCGTGTCACGGGTCTGCGTGGAGTGGGAGGCGGCCGCCCAGCCCGCGGTCGACGCCGGCATCCGCACCGTCTTCATCCGCACCGGCATCGTGCTGGCTCCGAAGGGCGGGGCCTTCGGCAAGTTGGTACCACTGTTCAAGCTCGGCCTCGGCGGGAAGATGGGCGCGGGCCGGGAGTGGTGGAGCTGGATCTCGCTCGACGACGAGGTGCGGGCCATCCGCTTCCTCATCGACCACGACGTGCAGGGGCCCGTCAACCTCACGGCCCCGAGCCCGGCCCGCAACGCCGAGATCACCCGGGCCCTGGGCGAGGTGCTGCACCGCCCCACGTTCCTCACCGTGCCGTCGTTCGGGCCCAAGTTGCTGCTCGGCTCCGAGCTGGCCGAGTCGCTGCTGTTCATGAGCCAGCGCATCGAGCCCACCGTGCTCATGGGCCACGGCTTCGAGTTCCACCACCCCGAGATCACCAGCGCCCTGCGAGACGTCCTCGGTCGAGGCTGAGCCGCTCGTCCGACCGCATCCGACCGCATCCGAGCGGGGACGAGGGCCGGGATCAGGTCGTGATCAGCAGGCGGCTGCGGAACAGGTCCAGGACGCGGTCGAGGGCGTCGCGGGTACGGGTGCCGGGCTCGTCGACCAGGTGCTCGGTGAGCACCGAGTGGGGCTTCATCACAGCGTGGGGGTTGGCGTCGTCATCGTCGAGCTCGACGGCCACGAACGCGTCACCCAGCTCGCGGCGCAGGAACTCGAACCGTTCGGCTGGCACGAGCTTGTCGCTCTTGAACCGGAGGCCGATCACCTCGAGGCCCTCGTCGGCACAGCGTCGCTTCACCACGTCGAGCTCGTCCCGGGAGATGTCGATCGAGCACTTCTGCTTGCTGGTGAGGGCGATCGGCATGGACGGCTGGGACAGCACGGGGGCCAGGATGCGCTCGTCGGCCGCCATGGCCAGGGCGAACCCGCCGGTGAAGCACATGCCCACCGCACCCACCCCCGGTCCGCCGCACCGCTCGTGCTCGTGGGCGGCGAGGGCCCGCAGCCAGGAGATGACGGGGGAGGAGCGCCCGGTGGCGAACACGGTGAACTCGCGGCTCACGCAGGCCGGAACGATGGACGAGAGCATGTAGCCCAGCCCGGCCGCCGAGGCCTTGCCCTCGGGCGCGCCGTCCTTCCCGGGGGTGCCGAAGAGGTGGGGCACCCCCGCGGTGCAGCCGATGGCCGCCACCCGCCGGGCGAAGTCGGCCACCTTGGGGCTGATGCCGGGCATCTCGGTCATCACGATCACCGCCGGGCCCTCGCCGATGCGGAACACGGTTCGGGTCTTGCCCCCGTGGGTGAAGGAGGTGGTCTCGAAGTCGTCCATCGGGTCATCGGCCATCGGGGGAACGTACCCGCGTCCCGCGTCCCCGACCGCGTGGTCTCCGGACGCCTTCGATAGCGTCGACCGCCGTGTCGTTGACCGCCGCCGAATCCGCCGTCGTCATCGGCGACCTGCGTCGGGCCCGGCGGCGCCAGCGGGTGGCGGCGCTGCACTGGGTCGACGCCCTCTACCAGGTGTACGTCACCGCGCTCGTGGCGGTGGTGGCGGTGGTGTTCCTGTCCGGGTTCGTGGGCGACGGGAAGGTGACCGGGGCATCGTTGGAGCGGGTGCGCGACCAGGGTCCGGCCGTGCTGGGTCTGGTGGCGGCCGTGGCGGTGTTCGTGGGGCTGCGGTCCGGGAGCAGGGGCGGGCCGCTCGCCCTGGAGCAGCCCGACGTGCGTCACGTCCTCCTGGCCCCGGTGGATCGGGGGGTGGCCCTCCGGGGCCCGGCGTTGCGCCAACTCCGGTTCCTCGTCTCGGTCGGTGCCGCGGTGGGAGCCGCATCGGGCCAACTGGCGTTGCGGCGCCTGCCGGGGAACCCGGCCGAGTGGCTGGCGGTGGGGGCCGTGTTCGGAGCCACGGTGGTGGCGCTCTCGTTCGGCTGTGCGCTCACGGCATCCGGCCTCGGGCTACCGAGGTGGGCCGCCACCGGCGGTGGTCTGGTCCTGGTCGTGTGGGCCGTGGGCGACGTGGCCGGGAAGGTGGCGACCTCGCCCACCGCGTTCGTGGGTGAGCTCGGGGTGTGGCCGCTGCACACCGAAGCGGTGGGGGCGGTGGGGCCGGTGCTGGCCCTCCTGTTGGTGGGTGTGGGCCTCGCCCGGGTGGCAGGGACGTCGCTGGAGGCGGCTGAACGGCGAACCGCCCTCGTCGGTCAGCTGCGGTTCGCGGTGACCCTGCAGGACCTCCGGACGGTGCTGGTCCTGCGCCGGCAGCTCGCCCAGGAACGGCCCCGGTCGCGTCCGTGGATCCGGGGCACCACCAGGCCGGCGCGCTGGCCGATCGTGCGCCGCGGGGTGCGCAGCGTGCTCCGCTGGCCCGCCTCCAGGGTGGTGCGCGTGGTGGGTCTGTCGATCGCGGCCGGCTTCGCACTGCGGGGCGTGTGGGCCGGCACCACCCCGCTGGTGGTGGCGGCCGGTCTGGCGCTGTGGGTGGCGGCGCTCGATGCGGTGGAACCGCTCGGCCAGGAGGTGGACCACCCCGGTCGCACCGACGGGTTCCCCATCGAGCGGGGTCGGCTCCACGTGGGCCACCTGCCCGTGGTGTACGGCGTGTCGGCCCTGGCGGGCACGGCCGCGGCGGTGGTCGCCCTGGTGCCGGTGGGCGATCCGGCACCGGTGGGACCGGCGCTCGTGGGCGGGATCGCCGTGGGCCTGCTCGCCGGTTGCGGCGCGGTGGTGAGCACCATCCAAGGGGCTCCGTCATCGGTCGACGTGTTGTCGATGACCACCCCGGAGATCGCTGGCGCCCGCACCGTGATGCGCACGGCCTGGCCGCCCGGTCTGGCGGTGGCCGGGACGGTGCCGATCCTCCTGGCCCGGGCCGCCCACGAACGCGGCGACGCCGTGGCCGTGCCGCTCGCGATGGGCGCGGTGCCGTTGCTGGCGGTGGCGGCCCTGGTGGCGGGGTGGGTCCGCTTCCACGATCCGATCCACGAGTGGATCCGCAAGGCCATGGAGGAGGCGTCGCCCACCAAGGCGCTGGAGCGGGCCGCCGCCGAGCGTGAGGCGGCCGAGGCCGGGACCGGGACCGACGGCGATGCCGACGGCGGTTCGGTCGATGCTTCGGGCGACGACTCCGCTCGACCGACGCCCGCCGCGAAGGCCCCGGCCCGGTCGAAGCCGGCGGGCCGCTCGGGCCCCGGGCCCCTGGCCCACGGACCCACGGGGATCCAGGGTGGCACCAGTGCCAAGCCCATCGGCCGCACGCGTGACCAGCGGCCGGCCACCGACCAGCGAGAGACCGATCAACAGTGATGGGTGACCAACGATGACCGACCAGCACGACCCGGCCCCGGCCCTGGTGGCCGCGGGCCTCACCAAGACCTACGACGGGGTGACCGCCCTCCAGCCCCTCGACCTGGTGGTCGGCGTCGGTGAGTCGGTCGCGCTCATCGGGCACAACGGGTCGGGGAAGTCGACCCTGCTGCGCATGGCGGCCGGCCTGCTCGACCCCACCGCGGGCACGATGGCGGTGGCCGGGTTCGAGGTCGGTGACATCGACGCCCGGGCCACCACGTCGTTCCTGCCCGACGACCCGGTGCTCTACGACGACCTCTCGCTGCGCGAGCACGTCGAGTACATCTCACGCCTGCACGGGGGCGAGGGTTGGGACGACTACGCCCAGGGCCTGTGCGAGCGCCTGGGCCTGGGGCCCCGTGTCGACGACCTGCCGGCCACCTTCAGCCGGGGTCTCCGCCAGAAGACCGCCCTGACCCTCGGGCTGATCCGCCGGTTCTCGCTCCTGCTCGTCGACGAGCCGTTCGTGGGGCTCGACCAGCCCGGCAAGGCCGTGCTGCTCGACCTGCTCGACGAGGTGCACGCCGACGGTGCCGCCACCCTGGTGGCCACCCACGATCCCGCCTACGTGGACCGGGTGGACCGCAGCATCGCCCTGCGCGACGGCGAGGTGGTCTTCGACGGCACCGCGTCGGTGGACCAGGTCCTGGCCCTGGTCGGCGGCTGACCGGCGTCGCCGCCGACCACGATCAGACCGGTTCAGACCGGCTCGGGCACCTCGTCGGCCGTCTCCAGCACCGTGACTGGGTCCAGCCGGTGGGCGTGGCGGCGCAGGGTGGTGAGCAGCGACCGTCCGACCACCACGATGATCACGGCGTTGGCGAAGGCGCCGGCGGCGTCCCACGCGAACGACGTGGCCACGTAGAACGACCAGTAGTGGCGCAGCGTCTGGCCCAGGCCCATGCCCGGTTCCCAGCTCAGGTCGCTGCCGTCTCGTACGAAGGGCCAGAACCACAGGTTCATCACCGCGCCGAACACGAACCCCCACACCCACCCGTAGGCGGCGAGCACGACCACCTCCACCTCGCGCCCCAGGCGCACGGTGACCCGGCCGATCAGCCCGGCGCCGGCACCCATCCAGCCCAGGGCGAGCATCTGGAAGGGGAGCCAGGGGCCGATGCCGCTGGAGAGGACGGCCGAGACCACGAACGAGGTGAGGCCGAGGAGCAACCCGAACCGCGGGCCGAAGGCGGCCCCGGCCAGGATCACCAGGAAGAACAGGCCGCTGCCCCCACCCGGCAGGTCCAGCAGCTTCATCAGCCCGGCCAGCGCGGACAACATGCCGAGCAGGGCGACGGTTGCGCCGTTCATGGTGCCGCGACGTACCTCGAGGGTCACGGCGGCCACGGCCAGGGCGCCCACCACCGCCGCGATCAGGGGGGCGTCGCCGGCGTGGGCCTCGGCGGGCAGGGCCTCACCCGGGATCCAGAACGGGTAGAGGAACGCGGCCACCCCCACCACCAGCACCAGCACGTACACGGCGGTGGTGCGGGACCGGTCGAGCAGCGGGGCGGCCGTCACCCTCGCCCCTCGGCCTGACGCCGGGCCTCTGCCACCTCGGCCACCGTGAGGAACGGGGGCAGGACGCGCAGCACCTGGGGGGCGAAGAGCGACCCGGCCAGCACCTGGCGGGCCGGCCCCTCGGCCACCACCTCGCCGTCGCCGAGCACCACCACCCGCGTCGCCACCCGGGCCGCCAGCTCCACGTCGTGGGTGGCCAGGACCACGGCGCCGCCACCGTCTCGATGGGCGACGAGGGCGGCCTCCAGGGCATCGAGCGAGGCGGCGTCGATGCCCCGGGTGGGTTCGTCGAGCACCAGCACCGGTGCGTCGCCCACCGCCACCGCGGCGATGGCCACCCGCTGGCGTTGACCCACCGACAGGCTGCGCGGATGGCGGTCGGCCAACGGCTCCAGGCGCAGGGCGGCCAGCCAGCGGTCGACGGCGGCGGGGTCGTCGCGCCGGAGCAACCGGAGGGTGGCCGCCACCTCGGCGCGGACCGTCTCGGCGTAGAGCAGCGAGTCGGGTTCCTGGGGGACGTGGGCCACGGGCACGGACGTCTCGACGCGGCCGGTGGTCGGTTGGTGGGCCCCGGCCAGGGTGCGGAGCAGGGTGGTCTTGCCGGACCCGTTCCGCCCGAGGACGGCCACGATCTCGCCGGCCCGCACCTCCAGGTCGACGCCCCGCAGCGCCGCGTTGGACCCGTGCGAGACCGCCACCCCGAACGCCTGCACCAGCACGTCGCCGGGCGCGGGGCCGGCGTGCACGTCGGGTGGGGTGACGGACTCGGCGGCCCAGGTCGGCCGACCCCTGTCCCGCAGCAACCGGCGGGCATCGCGCACGGTGAGCGGTGGCGACGACCAGCCCAGCTCGGCGGCCAGGCGCGTGATGGGCGGGGCGCCCGGCAGGCCGGGCAGCACGGCCGCGGGCGGCCCGTCGGCCTGCACGCGTCCCCCGGCCAGCACGACGGCGCGGTCGGCCAACGGCGCGGCCCGCTCCAAGCGGTGCTCGGCCACCACCACCGTGGTGCCCAGGTCGTCGTTGAGTCGCCGCAGGGCGCCGAGCACGTCGTCGGCCCCTTGCGGGTCCAGCATGGAGGTGGGCTCGTCGAGCACCAGCACCGCAGGCGCGGCCACCAGCGCCCCGGCGATGGCGCACCGCTGGCGTTCGCCCCCCGACAGCGTGGCGGGCGACCGTCGGCGGAGGTGGGCCACGGCGAGGGCGTCGAGCACTTCTTCGACCCGGCGGCGCATGCTGGGTTCGTCGAGCCCGAGGTTCTCGAGTGCGAAGGCGATGTCGTGCTCCACGTGGTCCACCACGAAGTGGGCCTCGGGGGTCTGGTGCACGAACCCCACCACGTCGGCCAGGTCTCGAGGCCGGTTGGTGGTGGTGGGCCGACCGGACACCAGCACCTCTCCCCGGAACCGCCCGCCCGAGCTGTGCGGCACCAGGCCGTTGACGGTGCGCAGGAAGGTGGACTTGCCCGACCCGGACTCGCCGACCACGCCCAGCGCCTCGCCGGCTTCGAGGTCCAGCGACACGTCGGTGAGCACCGCCGGTCCGTCGGGGTAGGCGAAGCCCACCCCGGACCACCGCACGTCGCCGATCCCGGTCACGCCCCGTCCTCCCGGGCGGTGGGGGTCACCAGCACCGGCACCGCCAACAGCGCGATGGCGAGCGCCGGCCAGACCGAGAACGCCGGGAACCGGATCGGGCTGGGCCACCACGTGAGGGTGTCGTGACCGGCGACGCGGAGGGCGGCCAACGCCATCGGTGCACCGAGCACGGAGACGGCGACGGCGATGTCGAGGCGGGCCCCCCCGCGGGGGGGGGGCCCGCCGCGGGGCCCCCCCCCGCCGGCCCCCCC
>DAIMFV010000116.1:0-10488 GCA_036724365.1 Acidimicrobiales bacterium | reverse complement strand
CACGCCCTTCACGTCGTCGCCGATGGCCACCAGGCCGCCGGCGGTGACCTGGAGCGGGCCGAGCGAGGCGTCGCGCTTGGCGGCGCCGGCGTCGAGGTCGGCGCCCCACACGTCCCGCGCCTTGGCCGGGTCGAAGAAGATCGGCATCCAGCCGTCGGCGATCTCGGCGGTCATCTGCACGTTCTTGGGGCCGAGCGACGCCACCCAGATCGGGATCCGGGGGCGCACCGGGTGGGCGATGATCTTGAGCGGCTTGCCGAGGCCGGTGCCCTGGCCCTCGGGCAGGGGCATGGCGTAGTACTTGCCGTCGTGGGTGAGCTTGTCCTCGCGGGCCCACACCTCGCGGCAGATGTCGATGATCTCGCGGGTGCGACCGAGGGGAGCGTCGTACTTGACGCCGTGCCAGCCCTCGATCACCTGGGGGCCCGAGGCGCCGAGGCCCAGCTGGCAGCGCCCGTCGGACAGGGCGTCGACGCCGGCCGCGGTCATGGCCAACAGGGTGGGCGTGCGGGTGTAGATGGGCAGGATGCCCGACGCGATCTGCACGGTGGTGGTCTTGGCCGCCACGTAGCCCATGAGGCTGGGGGCGTCGAAGCCGTAGGCCTCGGCCACCCACACCAGGTCGAGCCCGGCCTTCTCGAGCTCGGCGACCGTGTCGGCCGCCTCCTTGAACCCGCCGCTGTAGCTGAGCTGCATGCTGATCTGCACGGAATCCTCCGAGATGTGCCCCTGGCACGGCCCCTTGACCGCACGGTCAAGACCCTAGCGACCGCGCCCGACCGACACCATCGCCCAGAAGCGTCAAGAACCCGGCTGGTCGTCTTCGAAGCTGGCGCTCAGCCTCCTGACCGCGGCCACCAGAGGCGGGAGGTCGCGTTCGACCGTTGCGGCGACGATCGCGTGGTCGGTGTCGAAGTAGCGGTGGGCCAGGTGATCACGCATGCCGGCGATGTCCTGCCAAGGCACCGCTGGCTCCGCTGCGAGCAGCTCGGGCGTGATCGCCTTCACCGCCTCGCCGACCTCCATGAGGCGTACCCGCACGGCGTCGAACACCAGGCCGTCGGTCAGCCCGCCCCGCTGGAGGTGCGCGGTGATCGCTTCGGCCGCCGCCAGGACATCGGCGAGACGCTGCCCGTCGTCTCTCACAGCGAGATCGCCTCGGCCAGTGCACGCGTAGCCACACCCGGCTTGAGAGCCCGGGCCGGCACCACGTCGACCGTTCGGTCGAGAAGCTGGGACAGCTCACGTTCCAGCCCGATCAGACCGACCAGACCGACGTCATCGGCGAGATCGACCAGTAGGTCGACGTCGCTGTCCTCGGTGTCCTCGCCTCGGGCGACACTGCCGAACACCCGCACGTTGTGGACTCCCCGCCGCGCGGCCAACGCCAGGATCTCGTCACGTTGCCGGCGAAGACGACGGCCCATCGTGGAGTCGGGCACCTCAGCCCGAACGCGAGGCCGCTCGACCACCTCGACCACCAGATCGTGTCCCGTGGCGCGGACCAGCTTGGTCAGCATCGACAACCCAGGTTCGCGCCGTCCGGTCTCATAGGCGCTGATCACCGGCTGGACCACACCGGCACGACGGGCCAGTTCGGCCTGGGACAGCCCCGCACGCTTCCGCGCCGCCCGCAGCACGTCAGAGGCGCCAGATGCGCCAGATGCGTCACCGACCATGCACCGACCATAGCGGATCGTCTATTGCATCCCGCCGGGACGGACGGTTCGCACTGGCTCCGGTCACACGCCCGGCGACCTGCCGGAATCCGGCTCAGGCGGCGAGGCGAGCGCGTGCCGCGGCGGAGCGGTCGAGCAACTTCTGGGACACGAGCGTGCCGCTGGGGGTGGCCTTGCCCCCGCCACCGTCATCGGCGGCGGCCTCTCCACCCGCGGCTTGGGCCTCGCCGGCACCGCTGGTGGCGCTGGCGCCCCAGACGTCTTCGCCGGCCAGGTGGCGCGTCCACTCGTCGGCGGTGGCCAGGTCGCTGCGATCGATGGTGCCCAGGTAGACGCCGTTGTCGAAGTGCACCCAGTAGCGGACCCAGGCGAACCCGTTGACCAGCACGACCTTGCCGGGCGTGCCCTGGGGCACCCCCCGCAGGTCGGTGCGGGCCACGACCTTGGCGCGCTTGCGGAGCTGACCGGGAGGGAGTTCGGGCTTGGCCATGGCCCACCATGGTGGCTGCTCGCCACCGGTCACCGCCAACCCACCAGCGTCTGGTCGGATCGCCGCCGGCACCGGCCGGGGCCATCGGCCGCCAGAACTGCCGTCAGGTGCAGCTGTTGAAGGTCACGTCGCTCACGAAGATGGCGTGACTGCCACCGCCGGTGCGGGAGCCGAGCAGGAAGTCGATTTGGAAGTCCGTGACCGGGGCGCCGGAGTACGTCACCAGGATCGTTCCCGCGGAGCTGTTGTCGGCGACGTTGCCCTCTTGGGGACGGTAGAAGGCATCGCCCGTGGTTCCGGTGCCGGTGATGGTCGAGGAGCCCTGGTTGGTCCGCGTGAACGTGGGGGTCATGATGACCCGGTCGTCGTACTGGCCCGTGGCGTAGTCGATGTCGGTGATGTAGAAGCTGATGTCCTTGACCGGCTTGGTGAAGCTGAAGTCGAGGTAGCTCCCGGTACCGGTGCCGTTGTTGGCGGACTGGTAGATCATGATGAACGAGGTGGCGGCAGTGCCCACCCCTCCCCACGGCCCGGCCACCACGGCCCGGTTCCTCGGAAAGGACCCTGAACCGTTGTTGGCGGTGGTGCCGTGGAAGGTCTGGCTGACGGTCACGTCGAGCTCCAGGCCATCGACGCCATACGAGGTCGTGGCGGGAAGGGCGACCCGCCGGGTGCCTCCGGAGCCAGTGGCGAGACCATCCCACGAAAGCACCCGGTTGGTGGCGCACTCGCTACCGGCGGCGTACGCCGGCGTCTGTGCGAGCAACGGCGCGCCCCACACCACCGCACCGGCCACCCCCAAACGGGTGAGGACCTGCCGCCGATCGAGCGTGATTGCATCCCCCTGCCCAGATTCGACCGAACTGGTTGCCATTGGATCTCCCTCCGCGAGCACGGCGTCCAGCCGAGCTCTCCGATGGGCGAGTGTACCCAATCCGCAGTCCCATGGGAGACACCGGCCACATCGTGAGCCGCCGACGATCAGGCGGATTCACGATTCGTCAGTGCTGCGATCGCCCGTACCCCGTCGTCGAGGTCGGCACGATCCAAACGGTGCAGCGGCAGTGTACGAGCCAGATGCACCAAGGTTTCCAGGCCCGGACGCCCGGTTCGCCGCAGGTTGAGAAGGTGGGGGGCCAGCGTCGAGAGCCGATCGAGCTCTGCGACGACCGAGACTGCGGTCGGCCGATCTGCCCGGTAGGAGACCACCACGAAATGGTCGAGTGGTGGCCGTTCAGCGAGGGGCACGGCAGCGCCGGGCCGGAGGTGGTCGGCTCGCAGCACGGGCGGCGCATCGGCGGCGAGACCCAGGACCGAGCGACTCGCCGGGCTCAACATCGGCGGTTTGGGGTAGGGCACCAGATCCCGAGACCCAAGCTCCACCGCGGCGATCTCGTCGCTCAGATAGGCCCACCCCGCCTGCACCAGCCCACCGACGAGCGTGGACTTGCCGGCATCGGGCTCCCCCAGCAGGGCGACGGTCGTGCCTCCGGGCGACCGGACCATCCCGGCATGAAAGGCCAGGCAGGTCATCGATCCCGCGGCCACCGCGTTGAGCACCGTGGGTAGGTCCGCTGGGAGGACCCCGGCTTGATCGAAACGAGCGAACGCAGGGTGGTCCGACCGGAGCCACACGTGGTCGTCGGCCCGCACCTCCAGGTCGCACAGCGCAGTTGCTGGCTCATCGACCGCCAGGTCGACGAAGACCTCGTCGACCCACTCGATGATGGCGCGACCGGCGCTGCGGAACACCACGACCTCATCGAGCACGCGCAGCGCGCGGGAGCGGACCCCTGGGGGATGCGCTCCCGCACGATGGGGCGGCATAGTCGCAGCGGTGCGCGCCTGCGACGGGCGCCCGGATCCGGCCGCCTCAGGTGGGGACCCGACATCCTCGCCCACCACACCATGGCGCCGGAGGTCTTCGACGCAATCGGCGACCTGGGCCCGGACGTCCGGCTCGGAAGCCCCGGACAGTTCGGCGATGGCGGTCACCAGGTCCCCGAGCGCCCAGCCCTCCCGGCAGCCGTCGAGGACGATCGCAGCTTGAGGGCTGAGCAGGTGCAGATCACTGGAGACCGGTTCGAACACCACCGCACCCGGGCCGTCGTCGACCGTCAGCACCCCGGGGCGCAGCGGCGGGAGCCTCGACCGGCTCATCGCCGACCCCTCGCGCTGGGCGTGGTCGCCGGGTCGCCGGTTCCGGCCGCAGGTTGGGGCTCGGCCATGGCGCACCATCGTGCACACGCCGAGCGGATCGTCGCCAGCCCGAGACCGGGCGGTGGTGAAGCGGCCAACCATATAGTTAGTGAAGGAAATAGTTTCCCTCACTACAGTGTTGTGAACGATGATGGTGCCCGTGACTGCCGATCCCCCACCCCGCTCCCACCCGCTCGATCGGGCGAGGGCTCAGGCATCGGGGCCCGGCTCACCCGATCCCGCGACCAATCCGGAGCGTCTCCGCATGGCCGTGACCCGCCTGGCCCGGATCCTGCGTCGGGAGACCCACACGGGCCTCACCCCCACCCAGGTGGCGGCGCTGGCGACCCTGCAACGCCAAGGCCCGGTGCCGGTGGGCATGCTGGCCGATGCCGAACAGATCAGTGCGCCCACCGCCACCAAGGTGATCGACAAGCTCGCCCGAGCCGGACTTGTTGAGCGCCGGACAGACCCAGGTGACCGTCGCGTCTCACTGGTGGCGGTCACCGCCTCCGGCCATGACCTGCTGGCCACCACCCGCCAGCACAAGACGGCGTGGCTGTCCATGCGCATCGCCGCCCTCGATCCCGCGGACCGAGCCCGACTGCTCGACGCCATCGAGGTGTTGGAGCACCTGGTGGCCCCCCACGCCCCGGGCGCCGCGGGTGACCAGAGCCCTCCCCCGGACCGGGAGGCCCGGCCGTGACCCGCCTCCAGGCCTTTTCCCACGACACGTTCCGGTCGCTGCGCACCCGCAACTTCCGCCTGTTCTTCGTGGGCCAGCTCATCTCCCAGACCGGCACCTGGCTGTCCATGGTCACCCAGACGCTCCTGGTGCTGCACCTCACGTCGTCGGGGGTGGCCCTGGGCCTGCTCACCGCCTTCCAGTTCGGACCGATGCTGGTCCTGGGGGCATGGGCCGGGGCGGTGGCCGACCGGGCCGACAAGCGACGCCTCCTCGTCGCCGTGCAGACGCTGTCCATGCTGCAGTCGTTCGCCCTGGGTGCCGTGGTGCTCTCGGGCCACGCGTCGGTGGGCGCCATCTACGCGCTCGCTGCGGTGCACGGCGTGCTCAACGCGTTCGACAACCCGGCCCGCCGCTCGTTCGTGGTGGAGATGGTGAGCGACGAAGACCTGCCCAACGCCGTGAGCCTGAACAGCGCGGTCATGACCGGCTCGCGGGTCTTCGGACCGGCGCTGGCCGGCGCCCTGGTGGTGACGGTGGGCTACGGCTGGCCCTTCGTGATCGACGGGTTGTCCTACGTGGCCGTCATCGCGGGCCTGGTGCTCATGCGGCCCGCCGAACTGAACCGCACCGTGCCCATGGCCCGGGCCCGGGGCCAGGTGCGCGAGGGCCTCCGCTACATCCGCTCGGAGGTCGAACTGTTCGTGCCGCTCGTGATGATGGCCATCGTGGGCACCCTGGCCTTCAACTTCTCGGTCACCGTGCCCCTGCTGGTGAGCGGCCCCCTCCACGGCGACGAGACCACCTTCACCCTGCTCTTCTCGGTGGTCAGCCTGGGTTCGCTGGTCGGGGCCCTGGCCACGGCCCGCCGCACCGAGGTGTCGCACCGGCACCTGGTGGTGGGGGCGGCCACGTTCGGGGTGTCCATGTTGCTGCTCGCCGCCGCCCCCAACCTGCCGGCCGCGTACGCCATCGGGTTCGTGATGGGTCTCGGGTCGATCTCGTTCCTCACCTCGTCCACGGCCATCGTGCAACTGCGGGCCGGCCCCGAGTACCGCGGCCGCGTGCTCGCCATCCAGGGCATGGTCTTCCTGGGCACCACCCCGGTCGGCGGCCCGCTGGTGGGCTGGGTGGCAGACGTGGCCGGCCCCCGGGTCGCCATCGCCCTGGGTGGGGTGGCCTGCCTGGTGGCCGTGGCCTACGGCGCCCGCCGCCTCGGCGTGTCGTGGCGGTCCGACGGCCCGGCCCGGCCGGTCCACGCGGCCCCTGCCCTCGATGACGGTGCCGGGGCCGGGGCCGGGGCCGGGGCAACGGTGGCCCTGGCTGACTGGCCGGGGGTCGGCGGCTCGGCGACCCGGCGGCTCGGCGACCCGATCGGTATCGGTCATGATGGCGGCCGAACAGACGTGTCGCGCCCCACGGCCAGACGAGTGGGCGTGGGGCAATGACGAGGACCGGAGAACGCGCTGACCCAGGGGATGACTCCGTGAGGGATGTGGAACTCATCTGTTCGTCTTCAGGTGAGCACTTGTCCCAGATCTACAGCGGCTTTGCGCTACTCGCGGCTCGAGGGCTCGCGCGCGTGACGTTGCGGAGGTCAACGAACTACGACGGTGGGTGCGAGGGCGCCATCTTGCGCGCGGTCATCGACGGCAACCGCGTCGTATACGACACACGTGACCATGCCTCCTTCCCGCCGGAGGACCTCGAGTGGGCGACCCACTACTTCAAGCGGAGCTTCCTGCCCAGCCGGGTCCAGTCCTCAGGACGATCGGCGATCATCAAGCCACTCGGACTGAACTACTCGGTTTATGCGCCCGGGGACTGGTGGTGCCGAAGGGCCTGGTGGAGTGCAGTCAGCGCGAGACCGGCGAACGCCAGGGGCGCCTTGCAGCGCATTGCAGGGCTCACACCCGGCATCTCGAGGGTGACCGCGCCAGGAAGGGCAAACTCGTCCGTCACCGCCTTCGAGCAATCCCCAGAATTCCCCGGTGAACGAGTGTTGCTGCTGACCCGAACCTGGGACCCTGGTCGGGCGGTTGGTGAGCAGGCTGAGATGCGAGCGGCTATGAACACAACCAGGGCCGAGGGTATCCGTTTGTTGCGGCGCGAGCTCGGGCCAGTGTTCATCGGGGGACTCGCCCCTTGGCCGAGTGCGATACGCGATTTTCCGGATCTTGTGGTAGATCCGAAGTTGACCAAGAAGGGTGCCTATCTCAGGACGATGCGCTCGTCGTCCATCTGCATAACCTCACAGGGGTTGTTGGGCACCAACGGCTGGCGCCTCGCTGAGTACGTCGCCGGGAGCCGCGCCGTGGTGAACGAGCGGCTTCAGCACGTCGTTCCCGGCCAGTTCCTCGACGGTGTCAACTTCCTCAGCTACTCAAGCCCTCAGGAACTGGCGACCCAGGTTCACCGTCTACTTGAAGACGATGATCTCCGTTATCAAGCGCGGATGGCCAACAGGGCGTATTATCAAACGTATGTGAGGCCCGACGCCCTCATAGAGCGGACACTGGAGTACCTGCCATGACCCTCTCCCAGCTTCGTACGGCAGTGACGCGACTACGGATGGGATTGGCTCGCTGCCAGGTCGTGTACGGGCGACGCCGGGGAATTCTGATGGGGCTCCTTGCCGCAATCGGGGTCAGGAGATCGTCCCTCGTACGGATCCAGCCCGGAGGCCTGCCCCATCGGGCTTACATCCGCAACACCTTCTGCGACGAGAGCGTCGTCTATCAGGTGTTCGGAAATCATGACTACGACCTCGAATACCCGACAGCTCCAACCACCATTATCGATGCGGGAGCCAACATCGGCATGGCATCGCTCTACCTGAGTCAGCGCTTCCCCGATGCTCGTATCCTCGCCGTGGAGCCGGACCCCGAGAACTTCGCAATCCTCTCCCTGAACACAGCGATGGACAGCAACATCATTTGCCTGAAGGGCGCCGTCTGGACAGAGCGTGGGGAGATCGAGCTCCTTGATCCCGGCACCGGACCCTGGGGATTTCAAGCCCGGTCTGCCACATCAGCGCGGGCAAGCCCGAACCACATCGTGCGACGCTCGAGTGTCGATGCCTTCACCATTGCTGATCTGATGGAGCTGCTCGATACGGATCGGATCGACCTCCTCAAGATGGACATCGAGGGAGGTGAGCGCGAGGTGTTCGCCGACTCGGGTGAATGGATCGATTCCATCGACCAGATCGCGATCGAGTTGCATGACGACATCCACCCGGGGTGCCGGGCGGCGGTCGAGCGCGCCACCGCCCAGTTCAGCCGTCACGAACGGAAGGGTGAGAACCACTACTTCGTGCGTTGAGCGTTCGCGACGCTCGCAGGACCGCGTCCTGACGGGTACAGCCGGCGAGCCACCCAGGAGCAGCGCAGGCTGTTGACCGTTCTCCGTCACGTAGCGCCGCCAGCAACGCGTTCGACCGTAGGCTCGGACCTTGCATGACGCAGCAGGAGAGCCATGGGACGCGCTGACCAGCTCTACGAACGGCTGCCGATTCCGGGGCAGCACGCGGCGGTCACGGCGTACGGCGCGTACTGGGCGTGGGCCCGCTTCGGCCGGGGGTACCGGGCGCACCTGTCCGCCGTACTGGCTCGAGACCGGTGGACCCACGACGAGTGGGAACAGTGGCAGCACCGGGCCCTGGTCGGGGTGCTCCGCGACGCGGTCGACCGGGTGCCGTACTACCGGGCCACGTTCTCGGCCGCGCAGCGGCAGGCGGCCTCGGCGGGACGTCTCGAGGAGCTCCCACTCCTCGACAAGGAGCCGCTCCGGGCCGATCCGGAGCGGTTCGTGGACCCGGCCCGCAGACCCCGCCGTCCCCGGGTGTTCCACACGTCGGGCAGTTCCGGCACGCCGATCGCAACCATCTGGTCGCTCGATGAGCTGCGCCTGTCCATGGCCCTGCGAGAAGCTCGCTCGGCCCGCTGGGCGGGGGTGTCGTTCCGGCTGCCCCGGGCCACGTTCTCGGGTCGCATGGTGGAGCCGCGGGCCGACAGCCTCGGGCCCTACCACCGGTTCAACGCCGTCGAACGCCAGATCTACCTCTCACCGTTCCACCTGGGGCCGGACACCGCCCCGGCCTACGCCGAGGCCTTCCGTCGCCATGGCATCCAGTGGGGTACGGGCTACGCCGTGTCGTTCTCGCTCCTGGCCGGCTACCTCCTCGACGCCGACGGCCCCCGTCCGAGCCTGCGCGCCGTGATCACCACGAGCGAGGAGCTCACCGATCCGATGCGGGAGCGCATCGGTGCGGCGTTCGGCTGCACCGTCCGCGAGGAGTACTCGAGCGTCGAGAACGTGCTGTTCGCGTCGGAGTGCTCGCACGGTTCGCTGCACGTGAGCCCCGATGCCGGGCTGGTGGAGATCCTCCGGCCCGACGGCACCCCCACCGATCCGGGCGAGGTGGGCGAGGTGGTCGCCACCGGCCTGTTCCGTCGGGTGCAGCCCATGATCCGCTACCGGATCGGCGACCTGGCGAGCTGGGCCCCCGAGCCCTGCCCGTGCGGCCGGGCGATGCCGGTGCTGGCCGGGGTGAGCGGTCGGGTCGAGGACGTACTCGTGGGACCCGATGGTCGGGAGCTGGTCCGCTTCCACGGCGTGTTCGTGGGTCTGCCCGGCGTGATCGAGGCCCAGGTGGTCCAAGAGGCGATCGACCGGTTCCGCGTGGTGGTCGTGCCCGATCGGGCGTTCACGAGCGTCCAGGAACGAGACGTGATCGATCGGATGCGCCAGCGGCTCGGCGACGTGGTCGTGACGGTGGAGCGGGTGGATCAGATCCCGAGGGGACCGAGCGGCAAGTTCCGCGCCGTGGTGTCCGAGCTGCACCGACCCGACCCCGCTGACCGGGCGTGATCCGCGCCCGGGCGATCGCTCGGGCGCCTGGGACCACAACGGTCGAGCAGGCGGGCGCGTGACGGGCCGGCAGTGGTCGGGCTTCAGCCGCGCTGGGCCTCGGCCCAGGTCTTGCCGGCCTCCACGTCGGTGTCGTGGGGAAGGCCGAGGACCCGCTCGGCGAGGATGTTGCGCTGCACCTCGCCGGTGCCGCCGCCGATGGTGAGGGCCCGCGAGAACAGGTAGCCGTAGTGCCACGTGTCGACGTCGGCCCCCAGTGGTCCGACGTTCGTGAGCAACGCCCCCGAACCGGCCAGGTCCTTGGCCAGCTCCATCACGGCCTGGCCGTGCTCGTCGGCCAGCACCTTGCGGATCGACGCCTCGGGCCCGGGCTGTTCGCCCCGGATCTTGGCCGAGACAGTGCGCAGGCGGATGAGCCGCAGGATCTCCTCGATGGTGTGGAGGCGGGCCAGCCGCTGGCGGAGGTGCGGGTCGGTGGTGCCGCCCGCGGCACGCACCAGGTCGAGCAGGTCCTCGCCGGTGGGGCCCAGGCCCCACAGCGCACCACCCGACGAGAGCGACAC
>DAIMFV010000115.1:0-10507 GCA_036724365.1 Acidimicrobiales bacterium | reverse complement strand
CGGTGGGCGTCGCCGTCGGGGTCGCCGTCGGGGTCGCGGTGGGTGTCGCCGTGGGGGTGGGCGTCACGTCCGGTGTCGCCGTGGGCGTGGGCGTGGGCGACGGCGTCCCGTCCGGTGTGGGGGTCGGGGTCGCATCGGGTGACGGCGTGGGGGTGGGATCGGGCGTCAGATCGTTGATGGTCACGGTCACGACGTCGTTGCCCAGGGTCACACCGGGCGTCTCCTGGGGCAGGCTGATCGTGATCTCCACGGTCTCACCGGGGTCGACCTCGGGGTCGTCGGTGAGGGCGGAGAGGGGGATGGAGTACGGCCCGGCGGCACCGGGCGGATAGGCGAGCAGCACGAGCGGCGGGTCGAAGTCGGTCCCCGACGAGGCGGTGCCGCCGGTGACGGCCACGGCCACCGGGAAGCCGGGGTGGTCCGCACTCGTCACCGAGATCGGGATCTGGACCATGGCCCCCTCGTTCACCGAGGAGGTGGCCGGCACGCTCACCTCGACCCCCTCACCCACCACGAAGTCGACCACGTCGAGGTCGACACCGGGGATCGGCACCTCGACGCCGGGCTGCGGCGCATCGAAGCCGTCGAGCGGCGAACCCACGTAGGAGAACGGGAGCCCGGTGTTGCCGAGGTCGGTGACGACCGTCCACAGCTGGCACGACGCACTCGTCGCCGGCCCCTTGTAGCCCACGTGGGACAGGGCGTAGTTGATCTCGTCCAGGGTGCCGATGCCGGCGATGGCCGGGTGGAACTCAGCGGGGTCCGAGGTGGCGAACGGGTGCGAGGTGATGTCGCCCGGCAGGGCGTCGATCACCGCCGCCACGGCCGCGGCCTGCAGCGGGCAGTACCCCGGATCGCCGGGATTGGGCAGGTCGAGGGCCGTGCGGACGAGCTGCTCGAGGTCGTCGTCGATGGGGAGCGACGCCCACCGCAGCTTGAAGGTGCCGCAGGTGGTCCACATGACCAGCAACATCTTGTTGCCGGCCACGTCTTCGATGTCGGGGTCGGCCACGGACAGATCGCCCAGGTCGTTGATCCCGGGCGCCACTGCCGGGAGGTACACCTCGGTGTCGACGGCCACGTTGACCGGTGCTGCGGGCACGGTGAGATCGGGGCCGTCGTTCACCTGGTCGACGCGCAGTTCCACGTAGTGGGTGACCGAGTCGCCCGGCGCGTTCCCGTCGACCACCAGGACCGTGAGCACGGCCGGGGTGCCGTCGGTGTTGGCGTAGTCGGTGGGTGGGGTCCAGGCCAGCGTGTCCAGCGCGGCGTCGATCTGATCGGCGTCGCCGTTCAGGCTCACGCTCCCACCGGTGCCGTCGTTGTTGGTGCTGTCGGTGACGATGGCACCGCCCGGGGTCGGACGGTCCCACGGGTAGCCGGCCGGCTTGGCGCTCACGTCGACGGCCAGGGTGCCGGCGTTCACGTCGAGCTGGACCCGGGCGCACCCGCCCAGGGCGAACGCCGGCGAGACCGGGTTGCAGTCGTCGGCGGTGGCCGTGATGTCGAGGTTGCGGTAGTCGCCCGATATGGGGTCCTGGACGTCGTCGAAGGCGATGGCCGTGTTCACCAGGGTGTAGAGCCGTTCGGGCGGTTCCGAGCCGAAGCTGGGCGCGGCGGCCCCGGCCGGGTTGGAGCCGACGCCCACGGCGAAGGCCACGAGGACGACCGGCGCCGCCAACCGCCACCACCTGCCGCGCCTCGCGGTCACGTCGCCCTCCTCGTCAGGGTCCTCGACGGCTCCCTGCCCCGTCGGCAAGGGTGTCTGACTCCGGGGAGGTTAGCCCAGGAGCCTCCTGCCCCGATGCGGTGGTCAGGGGCCTGGACCCGCCCGCTCCCACCCCTGCTCAGAGGAACGAGCAGGCGGAGCCGACGGCCTCGTTCAGGTCGGGGTCGGGGTACTTGGCGTCGAGCTCGGAGAACGAGTTGCCCACGGTCTCGGTCTCGGACTGGAAGGTGGAGACCAACCCGGTGATGGTGGACTGGAAGGCGGCCGGATCGGCGGTGTCCACGGCCTCGGCCTCGGCGCCCGCCTCGGTGATGGCCGTGTGGAACTCCTCGAACTTGCCCACCAGGTCGGCGAGGAAGTCCTCACCGCCTTCGATGTCGGGGGCCCCGCCGTCTTCGATCTCACCGATGAGGGTCTCGGTCTGGCCGGCCACGTCGTCGAACAGGCCCACGATGGCGGCCTTGGCCCCCTCGATGTCGCCGGGGGTGATGGACGACGTGATGCCCTCGCTCGACGCCTTCACACCGTCGAGCCAGGCCTGGAAGTCACCGCAGAAGTTGTCGGCCCAGTCGTCGACGGCCACCAGGTCCGACGAGGGTTCCCCGTCTGACGCCTCGGTGGGGGTGGTCTCGCCGTCACCCTCGGAGCTGCCGTCGGCGCTCGCCGCAGTGTCGTCGGGAGACGCGGCCACCGTGGTGGTGGCGTCGGACTCCTCGGAATCGCCCGAGGAGCTGCACGCCCCGGCGAACAGGGCGAACAAGGTGAACAGGGCGAACAGCGTCTTGCGCATCGGGCTGGTCCTCGAGCGTGGGCGGACGGAGGTCCCCGGACCGGGGATGGCCCGGAACCCTAGGGGTTGGCCGGGCACGGGTGCGCTCAGTCGGCGGATAGCAGCGCGGCCACGCCGGCGTCGTCGAGACGGCGGAAGCAGCGTCGGGCCCCGACGCGGTCGAGCAGGGCCACCTCGAGGTCTCCCGGGGCGAGCGTGCGCTCGGGCCCGGCGAGGGCGCCGGTGGCCGCGGCCAGGGCGCCGGCCAGGTCTGGGGTGGGTTGGTCGCCCACCGCCGCCCGCAGCCGTTCGGCGACGGCTTCGGCGTCGCCTCCGAGGGTGGCGGTGGTGTCCTCGTCGATCACCGTGCCGTCGTAGAGCAGGTGGAACAGCTGGTCGTCGGCCGGGGCGGCCCCCACCTCGGCCACCAGGATCTCCACCTCCAGCGGCTTCATCTCGTGGGTGAACACCTGCCCGAGGATCTGGGCGTACTGGTTGGCCAGGCTGCGGGCGTCGACGTCCTCCCGGCTGAAGGAGTAGCCCTTGAGGTCCGCCGCGCGGACCCCCGCGATGCGAAGCTGGTCGAACTCGTTGTACTTGCCCACGCCGGCGAAGGCGATGCGGTCGTAGATCTCCGACACCTTGCGCAGGGTGCTCGACGGGTTCTCGGCCACGATGAGGATGCCCTCGGTGCACACCAGTGCCACCAGGCTGCGCCCGCGGGCGATGCCCTTGCGGGCGTAGTCGGCCCGGTCCTTCATGACCTGTTCGGGGGCGACGTAGAACGGCATGCTCATTGGACCGCACCTCCCTGGTCGTCGGCCAGCAACCGGTCGTACATGCCGGCCAGTTCGCCGTCGTCGGTCCGCGTGAAGCCCTCGGCGTCGATGGTGGCCATGACCGGCCAGATGTTGCGCCGCACGTCGGGGCCGCCGGTGGCCGAGTCCTCGTCGGCGGCCGTGACCAGCGCCTGCAGCGCCAGGCCGAGTGCCGCGCCCCGGTCGAGCGTGTCGCGGAAGCCGAGCTTGATCACGGTGGCGGCGTGCAGGCCGCCGGATCCGGAGGTGGCGTAGTCGTTCTCTTCGTACCGACCGCCGGTGATGTCGTACTGGAACAGCCGACCGGACCGCCGGCGGGTGTCGTACCCGGCGAAGATCGGCACCACGGCCAGCCCCTGCATGGCGGCCGGCAGGTGGTTGCGGACCATGGCCGAGAGCTGGTTGGCCTTGCCCTCCAGCGACAGGGGCCAGCCTTCGACCTTCTCGTAGTGCTCGAGCTGGAGCTGGAACAGCTTCACCATCTCCATGGCCGGGCCGGCCGCTCCGGCGATGGCCACGCCCGACCAGCGGTCGGCCGGGAACACCTTCTCGATGGAGCGGTGGCTGATCAGGTGGCCGGACGTGGCCCGACGGTCGCCGGCCATGACCACGCCGTCGGCGTAGCGGATGGCCACCACGGTGGTGCCGTGGGTGACGGCCCCGGCGCTGCCCACGGGGGCCGATGGCGCATCGGGGACCAGGCCCTGTCGGCGCAACAGGGCGGCGAAGTCGGGCCCGGGATCATCGCCGGGCGAGAAGGTGGGGATCTGCACCCCGGGGAGGGTAGCCGCACCCAGGAAGGGTGCGGTCGGGCGGGCGGCAGGGAACGAGGAGCCCTACTCCCCGCCCTTCTGGACGTACGAGCGGACGAAGTCCTCGGCGTTGGACTCCAGGACCTCGTCGATCTCGTCGAGGAGGTCATCGATGTCGGCCTTGAGCTTGTCGCCGGCCTCGGAGACGGCGGGCGCCTCGGTGACCTCCTCGGTCTCCCGGGCGGGGGCCGGCTTGCGCTTCTGTTCACGTTCAGCCATGTCGCACCTCCTTCAGCTCCATCAGGCGGATCATCCTGCTCCACTCAACCTAGCGAGCAGGTCGGCGGGATCGGTGCTTTGCTCGACCAGGGTACCGACGTGGGCCTTGGTGCCCCGCAGGGGTTCCATCATCGGCACCCGGCGCAGCACGTCGCCACCCGTGTCGAACACCAGGGAGTCCCAGTTGGCTGCCACCACGGCGTCGCCCCAGCGCTGCAGGCACCGGCCCCGGAAGTAGGCGCGGGTGTCGTCGGGGGGCTCGGTCATGGCCGCCTCGACCTCGGCGTCGTCCGTGAGGCGTCGCAGGCCGGCCCGGGCCGCCAGCGATCGCTCGGGCCGGAGGTCGTGGTACTGGAGGGCCAGGGCGGCGAGCCGCTGGTCGGCCCAGTCCAGCCCGTGGCGGTCCTGGTAGGCCGTCAGGATGCGGTGCTTGGCCACCCAGTCGAGCCGGTCGGCGAGGGAGGAGGGGTCGGTCTCCAGGCCGGTGAGCACCTCTTCCCACTGGTCGAGCACCAGGGCCGCCGCCGGGCCACCCACCAGCTCCAGCCCGTGCTCGTCGGCCCAGGCCCTGGCCGCGGCCAGCAGCTCCCACTGCACGGCGAGGGCCGTGACCGAGGTGCCATCGACCAGCTCCAGGACGGAGCGGAGCGTGAGGTCGTAGGACACCTGGCGCATGGCCTGCACCGGTGACCGGAAGGCGGCGATGGCGGGCAGCGCGTCGTCTTCGACCATGGCCAGCACGAACGAGGTGGTGCCCACCTTCAACAGCGTGGCGGTCTCCGAGCAGTTGGCGTCGCCGGTGATCACGTGCAGCCGTCGGTACTTCTGGGCGTCGGCGTGGGGCTCGTCGCGCGTGTTCACGATGGGCCGCTTGAGGGTGGTCTCCAGCCCCACCTCCGCCTCGAAGAAGTCGGCGCGCTGGGTGAGCTGGTAGGGCACCTCGGCCACGCCCAGACCGGGTGCCTCCGATCCGACCTTGCCGCTCCCGGTGTAGATCTGGCGGGTCACGAAGTGGGTGGTGGCCGCAGCCACGATCCGACCGAACGGCACCGACCGGGCCATCAGGTAGTTCTCGTGGCAGCCGTACGAGTTGCCCTTGCCGTCGGAGTTGTTCTTGTAGATCACCAGCTCCGACCCCTCGGGCAGGAACCGGGACGCAGCCGTCATGGAGCGCTGCAGGATCCGCTCCGCGGCGCGGTCGTACCGCACCACCGAGAGCGGGTCGGCACACTCGGGGGTGGCGAGCTCGGGGTGGGCGTGGTCGACGTAGTACCGCGCACCGTTGGTGAGGACCGCGTTCACCAGGTGGGTCTCCACCTCGGGCGGCTGGGCCGGTCCGGACGCGCCCCGGGCGTCGTTGCCGGGCATCTCGTCCTCGAAGTCCCAGCCGACCTTGGGGGCGGCCGCGTGGTCGCGCTCCAGTTCGGAGAGGTACGCGTTGATCAACAGCGACGAGGCCGTGACCGGGTTGGACTCACCGGGTCCGCGCTGGACGATGCCGTACTCGGTCTCGATCCCCAGCACCTTGTGCAACGCCATGCGCGGCACCCTACCGGTCGCCACCCGACGGCCCGACCCGCCGATTCCCACCTGTCACCACCCCAGGGGGTCAGGACGGGGACCTGCGTTCGAGGTGCCATCGACCAGCGCCATGTGCCACCATCCGGTCCTCGCCGTCTCGTCCGATCGGAACGCCCGTGATCCTTCTCGCCATCCTCCTCTGGGGCATGTTGTCCGGCTGGCTCGCCAACCTCATCCTGGGTGGCAGCTCCCGTCCCGACGACTGGGGGCCGCTGCTGGTGGCCGGCCTCGCCGGCTCGTTCGTGGGGGGCATGGTCCTGAACCTGATCACCGGCAACGGTCTCGACCTGGCGCCGAGCGGCCTCATCGGCACCGTGCTGGGCGCCGTCATCGTGCTGGCGGTGTGGAACGCCGTCAGCCGCCGGAAGGGCTGACCCCGTGGTGGCCGGCCCGCAGGCGCCGTCGGTCGACGGGACCACCATCGACGACCGACGGGAGGTCGGCCGGTCCCGGCGCGCGGCAGTGCCCCGATCCTCGTTGGCCGAGCTGGTCGTACCCACCCGTGACCCCGTGGCCGCGGTGCTCGCCGACGACACGGGGCGTGACGCCGATCTGGTTCCGGTTCGCCACCACCGCATGTCAGCCTCGGCGTTCACCTTCTACCGGGGGTCCGCCGGCCTGATGGCCGGGGACCTGGCGGCCGGTACCAGCACGGGACTCACCGTCCAGCTCTGTGGCGACGCCCACCTCTCCAACTTCGGCTTGTTCGCCACGCCGGAGCGTCGCCTCACCTTCGACCTGAACGACTTCGACGAGACCCACCCGGGCCCGTGGGAGTGGGACCTCAAGCGCCTCGCGGCCAGCGTGCACCTGGCCGCGGCCGCTGCCGGGCACACCCCGGAGGAGATCGAGCGCAGCGTGCGCTCGTCGGCCCAGGCCTACCGGCGCCGCATGGCGTTGTACGCCGAGACCCGCACGCTCGATGTCTGGTACGACGCCGTCGACCTGGACACGTCGCTGCCGTCGGTCCGACGGGCCGAGAACCGTCGGATCCTGGAGGGCGTGATGGACCGGGCCCGTCGGCGCACCGGCGAGCGGGCCGCGGCCCGTCTCACCGAGCCCGGGCCCGAACCGGGAACCATCCGGTTCCGCAGCGACCTGCCGCTCATGTGGCGTCTCGTCGACGAGGCGGGCACTGGCGACCGCGAACGCGACCTCCAACGACTCGATGCCGTCATGGCCCGCTACCGCCGCACGCTGTCGCCGGAGCGCGCCGCCCTGCTCGGGCAGTTCCGCACCGTCGACATCGCCCGCAAGGTGGTGGGCGTGGGCAGCGTGGGCACGCGTTGTTGGATCGTCCTGCTGCAGGGACCACAGGGTGCCGACGACGTGGTGATCCTGCAGGCCAAGGAGTCCGGGTCCTCAGCACTCGAGCCGTTCACGGCGCCGTCGGGGTTCGCCACCAACGGTGAGCGGGTGGTGCGCGGGCAACGCCTGATGCAGGCGGCAGGCGACCCGTTCCTCGGGTTCACCGAACCCGAGGACGACGCCGCCGACGCCTACGTGCGCCAGCTCTGGGACATGAAGGGCTCCATCGAAGCCGACACCCTCGGCTCCAAGGCGCTGGAGGGCTACGCCCGGCTCTGTGGCGCGGTGCTCGCCCGGGCTCACGCCCGCAGCGGCATGGCCCCCGAGATCTCGGGGTACCTGGGGCGCAAAGGCAAGGCCGACCGCGCCCTGGTCGAGTTCGCCCGCCGGTACGCCGCGGTGGCCACCGAGGACCACGAGCAGTTCACCCAGGCGATCGCCGACGGCCGGGTGGACGCCCGGCCCGACCGCACCGTCTGACCGGCCCGGTGACCCCGGCCGCGCTGCTCGGACCGGCTCCTACAGGTACTGCCCGGTGGCGACCCGCTCGATGGACCGTCCGCCGGCGGGTTCGGCGTCCTCGCCCCGCTTGATCAGAGTGCGGATGTAGACGATCCGCTCGCCCTTCTTGCCCGAGATCTTGGCCCAGTCGTCGGGGTTGGTGGTGTTGGGCAGGTCCTCGTGCTCCTTGTACTCCTGGTGGATGGAGGCCAGGAGGTCGTCGGTGCGGATGCCGATGGGACCACCGGCGATCTGGCGCTTGATGGCCAGCTTCTTGGCCCGGCGCACGATGTTCTCGATCATGGCGCCCGACGCGAAGTCCTTGAAGTACATGACCTCCTTGTCACCGTTCTGGTAGGTGACCTCGAGGAACTGGTTCTCCTCGTCGGCCCGGTACATCTCGTCCACCGTGGTCTCGATCATGGCCCGCACGCACTTCTCGGGGTCTCCCCCGCCGAGGTCGCGCACCTGGTCGGCGTCGAGCGGCAGGGTGGTGGTGAGGTAGCGGGAGAAGATCTGGGCGGCCGACGCCTCGTCGGGACGTTCGATCTTGATCTTCACGTCGAGTCGCCCGGGCCGGAGGATGGCGGGGTCGATGAGGTCCTCGCGGTTGGAGGCGCCGATCACGATCACGTTCTTGAGGGTCTCCACGCCGTCGATCTCGGCGAGGAGCTGGGGCACGATGGTGGACTCCATGTCGGAGCTGATGCCCGACCCGCGGGTGCGGAACATGGAGTCCATCTCGTCGAAGAACACGATGACCGGCCAGCCCTCCTCGGACTTCTCCCGGGCCCGCTGGAACACCAGGCGGATCTGGCGCTCGGTCTCGCCGACGTACTTGTTGAGCAGCTCGGGGCCCTTGATGTTGAGGAAGTAGCTCCGGGCGTGCTCGTCACCGGACACCTCGGCCACCTTCCTGGCGAGCGAGTTGGCCACGGCTTTGGCGATGAGGGTCTTGCCGCAGCCGGGGGGCCCGTAGAGCAGGATGCCCTTGGGCGCCGGCAGCTTGTACTCGGCGAAGAGCGCGGCGTGGACGAAGGGCAGTTCCACGGCGTCGGCGATCTGTTCGATCTGGCCGTCGAGGCCACCGACGTCGTCGTAGGAGATGTCGGGCACCTCCTCCAACACCAGCTCCTCCACCTCGGGGCGGGCGAGCTTCTCCAGGATCAGACCCGAGCGGCTGTCCATGAGCACGGTGTCGCCGGCTCGCACGGTGCCGGCCAGATCGGGGCCGATGAACTCGCACACCCGTTCCTCGTCGGCCCGCCCGACCACGAGCACCCGTCCCGATCCCATGTTGTCCTTGACCGTGACGACCTCGCCGGTGAGGTCGTGGCCCCGGGACAGGATCACGCTGAAGGACTCGTTGAGGGCCACCTCGTCGCCGCGCTTGAGCGTGTGCAGCACCTCGGGCATGGCCGCCACCCGCATCTTGCGGCCGCCGGAGTACACGTCGACGGTGTCGTCGTCGTTGGTGGCCAGCACGGTGCCGTAGGCGGCGGGCGGCTGGGTGAGCTTGTCGACCTCTTCGCGGAGGGCGGCGATGTGGTCGCGCGCCTCGCGCAGGGTGTAGGTGAGCTTCTCGTTCTGGCTCACGGCCTGCTGGAGCTGGCCCTTGGTCTCGAGCAGTCGCTCCTCGAGGGTGCGGACCCGCTTGGGGGCGTCCTGGAGCCGCTTGCGCAGGTTGACCACCTCGTCCTCGAGGGTGGCGGCCTGCTCCCGGAGCTCGGCGAGCTCGGCCTCCTGCTCGCTCAGCGGCTGCTTCGCTTCGTCATCGCGCACGGAAGCCCTCCCTGGCTCGGGCCCGGTCGACGGGCGACTCGTTGGCGACGCTACACCCGCCCCTCCGGGATGCAACGCACCCCCCGGACGCTTCACGGAGGCGAAACATCCCGATCATCCGGGCCGCTCCCCGGGCATCGTGCGATGGTGCCAGACGACCTCGTCAGGCGCGTCCTCGGTGGTGCCGACGACCTCGTCGGGCGCGTCCCTCGCTGAAGCCCGACCCCCTCCCCGCCACGTGTTCGGGGTGGCCGGGGCGCGCCCGGTTGTGACGTACGCCCACGGCTCCACCGGGATCGGCGCCACCTGCAGGTTCGGTTCGCCGCGATGGGTCCGCTACGCTCCGCGTCAAGGCCAACCCCACGTTCGCCCCGATCGGGCGACGCGAACCACGAGAGAGGCAACCGCACCATGAAGGTCTGGATCGACCAGGATCTCTGCACCGGCGACGGGCTCTGCGAGGAGATCGCTCCCGACGTCTTCACCCTCCTCGACGATGGTCTCGCCTACGTCAAGGAAGGCTCCAAGGTCTTCTCCGACCCGGGCGGCGCCGAGGGCCTCGCCAACGTGCCGGCCGGCCAGGAAGAGGCCACCATCGAGTCCGCCGAGGAGTGCCCCGGCGAGTGCATCTTCATCGAGGTCTGATCGCCGGCCCTCCGGGGCGCGTCCACACCTGAACCAGCTCGAACGACGGGGCCCACGGGCCCCGTCGTTCCGCGTTCGGGCCCCACCCCGATGTCCGGTCTCCCGACCCCGCGATGCCCGAACGTGGTTCCGCGGTCAGCCCGTCTTCGGTCCGACATCGGTCATACGCCGATCCGATGTCAGTCCGACGGGAGCAGGCGGGCGTGGGTGAGGAAGCCGGTGTGGGCCACCATGCGGTGGTCGGGCCGCACCGACATGCCGTCGATGTTCCAGCCGCGCTGGAGGACCTCGATGGTCTCGGCCAGCTCGAAGCCGGTGGGCACCAGGCGCTCCCGCAGCTGCA
>DAIMFV010000114.1:7597-10664 GCA_036724365.1 Acidimicrobiales bacterium | reverse complement strand
GAGGGCCTCGTGCCAGGCGGCGTCGACGAGGCCGCCCACCGTGAGGGTGAGGAACCCGATGGTGGTGGTGGGCACCGAGCCCACGAAGGTCGGTCCCCGCCGCAGTGCGCCGAAGGCGATCCACGCCCCCACCGATGCCACCCCGCCGTAGAGCACGAGGTGCCAGCCCGACAGGAAGTCGCCCTGCAGGTTCGCCACGTCGTCGAGCAGGTGACGGGCGATGTCGGCCGCCAGGCCGATGGTGGTGACCAGCGTGCACACGATGAGCACGGCCAGTTCGCCGTCGCCGATCCGCAGCGGCTCGGGCGGCGGCAGGAACTGCCGCCAGCCCCGAGGGGCCCAGCCGGTGACCCGGGGCGGGGCCGTGGCGGAGAGGGCCTCGCCGGACGGCGGGGACAGGGTGGTCACGGGGTCACCGCCGAACGGCGCTTCCACAACCCGCCGACGACCGCCGCCGACAGGCAGGCGGCCGTGTACACCCCGAGCACCGACCACACGAGCGGGTCGGTGAGGTCGTCGAGGTAGCGCACGTAGCCGACGCCGGCGGCCAGGGCCCCGGCCGACGACAGCGCCACCTGCCGGCGAGGTCGGTACGCGATGACCCCCAGGTTGTCGAGCACGAACTCGACCACGCCCGGCAGCGGGAACAGCCACAGCACCCACGGGTCCCAGGCGTGGTCCCACCACCCGCCGAGGCTGATGGCGATCCCCGCCACCAGGGCCAACGGGTACAGCACCAGGCACCGGCGGCAGACGTGCAGGCCGGCCACCACCGCGCAACGGTCGTAGTCGGGTGGCCAGTGGTGCGAGAGCCACATCGGGGTGTCGGGCAGCAGGTCGACGGGGTCGCCCCCCGGGCCGGGTCCCCCGAGCGGTGCGGGCGGGTGATCTGCGCTGGGGGTGGCGTGGGGGCCGTTCACCGACTCCTGGCCGGGCGCCAGGCCGAGTGCCCGCAGGCGGGAATCGTCGAGCAGGTCGGGCGGCGCCCCGTCGGCACCGCCACCGGCGGCGGAGGTCGGGCTCACCGCCCCGCGTCCTCGCGCTCGGCCACCAGCACCAGCAGCCGCGGGATCGACGCCGCCTCGGCGTACTCGGACGCCCGGGCCAGGAACCCGGGCGGCGGCGCCGGCTCCAGCATCCGACGCAGCGTGAGGCCGGCCTCGGCCATCGCGTTCACGTAGCGACTCATCGGCCGGTGGATGAAGGGGATGAACACGTCCTTCTCGACCTCTTCCACCGAGTTGTCCTCCACCAGGTACGGGCCGATGCGCCAGTACTGCTCGGGCGGGTCGAGCACCTGATCGTCTATCCACCCGCTCCCGGGGGTCTGGAGGAGCGGATGGTTGAGGAAGAAGGCGAAGCGGCCACCGGGACGCAGCACCCGGGCCACCTCGCCGATGGCGGCATCGACCGACTCGATGTGCTCGAAGACCAGGCAGGCGACCACGGCGTCGAACGAGCCGCTCGCGAACGGCAGGGCATCGGCCCCGGAACGGGCATAGTGCGGGCCACCGCCCCGGCGGGCCGCCTCGGCCACCTGGTTGGCCGTGGGATCGACGCCCACCACCAGGCTCGCCCCGCCGGCCACGGCCAGCCGCGCCACCTGGCCTTCGCCGGTGCCCACGTCGAGCACCCGCGCGTAGCCGGCCAGGAGATCGGCGGCCAGGGGGAGGATCTGCTCCTCGTACTCCGGGTCGGCGCCGTCGGTGAAGCCGTCCTGCCACCAACCCGAATGGGTCTCCCAGAGGTCCAGGTCGTCGGCCATGAGCCCACGCTAATGGGGGTCCCTCGATGGGGCGTGCGCACGAAGCCGGGACCGGACGACGAGTCGGAGCCAGCCGGGCGGAACCGTCAGCCCGCGGGGACCCGGCACAGGGATCCGGGCCCGGTGACGCCCAGGTCGAGGTCGGGGGCCTCCACCCGAATCCGCACCCGTCGGGTCCACTCCATCGGAACCGGATCGCCCACGATGCCGTCGGTGTGCAGCACGAAGGCGAGTGGTCCGACCGCCGAGAACTCGTCGCCCGGTTCGGGGGACAACCGACCAGGCACCTCGATCGGTGTGCAATCCGCGGGAGCCGCCTGGTCCTCCGCTCCTGCGCGGTCCAGGGGTAGCGGCTCCACGTCCAAGCCGAGTCGCACCCGCAGCGCGGCCTCCTCTTCCGCCGACGGAGGCGTGGTTGCCGGCTCGAGCTTGCCCTGGTCCCGCAGCACCCGGACGAAGCCGGCGTCGACCCAGAGGTGGAACGGATCGAAGAACAGGTCGACGTCGGCCGACGCGTCGTCGAGCAGCGGTGAGGCGATGGCCGCAGCCAGGATCTGCCGGTCTCGCTCAGGGTCCATGGGGGCCGGGTCGGCCGACCGCAGGAACGACACCCCGCCCAGCGTCGACAGGACCGCGAACGCCAGCAGGGCGGGCGCCACCACCGGGATGCGCCGGGCGAGCAGGTCGGCCCCGAGGGCCACGGCCGGCAGCGCCAGCGCCACCCCCACGTACACGTACCGGACCGCCCACACCACCCCGGGGTCGTGACCGGGAGCGTTGGGTGCGGTGAGCAGGTTGAAGCCCACCGAGCCCGCGAGCAGCGCCAACGGCAACGCCCACCGGGCGGCCCGCTCACGCACCGTGCGCACGCCGTCGGGCTGCCCCCACGGACCGAGTGAGGCCACCAGCGCCCCGCCCACGAGCGACAGGACCACCAGGGCCCCCAGCGGGTTGTAGCCCAGCGCGGTGCCGGTGGCCCGCAGGCCCTCGACGGCGAACGACACCAGCACCGCGGGCGACGGGATCCCGCCCGTGAGGGCCGAGTCGTCCCGCAGCAGGAGGCTGATGGCGAAGACCACGGCCGGGAGGGCGTGCACCGCAGCCGGCACCAGGCCCCGTCGGAGCCACACGGCGAGGACCACAGCGGCGGTCACCCGCAGGACCACGCCCGCACACAACGCCCCCCCCGCACCCCCCGCCTTGGCGGGGTTGTAGCCGCCTTCCCCCCAACCCGCCACGGGGGCGGCGGGCGAAGCGGTGTTGATGAGCGACCCGCCACGCTTCTGTTCGACCATCTGCTTC
>DAIMFV010000114.1:0-7587 GCA_036724365.1 Acidimicrobiales bacterium | reverse complement strand
AACGCCCCCGCGGTGCCCACCGCCACCGCCGTGACGTCGAGGCGGCGGAGCGGCCCCGGCCGCTCCGCCAGCAGCAACTGCCCCAGGCCGAAGGCGATCGCCCCGGTGAGCTGGACCTGGATCGGCCACAGCATGTTCTCCCACCCGGCTCCGAGCAGCACGAACGGGACCAGCGCGACCGTGGCCGGCCAGGGCCGCACGCCACCACGCACCATCACCGCCCGCAGCAGCACGGCGACCGCACCGTGGATGGCCACCGCCAGGGCCTTGAACTGCCAGTAGGCGTCGAGCCCGGACCCGGCCCACAGGCCGGCGAACGCCAGCCGGGGCAGCAGGATCCAGTGGCCGTTGATGTCCTCGAGCAGCGCATCGCGCCGGGTGATGGGTTGGTCGGCCAGCACGAACCAGTCGTCGCCCGCGAACCAGCGGGCCCCGGGCACGAGGACCAGCAGGTAGGCGCAGCCCGCCACCACCAGCGCCCAGGACGCCCAGCGAGCCCGAGGATCGTCGGCACCGACCGCACCGACCGCACCGACCGCATCGACCGGATCGCCCGCGGCCCGGTCGTCACCCACCATGGAAGCGAGCGTAGATCGCCTCGGCCACGGCGTCGGGGAGCCACGGCAGGGCCTTGAGCTGCTGGAGCGACGCCTGCTTCACCGCCCGCACCCCGCCCAGCTCCTTGGTGAGCCGAGTGCGCCGGGTGGGTCCCAGGCCGGGGATGCCGTCGAGTGACGACGAGGTCATCCGCTTGCCCCGCAGCTCGCGGTGGAACGAGATGGCGAAGCGGTGCGACTCGTCCCGGAGCCGCTGGAGCAGGTACAGCGCCTCGGACTGCCGCGGGATGCGCACGGGGTCGGCCGAGCCCGGCAGGTACACCTCCTCGAACCGCTTGGCCAGCGACGCCACCGGGATCTCCTCGTCCAGCCCCAGCCCCTCGAGCACCCGCACCGCCACCCCGAGCTGGCCCTTGCCGCCGTCGACCACCAACAGCTGGGGCGGGTAGGAGAACCGACCCCGTTCCGACGCCGGCTTCTCCCGGTCGGCCAGGTACGCCGTGAACCGCCGGGTGAGCACCTCTTCCATGGCCCGGAAGTCGTCGTTGCCCTGGCCGCTCTTGATCTTGAACCGGCGGTACTCGGACTTCTTGGGCAGGCCGTCCTCCATGACCACCATGGAGCCGACGTAGTCGCTGCCCTGGAGGTGGCTCATGTCGAAGCACTCGATGCGCAGCGGCGACTCCGGCAGCCCCAGCACGTCCTGCAGCTCGTTCAGGGCGCGGGCCCGGCTGTTGTGGTCCGTGGCCCGCTTGAGCCGGTGGCGGACCAGCTCCTCACGGGCGTTGCGCGCCACCGTCTCCTGCAGCGAGCGCTTGTCTCCCCGCTGGGGCACGCGGATGGTGACCGCCGAGCCCCGCAGCCCGCTCAACCACCGTTGGTAGAGGTCGAGGTCGTCGGGCTCGCGCTGCACCAGCACCTGCTTGGGCATCCCGATGGGCGGCGGCTCGTCGTAGAACCCCTCCAGGATCCGGCCGGCCAGCTCCGCGGGCGTCAGGTCCTCCACCTTGTCGACCACGAACCCCTTGCGCCCCACCACCCGGCCCCGGCGCACGTGGAACACCTGCACCGCCGCCTCCAGGTCGTCCTCGGCCACGCCGAACACGTCGAGGTCCTCGTTGCGGTCGGCCACCATCTGCTGGCGCTCGATGGCCTTTCCCACCGCCGTCAACCGGTCTCGCAGGCGGGCCGCCCGTTCGAACTCCAACTCGTCGGCCGCGGCTCGCATCTCGGCGTCGAGGCGGGCCACCACCTCGTCGGTGTCGCCCTCCAGGAACCGGAGCAGGTCGTCGACGTAGCCCCGGTAGGTGGCGGCGTCGACCTCGCCCACGCACGGCCCCGAGCACTTCTCGATGTGGAACAGCAGACACGGACGGCCCAGCCGTTCGTGGTGACCGAACTTGTTGTCCGAACAGGTCCGCACCGGGAACGTGCGCAGCAACAGGTCGAGCGTCTCGCGGATGGCGTAGGCGTGGCCGTAGGGCCCGAAGTAGCGCACCCCCTTGCGGCGGGCCCCCCGCATCACCATCGGCCGAGGCCACTGGTCGCTCACCGTGACCGCCAGGTACGGGTAGCTCTTGTCGTCGATCAGGCGGATGTTGAACCGGGGGCGGTGCTGCTTGATGAGGCTGTACTCCAGGAGCAACGCCTCGACGTCGTTGCGGACCTGGATCCACTCCACCGTGGCCGCGGTGGCCACCATCTGGGCGGTGCGCGGGGGCAGGTTGGTCTGGAAGTAGTTGGACAGCCGCGACCGCAGCGACTTGGCCTTGCCGACGTAGATCACCCGGCCCTGGGCGTCCTTGAACTGGTACGACCCGGGCGAGTCGGGGATGGAGCCGGCAGGCGGACGGAGGACCACCGACACAGGTTGCCGGATGGCGGCGCCCGTGCCGCGCTCGACCCCCTGACCGGCCGTTTCGCGGCGCCAGGTCGGCGCGGGTACCGGGTAGAGTCACCCGCGCCGGCCTGGTATCCGGCGCCATATCCGATCCTGTGGCCGACATCCCCGTGGGCGAGGCGACCAGGCTGTCCCCACCGGCCGACCACGCAGGATCTCCCACGGAGGTTCCCACCCCATGCTCAGGCTCCAGACCCCCCTCCCCGAGCGGTACCGAGACGCGTCGGCAGCCGAGCTCGACGCCATGATCGGCGCCGCCAAGGCCACCCTGGGCGAACGGCTGTTCATCCTCGGCCACCACTACCAGCGCGACGAGGTCATGAAGTGGGCCGACGCCCGCGGCGACTCGTATCGGCTGTCCGTCCTGGCCCAGGAACGGCCCGACGCCGACTACATCGTGTTCTGCGGCGTGCACTTCATGGCCGAATCGGCCGACATCCTCACCGGCGACCACCAGGCCGTGGTGCTGCCCGACCTGAACGCCGGCTGCTCCATGGCCGACATGGCCGACCTCGACTCGGTCACCGGGGCGTGGGACGCCCTCGGCGAGGTGATCGACACCAGCGAGCTGGTGCCCATCACCTACATGAACTCGTCGGCCGCCCTCAAGGCCTTCGTGGGCGAGCACGGGGGTGCCGTCTGCACCTCCACCAACGCCCGCGAGATCCTGGAGTGGGCCTTCACCCGGGGCCGCAAGGTCCTCTTCTTCCCCGACCAGCACCTGGGCCGCAACACCGGCATCGCCATGGGCTACACCCACGACGACATGCGGGTGTGGAACCCGCGGTTCGAGTTGGGCGGGCTCACCGAGGACGACGTGCGCCAGGCCACCTTCCTGCTGTGGAAGGGCCACTGCTCGGTGCACCAGCGGTTCACCCCGGCCCACGTGGCGGCGTTCCGGGCCCAGCACCCCGACGGCATCGTGGTGGCGCACCCCGAGTGCGCCCACGAGGTGTGCGCCATCGCCGACCAGGTGGGGTCCACCGACTTCATCATAAAGGCCGTGGCGGCCGCCCCGCCCGGGGCCACCATCGCCATCGGCACCGAGATCCACCTGGTGAACCGCCTGGCCGCGGAGACGCCCGACAAGACCGTGGTGTCGCTCGACCCGCTGGTCTGCCCGTGCTCCACCATGTTCCGCATCGACGGCCCCCACCTGGCCTGGGTGCTGGAGAACCTGGTCGACGGGCGGGTGATCAACCAGATCTCGGTCGATCCGGTCACCACCGAGTGGGCCAAGGTGGCCCTCCAGCGGATGCTCGACATCACCCAGGGCAACCCGGTGGCCGAGGTCCGAAACCCCGCCACCGACAGCCGCGCCCTGCCCGTCAGCTGAACCGCCGGCAGCACCGCCGGCAGCACCGCCGACCCACCGCGACCAACCGCCGACCCACCGGCGACGCACGGTCACCTGCGGTCGCACCCGGTCACCGCAGCCGGAACACCTCGCGCACCGCGGCGAGCGGCACCGGGCCGTACACGTGCGGGAACACCGCCCCGGTGCCGGCGGTGTCCTCCTCCACCAGCTCGGCGCCGCCGAGCGCCCCCGGATCGAGCTCCAGAACCAACAGGTCGGGGACGCCACCGAAGTGGCGGTCCACCGTGCCCGCCACCTGACGACCCCACGAGCCGCGCACGAAGCCTTCGCCCGTGAGCGAGTCGGGGGCGATCGATCCCCCCCCCCGGGGGCGCGCCCACTCCGAGCCGGTGACCAGGTGGAACAGCGCGTCGGCTCGCAGGTCCGCCGTCGAGGTGAGGGCGGCAGGGATGGCGGTGGGGTCGGCCATGGCCGCACGGTAGACCCCGGGCGCCACGGTCAGGCCGGTGGGCCCGTTCCGGACAGGTCGGACGGGCCGGGCCGCGGCGACGCCAACAGCACCAGCGGGAGCAGGGCCGCCACCAGCACCAGGTAGTTCACCTGGAAGGTGCGGGCCGGCACCAGCACGGCCAGCAACGCCAACCCGGACGCCGCGCCCGCCACCCACACCGAGGGCCGGCGCCGCACGGCCACCAGCGGCAGCACCAGGGCGGCCACCAGTCCGAGGCCGGTGAGCACGGCGAGCGGCACCCCGTCGAAGCCGGGCGCCACCGCCGGGATGCCGATGCCCGAGGTGGGCATCCGGGGCTCGGAGCGGCCCAGGTTGAACCACACGGCGTCGTCGAGGAACGCGCCCGGGTCGGCGAGCAGGGCCGGGATGACGGTGGCGGCCAGCACCGCCGGGAACGTCCACCAGCGCCGCAGCCCGGCCGCGCCCCCGGTGAGCCAGACCACCAGCGCCAGCGGTGGCACCAGCACCGCCAGGAGCAGCTTGGCCGACACCGCCACCGCCAGCGCCACGCCCGCCCACCCGGGCGCCCGATCCGCCAGCGCCAGGGCCACCACCGCCAGCGCCGCCGCGAAGGGGTCGTTCGTGCCCCACGACAGGTAGATGATGGCGAAGGCGCTGCCCACGCCGAGCACCGCGCCCAACCGGGCCCAGGCCGGTTCGGGCCGGCGGGCCACCACCACCATGGCCGCCACCACCGCCGCCCAGCCCAGGATCCTGGGGTCCCACGTCTGGCCGACCGCGTCGGCCGCCACCACGAAGGGCACGTGCACCAACGCTGCGGCCGGTAGGTACGGGAAGTGGTCGCGGACGGGGTTCTCGACCAGCTCCCCTCCGGTGCCCTGCACCAGCTGCCACGACTCGGGCAACAGCGGCCCGAAGTCGGCGGTGTAGGGGTTGCGGCCGTGACGGATCTCGCTGGCGGCCGCCCGGGTGACGATCACCCCCCCGTCGTGCTCACGATCCCGGGCGGGCAGGTCGCCGGTAGCGCGAGCCCAGCCGGCCAGGGCGGCCAACACCGCCACCACCCCCACGGCCACCGGCAGGATCCGGCGGGCCGTGGCGGGCGAACCGGCCACGAGCAGCGGCAGCCCGAACGCGGCGGCCACGCTGAACCCGGCCAGCACCACCCACTGGGGTGAACCCGGCCAGACGGTGGCACACAGCCCCACCAACACCACCGCCATGCCGGCGGAGCGCCGTGACCGGTCGGCGGGCGTCGGGGGGTGGGCGCTGGGCACCGGGTCATCTTGGTGCGGACGCCCCCGCCTCGCGGTGATCGGCCCCCGGGGCAGCCGCCCCGGGCGGGCGACCGCTCAGTCGGGCGCGCCCAGGAGCGGACGCAGGAACCGGCCGGTGTGGGAGGCCGGATCGGCCGCCACCGCCTCGGGCGTGCCCTCGGCCACCACCGTGCCGCCGCCGGACCCGCCCTCGGGCCCCAGGTCGATCACCCAGTCGGCCGTCTTGATGACATCGAGGTTGTGCTCGATCACCAGCACGGTGTTGCCCTGGTCGACCAGGCGGCCGAGCACCGTGAGCAGCTTGCGGATGTCTTCGAAGTGCAGGCCGGTGGTGGGCTCGTCGAGCAGGTAGATCGTGTGGCCGGTGGAGCGCTTGGACAGCTCGGAGGCCAGCTTGATGCGCTGGGCCTCGCCGCCCGACAGGGTGGGAGCGGGCTGCCCGAGGCGGACGTAGCCCAACCCGACGTCGACCAGCGTCTGCATGTGCCGGGAGATCACCGGCTGGTTGGCGAAGAACTCGAGCGCCTCCTCGCACGGCATGTCGAGGACCTCGGCGATGCTGCGGCCCTTGAACTCGATGTCGAGCGTGTCGCGGTTGTACCGGGCTCCCTTGCACACCTCGCACGGCACGTACACGTCGGGCAGGAAGTGCATCTCGATCTTGATGGTGCCGTCGCCCGCGCAGTTCTCGCAGCGACCGCCCTTCACGTTGAAGCTGAAGCGGCCCGGCAGGTAGCCGCGCACCTTGGCCTCGGTGGTCTGGGCGAACAGCTTGCGGACGTGGTCGAACACGCCGGTATAGGTGGCGGGGTTGGACCTGGGCGTGCGACCGATCGGCGACTGGTCGATGTCGATCACCTTGTCGAGGTGTTCGATCCCGGTGACCTTCTTGTGCAGGCCCGGCGGCGTCTTGGATCGGTAGATCTTCTGCATCAATGCCCGCAAGAGGATGTCGTTGACCAGGGTGCTCTTACCCGACCCGGAAACGCCGGTGACGGCCACGAACTGACCGAGCGGAAACGAGACGTCGATGCTGTTCAAGTTGTGCTCGCGGGCTCCGACCACCCGCAACTCGGTACCGGTGGTCGGTCGACGGCTGGATGGGACCGGGATCGACCGTTTGCCGGCCAGGTACTGACCGGTAACCGACTCCTTGTTCTTGAGGAGTTGCTTGAAACTGCCGGCGTGCACGATGGCACCGCCGTGCTCTCCGGCGCCGGGGCCGATGTCGACCACGTAATCAGCGACGGCGATGGTGTCCTCGTCGTGCTCCACCACCAACACGGTGTTGCCGAGATCTCGGAGCCTCTGAAGGGTGTCGATGAGCCGGCGGTTATCCCGTTGGGGAAGGCCGATCGAGGGCTCGTCGAGCACGTACAGCACACCGACGAGTCCCGAGCCGATCTGGCTGGCCAACCTGATCCGTTGGGCCTCGCCACCAGCCAGCGTGGCCGACGAACGATGGAGAGACAGGTAGTCGAGCCCGACGTCGAGCAGGAACCCGAGCCGGGCGTTTACCTCCTTGAGGATCGGATCAGCGACTATCCGATCCCGATCCGAGATCGTCATCGCCGAGAAGGCGGCGGCAACCTCACGAATGGACATGGAGGAGAGCTGGTTGATGTTGTGGCCGTCGACGGTGACCGCCAGCGTGAAGGGCTTGAGTCTGGCCCCATCGCAGGCAGGGCACGGAACCTCCCGCATGTAGCCCTCGAACTGCTCGCGCTGGCTGTCGCTCTCCGACTCGGTGTGCCGCCGCTGGAGGTACGGGACGACCCCCTCGTAGGTGGCGTTGTAGGACCGGGTCCGGCCGTAGCGGTTCTTGAACTTGACCGTCACCTTCCCCACACCCGAGCCGTGCAGGATCCGCTTCTGGTCGGCCTTCGACAGCGTCGCCCACGGGGCGGTGGCGTCGATGCCGTGGGCCTCGCACACCGACTCGAGCAGCCGGGTGAAGTACTGGCTGCGTCCCCCCGCCCACGGCGCGATCGCGCCGTCGGCGATCGAGAGGTCGGGGTTCGGCACGAGCAGCTCGGGGTCGACCTCGAAGCGCGTGCCCAGGC
>DAIMFV010000113.1:0-10675 GCA_036724365.1 Acidimicrobiales bacterium | reverse complement strand
TCGAGGGCCAGATCGTGTCGATCAGCGGCGAGGGTGCCGTGGTGCGGGTGGGCGCGCGGATCGGCAACCTCGACGACCTGGCCCCGCGGGCTGTGGCCGAGCAGGGCGCGGCGGCGGTGGTGTGCTGCGAGGACACCCGCCGGACCGGTCGCCTGCTGCAGCGGTTCGGGGTGCGGGCGCCGGCCCTGCGGGTGGTGAACGACCACACCGAGCACGACGCGGTGGATTGGGTGCTCCACCGGCTGGCCGCCGGTGACACGGTGGCCCTGGTCTCCGACGCCGGCATGCCCGGGGTGTCGGACCCCGGCGAACGCCTGGTGGCCGCCGCCGTGGCGGCCGGCTTCCCGGTGGAGGTGGTGCCGGGCCCCTCGGCCTCGCTCACGGCCCTGGTGGTGAGCGGGCTCCCGGCCGGCCGCTTCGTGTTCGAGGGGTTCCTGCCCCGCAAGGGCTCGGGCCGTACCGCCCGGTTGGCCGACGTGGCCGGCGAGCGCCGCACGGTGGTGCTCTACGAGGCGCCCCACCGGCTGGCCCGCACCCTCGCCGACCTCGTCGAGGTCTGCGGCGCAGACCGTCGGGTGGTGCTGGCCCGGGAGCTCACCAAGCTCCACGAGGAGGTCTGGCGTGGCTCGCTGGCCGACGCCGTGGCCCACGCCGACCAGGTGGAGCCACGGGGGGAGTACGTGGTGGTGCTCGACGGTGCGCCCGAGCCCGGCGAGGTGCCCGACGAGGCGGTGGTGGCCGCCCTGGGCCGGTTGCGGGAGGGCGGGGCCACCACGCGCGACGCCGTGAGCGCGGTGGTGCGCGACCTGGGCGTGCCCAAGCGCCGGGTGTACGACCTGGCCACCGGGGCCACCGGGCCCGCCCCCGGCGGAGGGGGCTGAGGTGGTCGTCGCCGATCCCGCGGCCGAGCTGTTGCGGTTGGTGCAGGCCCAGCCCGACCCGGCGCCGACCTCGGCCCCGGCGGCCACCGTGGCCCAGGCCCACCTGATCCGGCGCCGGTTCGGGGTGTCGCTGCCGCCCCCGTTCGTGGATCCCCCGGGCGCCCACGAACCGGTGCGGCCGGCCACCGCGCTCGATGGCGCCGCGGTGGCGGCGGTCAAGTGGCGGGCGTTCGGCACCAACTACCGGGGCGGGGTGCTCCCCGACGCCTTCCTCGACGGCCGAGACGTGGTCCCGCCGGCGAGCTACTGGGTGGGCCGGGCGATGGTGCCACCGTCGCGTCGCCATCGCCTGCTCGTCTGGGGTCGCCAGGGGACGGTCTACGGCTACGTGGACTGCGGTCCCGCCCATCCCGACGACGCCGGCGACCGGTCCGACGTGGGCGAGGTGTGGGAGCTGTACGTCGATCCGGCCGCCCAGGGCCTGGGTGGGGGCGCCCGGCTGTTGGCGGCCGCCTCGGCGTGGCTCGACGAGGTGGGACTGGTCCACCAGGAGCTGTCCGTGCTGCGCACCAACCCGGCGGCCCTCGCCTTCTACCGGCGGCAGGGCTGGCAGCCCACCGGGGCGGTGCGGCCGGTCGACCTCGGCGTGGTGGCCTTCGAGGAGCTCCGGCTCCGGCGGGGCGCGGCCCAGGTGGAATGAACCCCGCTCAGGATTGGGCCGAACGGCTCATGTAGAGGATCGTCCGGGCCGTCGACAATGGTTGTAGAGCGCGGCAACCACCCCACCGCAACGGGGCGCCGGGCTCCACAGATCGAGGTTTCCGGCAGGTGATTCCGGGGGGAGCACTGGTCGGATCTGCTGAGGGGATGGCCTCCGGGCCATCCCCTCAGCGCGTCCGCCGCCGGCCGCCCGGGTCGGCCGGACCCGAGGCCGCGGCTTCGGCGGCGGGGGACGTGGCCGCTAGCGTTGTCCCGTCGTGAACAAGGAGCTCCGCGTGCCTGCATCCCCGATCCGTCGCCGACTCAGCGCACGCTGGGCCCGGCCCTCCCATCGCCTGGTGCCCGCCTTGGCCGGGTTCGTGCTGGGGGTGGGCCTGCTCGCCGGCTGTGGCACCGGACAGCAGCAGGCCGGCAGCTACGACGACCTCGAGGCGGCCTTCCTGGAGGGCTGTGCGGAGACCTCGGCCGCCGACGCCAAGGCGTCCGAGGCCGCCACGTTGCCCGACGACTTCTGCCAGTGCGCGTTCGACGCCCTGAGCGACGAGCAGGACGGCGTCGACTTCGACGAGTTGATGGACATCAACACCGAGTTCACGAGTGACCCGGCGGCGCTGCCGCCGGAGGTCGCCGCGGTGTTCGCCGACTGCGCCTGACCGGGCGGGCCACCGGCCCACCGATCCCCCTCCTGCTGCGTTCCCGCGTCGAACGCGGGACCCTCGCTCGACCGCACCGGACGTCCGGGCGCGCCCGTGGCGACGCTGAGGCGACTTTCGGGCGACGAGGTGTGACGACTTGCACGTGGACGGCGGGGCTCCGGGTGTGGTTTGGTAACGGCGTTACGTGAACGCTGTTACCTCATGTGCCGGGGGTCACCTCCGGCCGACCCCGGGAGCCTGCCGTGCTCGATCGAGTCACCGACTTCACCCTCCGCCGACGCCGCTTCGTCCTGGTGGCGGCCCTCGTCCTCTTCGTGGTCTCGGCTGCCGTCGGCGGCGGGGTGGCCGAGCGCCTGTCGTCGGGCGGGTTCGATGATCCCGATGCCGAGTCGTCGCGGAGCGAGGCGCTGTTGCGCGAGGAGTTCGGGGCCGGCACCCCCAACGTGATCCTGCTGGTCACCGCCCGCGACGGTGACGTCGACGCCCCCGAGGTGGCGGCCGCCGGCCGGGCGCTGGCCGCCGAGCTCTCCGAGGAGAGCTACGGCGGGTTGGCGGTCGAAGACGTGCTCTCGTACTGGGACCTACCGGCGGGCAACCCCCTGGCGTCGCAGGCCGGTGACCGGGCCCTGGTGCTCGCCCGCTACCCCGACTCCGACAACCTGATGGTGCAGTTCGCCGAGCACGTCAACGAGGACTACCGCCGGGACGATCCCGGGTCCCCCGTGGTGGTGGGCGTGGGCGGCGAGGGGCCGATGTTCGCCGAGGTCGATCGCACGGTGGAAGCCGACCTGCTCCGGGCGGAGATGATCGCCATCCCCCTCACCATGTTGCTCCTGCTCTTCATCTTCCGGGGCGTGGTGGCCGCTGCCCTCCCGCTCGCCATCGGCGCCCTCGCGGTGGTGTCGACCTTCCTGGCCCTGTTCGTGGTGAACGAGTTCACCGACGTGTCCGTGTTCGCCCTCAACCTCACCACCGCAATGGGGCTGGGCCTCGCCATCGACTACTCGCTCTTCATGGTGAGCCGCTATCGCGAGGAACTGGTGGATCACGGGCCCGAGGTGGCCGTGCGGCGGACGGTGTCCACCGCCGGGCGGACCGTGCTGTTCTCCGCCGTGACGGTGGCGATCTCCCTCAGCGCCATGCTCGTCTTCGACATCGCCTTCCTCCGGAGCTTCGCCTACGCCGGGCTGGCGGTGTCGGCGTTGGCGGGCCTCTACGCCGTGGTGGTGCTGCCCGCGATGCTGGCTGCCCTCGGCCATCGCGTCGATGCCCTGCCGGTGGGTCGCCGCCGGACGCGCACCACCCCGATCGACGACGTGGGCGACGTCTGGCACCGGGTGGCCACCGGGGTCATGCGTCGCCCGTGGCCGATCCTGATCTCGGTGGTCGGCCTGCTGGCGGTGCTGGGCGCTCCCGCCTTCGGCATGAACCTCGGCCTCCCGGACGACCGGGTGCTCCCCCCGTCCAACCCGGCTCGCGCCGTGCACGACGTGCTCCGCGAGGAGTTCGACTCCGGCGAGGCCGGAGCAGCCGAGGTGGTGGTCACCGGAGCGGCTGCGCCGGCGGAACGGGCCGATCAGGTCGACGCCTACGCCACCGCGCTGGCCCAGGTCGAGGGCGTGAGCCGGGTGGACGCCGAGACCGGCATCTACTGCGGTGGTACCGGGTCGGTCGGGGGCCTGGCCTGCGAGCCCGGTGACCTCGTCCTCCCGCCCGAGGCCGATCCCGATCTGGTCGAGCGCTTCCAACGGCCGACCGCCACGTACCTGTCGGTGATCCCGTCGATCGAGCCGGTGTCGTCGGAGGGCGAGCGCTTCGCCGCCGATGTCCGAGCCGTGCCGTCGCCGGTGGAGGGGGCCGCCCCACTGGTGGGCGGGCCGTCGGCCGACCTGGTGGACTCCAAGGCGTCGCTGCTCGGCGACGTGCCGCTCGCCCTGGGCATCATCGCCGTGATCACCTTCGTGCTGCTGTTCTTGATGTTCGGCAGCGTGGTGGTCCCGGCCAAGGCCCTGGTGATCAACGTGTTGAGCCTGTCGGCCACGTTCGGGGCCATGGTGTGGATCTTCCAGGACGGCAACGGCGCCGACCTGTTGGGCTTCACCCCGACGGGCTCGCTCGCGGCCACCGTGCCGGTGCTCATGTTCTGCGTGGCCTTCGGGCTCTCGATGGACTACGAGGTCTTCCTGCTGTCCCGCATCAAGGAGGAGCACGACCGCGGGGCCGACAACACCACGTCGGTGGCTCGGGGCCTGGCCCGCACCGGACGGATCGTCACCGCGGCGGCCCTGTTGATGTCGGTGGTGTTCCTTGCCTTCGCCACCTCGGGGGTGTCGTTCATCAAGCTGTTCGGTGTGGGACTGACGGTTGCGGTGCTGCTGGACGCGTTCGTCATCCGGGGCACCCTCGTCCCGGCGTTCATGCGGCTGGCGGGTGAGGCCAACTGGTGGGCGCCCGCCCCGCTGCGCCGGTTCCACGACCGGTTCGGGATCAGCGAGCACGTGGACCTGGATCCCGGGTCCTCCCAGGCGGCAGCGCCGAGCACGGTCCCGGCGCCGGCCGTCGACCTGCGCCCGGTGCCGTCCGGCGCCGACGCACCCAGCACCGACGCACCGATCGCCGAGGGGGGCGGTGTGGACGACCCGGCGGGGCGCGCGAAGGTGGGGGGGTGACCGCCACCCGCTCCGATCCCGACCGCTCTGCGGCGCGCCCGGCCCCGGTCGGGCGGGCCCGACGGGGCGAGGGGGACCGCACCCGGGAGGCGATCCTGGAGGCGGCGGATCGGCTCCTGGTGGAGTCGGGCTCCGAAGAGGCCGTGTCGGTACGGGCCGTGGCCGATGCGGTGGGCCTCACACCCCCCACCATCTACCGTCACTTCGACGACAAGGATCACCTGCTGTTCGAGGTGTGCGCGGTGCACTTCGACCGGCTCGACCGTGAGGTGGTGGCTCCCGTGGTGGCGGCGGTGGCCGATCCGGTCGAGGCCCTGCGCCAGATCGCCCACGACTACGTGCGGTTCGGGCTCGACGACCCCGAGCACTACCGCATCATGTTCATGGGCCACGCCGCCCACACCCCCGAGCGGTACGACGACCACCAGATCCTGTCCACCGGCTGCTTCGGCTCGGTGATCGAGCTGGTGTCGCGGGCCGTCGACGAGGGCCGCCTGCGCGCCGGCGAGGGCGGTCCGGTGGTGCTCGCCTTCGTGCTCTGGAGCGCGTTGCACGGCCTGGTGGCCACCCGGGGGGCCAAGCCGAACATGCCCGGTCCGCCCGCCGACCTGCTGGTGGAGGCGATCCTGGAGGCGTTCCTCCACGGCGTGGCCACCGAGCCGGCCTGAGTCGGGCCGGACTGAGTCGGGTCGGACGCGGGGTCAGCCCTCGGCGGGGGTGATCACCACGAGGACGTCGCCGGAGCCCACGGGCATGCCCGGCTCCACCTTGACCTCGGCCACGGTGCCGGCCACGTCGGTGGCCACGTTGTTCTCCATCTTCATGGCCTCGAGCACGGCCACGACCTGACCGGCCTCGACCGTGTCGCCCACGGCCACGTTCACCTTGAACATGGTGCCCTGCATGGGAGCCACGATCACGCCGGTCCCGGCGCCGCCGCCACCGGAGGAGCCGCCACCCTTGCGGCGGGGCTTGGCCTTGGCGCCACCACCGCCGCCGGCGGGCGCCGTGGCCAGGTGGGACTCGGGGACCCACATGGACACCGCGAACCGCTTGCCGTTGACCTCCACGTCGACGTCTCGGCGCACCTTGGCCTCGGGCTCCTCGCCCTCGGCGGCCGGGGCGGCCTCGGGGTCGGTCGGGCCCAGCCGGCCGGTGACGCCGGTGAGGTCGAGCGCGTCGCTCTCGACCCAGTTGGTGGAGTGCTCGCCGGCCACGAAGTCGGGGTGGTCGAGGATGACGAGCTGGGCGGGAAGGGTGGTGTCGATGCCGTCGATGACGAACTCTCGGATGGCCCGCTTCAGCCGGTTGATGGCGGTGGGGCGGTCCGACCCCCACACGATGAGCTTGCCCACGAGGTTGTCGTAGTACTGGCTGACCTCGTCGCCGCTCTCGTAGCCACCGTCCCAGCGGGTGCCGAAGCCCTGCGGGGCCACCAGCTTCTCGATCCGCCCGGGGGCCGGGAGGAAGGCGCCGCCGGCGGGGTTCTCGGCGTTGACCCGGACCTCCATGGCCCAGCCCCGACGCTCGACGTCGTCCTGGGTGAACGAGAGGGGTTCGCCCGAGGCCACCCGGATCTGCTCGCGCACCAGGTCGATGCCCGTGACCATCTCGGTGACGGGGTGCTCCACCTGGAGGCGGGTGTTCATCTCCAGGAAGTAGAACTCGCCGTCCTGGTACAAGAACTCCACGGTGCCGGCGTTGGTGTAGCCGCACGCCTGGGACACCTTCACGGCGGCCTCGCCCATGGCCCGACGGGTCTCGTCGGGGAAGTTCGGGGCCGGGGACTCTTCGATGAGCTTCTGGTGGCGGCGCTGGACCGAGCAGTCTCGTTCACCCACCCACACGCAGTTGCCGTGCTGGTCGGCGATGATCTGCATCTCCACGTGGCGGGGCCGGGTGAGGTAGCGCTCGACGGAGCACTCCTCCCCTCCGAAGCCCTTGAGGGCCTCGGACTGGGCCGACACCAGGGCCTGGTGGGCCTCGCCGGCGCTCTGCACCACGCGCATGCCGCGCCCGCCGCCGCCGTAGGCGGCCTTGATGGCCACCGGCCAGCCGTGCGCGTCGCCGAAGGCGATGACCTCGTCGCCCGACGAGAGGAACTCGGTGGTGCCCGGCACGCCCGACACGCCGGCCTTCTCGGCGGCGATGCGGCTGGACACCTTGTCGCGCATGACCGTGATGGCCTCGGGCGGCGGGCCGATGAACGTGACGCCGCGCTCGGTGATGGCGCGGGCGAAGTCGGTGTTCTCGGAGAAGAAGCCGTACCCGGGGTGGACGCCGTCTGCTCCGGACCGCTCGATGACCTCGAGGATCTTGTCGGTGTTGAGGTAGCTCTCCGCCGCGGTCTGGCCGCCGAGGGAGTACGACTCGTCGGCGAGACGGACGTGGAGGGCGTTGCGGTCGAGATCGGAGTACACGGCCACCGTGGCGATGCCCAGCTCCTGGCAGGCACGGATGACCCGGACGGCGATCTCGCCCCGGTTGGCGATCAGGATCTTCGAGAGCACGAGGAGAATGTCTAGTCGGCGCGTTGGGACCTCAACACCCTCGGGCCGACGGCCGGTGTGGTTCACTGCGCTGCGATGAGCGTCGAGCCCCCGTCCCCCCACCCCGACGCGGCCGACCGGGGCCGCCGGGCCCGGTCGGCGCTGGCCGGTTGCCGGTTCGCCGATGTGCGGTGGCTGGCGTCCACCGGCTCCACCAACGCCGACGTGCTGGAGCTGGTGCGGGCCGGTGAGCCCGAGGGGATCGTGGTGGTGGCCGACCACCAGGACGCGGGGCGGGGTCGGCGCGGCCGGGTGTGGGAGGCGCCGGTCGACGGCTCGCTGCTGCTCACCGTGTTGCTGCGGCCGCCGGCGGCGGTGGCCGGGCTCACCACCATGGTGCTGGCCCTGGCGGCGTCCGACGCGGTGGCGGCCCTCACCGGGGTGGAGCCCCGCCTGAAGTGGCCCAACGACCTGGTCTGGCCGGGCGACGGCTCGGCCGTGGACCGCAAGCTGGCGGGCATCCTGGCCGAGGCCGAGTGGCCGCCGGGCGTGGGCGCGGCGTCGGGCTGGCAGGCGCCGGGTCCCACCCAGCGGGCGGCGGTTGCGGCCGGGATCGGCCTGAACGTGGCCTGGGGCGACCGGTACCCCGAGGAGCTGCGGGCCACGGCCGTGGCGCTCGACGAGATCGTGGGCGGGAGCACCGGCGAGGCCGGGACGGTCGGCGACGTGGGACCAGGCGAGGTGCCCGACCGGGTGGACCTCCTGGTGGCCCTGCTGCGGTCGCTCGACGAGGGGTACCGGCTGCTGTTGTCCGAGGGGGGAACGACGGCCGTGCTCGATCGCTGGCGGTCGCGGTCGGCCACCCTCGGCCGTCGCGTCCGCGTCGACCTCGGGGTCGACGACGTGGAGGGCACGGCGGTCGACATCACCGACGAAGGCCACCTGGTGCTGGAGCTGGCCGAGGGCGGCCGGCGGGTGGTGGCGGTGGGCGACGTGGTCCACCTGCGCTCCACCTGATCCACCTGATCACCTGATCACGCGGACGACGACGCCCGACCCGGGGCGCCGGGCCGGGTCAGGCGAGCTGCTCGGGCGTGACCACGTCCTCGAAGCTCCGGTCGGGCATGGTCGGCGCCGTCTGGCCCACCCCGCTGAACGCCCAGTCGCAGACGCCGAGGGGGAACACCTCCAGGAGCTGTTCGTACTGGGCGCTGGTGAGCTCGCCCGGGTAGTCGGCGGGGTCGATCGCCTTCAGCTCGCACTTGAGCACGTCGTTGGCGCGGGGTGCGCCGGCGGCGGTGCGGGGGTCGCCGCTCACCTCGTAGCGGTCGCTGCACGCGCTCTGCTCGTCCCACACGTGCAGCCCCCGGACGGGCTCGGGCTCACCGGGGATCACGCAGTTGTCGCCGGCCTCGGCGGGCCGGGTGTCCTGCAGGGCCTGGGCGCGGGGGCCGCCCGCTCCGTCGAGGGCGTCGAGCCAGGCCGCCACGGCGGCGATGGCGTCGCGGGTGGCGTCGGCCCCGGCGGCGACCGCCAGGTCGGCGGCCGGGCCCGCAGGCTCCCGCGTCCAGATCTGGAGGCCGGGCGCCTGGGTGGGCGAGGCGCCCCGCGTGAGCCGGTCGCGCAGCGAGAACGGGCGCAGGTGGTCGTGGATGTCGCCGGACGGGTCGTTCCAGATGTCGACCTCGATGAGCGGGATGGCGTTCTGGTCACCCACGCCGCTCGACACGCGCCCGGTCTCGTAGGCGGCGGAGACGGTCTCGAAGGTGGCCTCGTGGCGATCGGCCTGGGGTCGACCATCGACGTCGAACCCCCCGACGTCGCGGTTGAGGGCCACGAACTGCTCGAAGGTGATGGCCCCGTCGTTCAGGGCCTGGAGGCCGTACTGCAGCCCCACGTTGTCGAGAGGCCGGTTGGCTGCACCCGTGGCGGGGTCTCGCCCGTACACGTTCACGGCCTCGTCGTAGATGGTGCAGCGGACCCCGCCAGCGTTGGTGTCGGGGTCGTAGATCCGCTCGGTGGGGATCGCCGGATCGCATCCGCTGGTGGGGTCGAGGAACGAGCCGAACCGCGCCTGCCAGTTGCGACAGGTGGCGTCGGTGGCGTGCCCGTTCACGGCGGCCCGCTGTGAGGGCGAGAGAGCGGCTCCGGCGGGGGTGGCGTACCAGCGCTGCAGCAGGAGGCAGTCGGCCACGCCGCTGAACACGGTGAGGGTGTCGGGGAACGGCTCCACGGCCACGGCGCCGTCGAGGAGACCGGGGTAGTTCTGGGCGATCAGGTGCACCTGGATGGCGCCCCCGCTCTGGCCCTCGCCGATGGTGGCGGTGGGCACCCCGAACCGCTCGACGACGCGCTCCTTCACCATCATCACGGTCTCGGCCGAGACCACGTCGTTGCACTGCACGGCGCCCGTGTTGAAGGTGGCCGTGGCCAGGGCGTAGCCCGCTTCGAGCAACGCCAGGTCCTCGACCAGGGCCTGCGACCGTCCCTGGCCGTGGGTGGCCGCACACCCGCCCCCGAACCGGTACAGGAGCCGTCCGGACCAGGCGGCCGGGGTCCGGTCCGGGCTCGGCGCGGCCCCGTCGACGGGGTGCACGGTCACGACGTCGTAGACCGACCGGTTCACCACGCCGCGCTCACGGCGCAGCACGAAGGGCCCCTCGTACTCGCCGTCGACGGTGGGCACCCGGACCGTGGCCGCGTCGGGCGGTACGGCGGCGGGATCGGCGAGATCGACGACGCGGCGGTCGGCGGTGACGTAGCGCCAGGTGACCGTGGTGGGGGCGGAGCAGTTGGCATCGGTGGGTTCGCCCAGGCCGTGCTCCACCGTGGAACAGGCCAGCAGTGGGATCTGCGGCCCCGAGATCATCGGGCCGGTGAGCGGCCAGGCCCGGATGCGCTGCACCGCGGGCTCGTCGGGGTCGGCGGGCGATGTGGCGCGCAGCGTGTTGGTGCCCTCCACCAACCCTGCGACGACCCCTTCGAGGGCGCCGTCGCGTTCGGTGAGCTGGTCGGTGACGTCGGCACCGTCGAGCGTCACGCGCAGGTCGGTGGGGCCCTCCCCCGGGGCGGGGGTGACCCGGATGCGGGCGTCGTCGCCGCTCACCCGGTCGGGCTGGCTCGACAGGACCTCGATGCGGATGCCGTCGACGATGACGAGGTCGTCGGACCCGTCGGCCGGGTCTCCTCCGGATCCCGGCCCGTCGGGGCGGGTGGTGGTGGACCGGGGACCGTCGGCGGCGGGGTCGTCGTCGCTGCTG
>DAIMFV010000112.1:0-10706 GCA_036724365.1 Acidimicrobiales bacterium | reverse complement strand
CCGTCGAGCGTCATCTTCTGGGTGGCGTTGTGGGTGGCGAAGCAGTACTGCGGACGCCCGCGGCGACACGAGCGGCACTGCCCGCACACGGCTCGCCAGTTGAGGATCACGAAGTCGCCCGGGGCGAGATCGGTCACGTCGGGGCCGACCGACTCGACGAGGCCCGCGGCCTCGTGGCCGAGCAGGAACGGGAAGTCGTCGTTGATGCCGCCCTCGCGGTAGTGGAGGTCGGTGTGGCACACCCCGCAGGCCTGCACCTGCACCACCACCTCGCCGGGACCGGGATCGGGCACCTCGATGGTGACCACCTCGACCGGGGCCCCCTTGGTCCGCGCCACCACTGCCTTCACCTGCTGTGCCATCGGTGCCCCTGGGTTTCGATCGTGCGGTCGGGTTCGGTTGGCACCGCCTCCGACCGGTCCTGACGGTGCGTCAGGACCGTACTCGCGTCGCCGGGGCCCCGGAACCTGCCCGGCCGCCGTCGAACCTCCCCGAATCGGCGTAGCTGAGGACCAACGGGTGGACCTCAGCTACGCCAGTTCGTGTCGGGGTGGTGGTGGAGGGTGGGTCGGGTGCGGTCTGCCCGCGTTCGACGCCATGGTGGCGATCGGATGGTTCGCGCTAAATGCCGGCCATTGGCAGATCGGCGGAGGCGTGCCCACGATGGCCGCCCCGTCCCCGTCAGGGACCATTGCATGGCCTCGCGGCCGTCGGTCCCCCCGTCAGCACCCACCGCATGCCTTCGCGCCGGCCGACCCACCGTCCCCCCCCCCCGCCGGTCCGCCGATGGCCGTCCGCCGATCGATCCCGGCTCCGTCAGGCGGCGCGGCGACGGGCGGGCGCGGTTGCCTCGCTCCTCGTGGCCGGGTTCCTCAGCGTGTTCATGGGTCCGGCCGCCGACGCGCCGGCGGCCGCCGCCCCGGGGATCTCGGGCGAGGCCTGCGAGCAGGGCGAGGGGGTCACCGTGGTCGTGGACTTCGGTGCCCTGGCCGGCGGGGTCGTGGTCGGTTGCGCGCCCGGAACGCAGCCGTCGGGCTTTGCGGCCCTCGGCGCGGCGGGGGTCGCCGTGGGCTTCGAGGGCGGGCCCGGCATGGTCTGCACCATCGACGGACGTCCGGGCGAGGGCTACCCGTTCTGCTGGTCGACCGGTGGCTACTGGTCCTACTGGAAGAAGGCCCGGGGCGGCGCGTGGGACTTCAGCCGCACCGGGGGCGCGTCGGGGCCGCTGGCCGTCGACTCGGTGGAGGGCTGGAGCTGGGCGGGCGACTTCGACTCGACGCCACCCGCAGGCGACGAGACCTCGGCCCCTCCCGTGACGACCACGACCGTGACGACCACGACCGTGACGACCACGACCGCGACGACCACGACCGAACCCGTGCCCACGAGTGCGGCGCCGGCATCGACGACCGCACCTGCCCCGGGCCCGTCGACCACGGTGCCCGGGTCACCCACCCCGCCGGTCGCGCCGTCCCCGGACCCGGGTGCCCCGGTCCCCGCAGCGACGCCGGTCCGGCCCACCGGCTCGGCACGGGGCGCCGCGCTCGCCCGAACCGGCACCGACCCGGTCGGTCAGGTCCTGGCTGGCACCACGTTGGTGGCGGTGGGGCTGGCGCTCCTCGGCCGCAGCCGTCGCGTGGTGGCCGGCGGGACCCGACCGGGGCCCACCGGGTACCGCCGGGCGACCGACCCCCGTTCACCTCCCCGCCCACCACCCGTCTTCCCGGGGGGCCACGGGTGCTCCGCCGGGCTCATCCCGCCGGGCCGATCAACCCCGCCACCGCCGCCGTCCGCGTGACGCGGGCCTCGGCCCCGGCAGCACCACCCGTGCCGCCCGACGGGCCCGGCGGTCGCCATGGCCGGGTCGGAGCCGGTCACCCGTCCGACCCTCGCACCGACTTCCACGCCCCGTTCCCCCGTGTCCCCCAACCCGCACCGCCCTCCGCTTCCCACACCCCGACCCCCAAACCAAGGAGCACCCATGCCCACCCCCAGGACCCTCGTCGCCACCGGAGCGGGGGCGATCCTCGCCACCGGCCTCGGCGGCTGCCGCCACAACGGTTTCGCCGACACCGAGGCCCGGACGGCGTCCACCGGCGCCACGGCCTGGCTGCGAGACCAACAGCTCGCCGACGGCAGCTTCGAGCTGGCCGGTTTCCCTGGCTTCGAGACCCCGGACGCCGTGATCGCCATCGCCGAGGAGGCGCAGACAGGCGGTGGCTGGAGCCAGGCCGAGGCCCTCGCCGCCGTAGAGGCCACCGTGACCGGTGGTCACGACCCCCTCGACGTGCTCGACGACCAGGCCGACGGGGCCCTCAACGCGGGGACGGCGGCCAAGCTGACCGTGCTGGTGGCTCTGCCGCTCGGGCTGTCCCCGACCTCGTTCGACCCCCAGGGCGACGGCGGGCGCGACCTGCTCGCGGCCATCGACGCCGGGCTCCAGCCCAGCGGCTCGTACGGCACCTTCGGGGCCACCCTGATGGCCGCCATCGCCAAGAAGGCGGCCGGTCAGACGGTGCCGGCGACCACCGTGGCCCACATCCGGGCGGCGCAGAAGGCCGACGGGAGCTGGGACTACCTCGGTGATCCCAGCGGCACCGGTTCCGACATCGACACCACCGCCCAGGGCGTGACCGCCCTGGTGGCGGCCGGCCTGCGCGAGGACGACCCCGACCTGCACGCCGGCCTGTCCTTCCTGGCGGAGCGGCAGTCCGCCACCGGGGCCTGGCAGTCCTACGGCACCGACGACCCCAACGCCACCGCCATGGCCACCATGGCGGTGTCGGGTGCGGGCTACGACCCCCGCAGCGAGTGCTGGCGCAACCTCTTCGCGCCGGCGAAGGCCGGCGATCCCTACGTGTCGCCCACGGCGTGGCTGGTGGACCAGCAGGCCGAAGACGGCCACCTCACCAGCCCGAACGACGGCTGGGGCCTGAACACGTTCGCCACCTCCCAGGGCATCCAGGCGCTGCGCCGCCAGTGGATGCCCGCCACGTCGATCATGCGGTCCTGCTGAACGGGCTTCGCCGGGTCCCGTTCCCGTCGAACCGGGCCCGGTGACGGCGGGTCCCGATGACGGGTCGGTGATCGTGGTTGGGTAGGTTCCGACGCACTCGGTGCAGGGAATCCGGTGCGAATCCGGAGCGGTCCCGCCACTGTGAGCCTCGACCCCGCCTCAGGGGACGCGGTGAGCCAGACACCTCCCGGGCCCGGGGACAACGCGTCCCCGGCCACGAGGATGGAGGCGCACGTGGACGGCGATACGCCGGCGGAGCTCAACTTGAAGCAGGTCGCCCAGCAGCTGGGCGTGCACTACATGACCGCCTACCGCTACGTACGCTCCGGTCGCCTGCCGGCCCGTCGCGTGGGTACGGCGTGGGTGGTGGACCAGTCCGACGTGGCCGCCCTGGTCGCCCCCGCGGGGGTGGTCCCGCCGGTGGACCACGTGGGCCGGATGCGTGACCGGCTGGTGGAGGGCGACGAGGCCGGCGCCTGGGCCGTGGTCGAGGCGGCGCTGGTGGCGGGCTGGGATCCCGAGGCGGTGGTCGTCGACCTGGTGAGCGAGGCCATCCGTCGGGTGCAGCCCCAGGACGGACCGGCCGCGCCGCACCTGGGGGTGGTGACCGCCACCCGGGTGACGGCCGCGGTCGGTGGCCGGTTCCGCCGGCGGGGCCGGAGCCGCGGCTCGGTGGTGCTCGGCGCGCCCAACGGCGAGGCCCACTCCTTCGGTCTGGCGGTGATCGCCGACGTGGTTCGGCTGCGGAACTTCACGGTGCTCGAGCTGGGCGGCGACGTCGGGCCCGAAGCCTTCGTCGACGCGGCGAGCCGGGCCGACCGACTGGTGGCCGTGGGCATCGGGGTCACCGGCGCGGAACACGTACCGGCGGCGTGGACGGTGGTCGAGGCCCTGCGGCGGGCCCGACCCGGGGTGCCGGTGCTCGTGGGCGGCCAGGCCGTGGCCAACGCCGAGGTGGCGGAACTGAGCGGGGCCGACGGGTGGGCGCCCGATGCCCGCAGCCTGGCCGACCTGGTCGAGGCCCGCGTGCCGGCTCGGACGCCGACCCGGACGCGGGCCCGGCCCACGGTTGGTGGCGTGGTCAGGCCACGACGAAGTTGACCATCTTGCCGGGGACGGCGATCACCTTGCGGACGGTGGCGTCGTTGAGCAGGGCCGCCACCTTGTCGTCGGCTCGGGCGGCGGCCTCCAGGGCGGCCGCGTCGGCGTCTGCGGCCACGGTGATGCGGCTGCGGACCTTGCCGTTGACCGACACCGGCAGCTCCACCGTGTCGTCGACCAGCCAGGCCGGGTCGGCCACGGGGAACGGCTCGTAGGCCAGCGACGTCTCGTGCCCGAGGCGGGACCACAGCTCCTCGGCGATGTGGGGGGCCACGGGGGCCAGCAGCGGGGCCAGCGGCTCGGCCACCGTGGGGGGCAGGCCGCCGTCGGGGTAGGTGGCCGTGAGGTGGTTGGTGAGCTCGGTGATCCGGGCGATCGACGTGTTGAAGCGCAGCGTCTCCATGCCCTCTCGCACCGCATCGATCGTGCGGTGCAGGGCGCGGGTGGTGGTGTCGTCGGGCTCACCACCACCCACCCGCACGGCCCCGGTCTCCTCGCTCACGAACACCCGCCACACCCGCTGGAGCAGGCGGTACATGCCCACCACCGCAGTGGTGTCCCACGGCCGGCTCACGTCGAGGGGCCCGCTGAACATCTCGTACAGGCGGAGCGTGTCGGCGCCGTAGCGCTCGCACATGTCGTCGGGGGCCACCGCGTTCTTCAGCGACTTGCCCATCTTGCCCAGCTCCCGGCGTACCTCCTCGTCGCCCACGAACCAGCGGCCGTCTCGCTCGACCACCTCGGAGGCCTCGACGTAGAACTCGCGGCCGTCGAGGTAGGCGTAGGCCTGGATCATCCCCTGGTTGAACAGGCGGCGGAACGGCTCGCGCGACGACACGTGGCCCAGGTCGAACAGCACCTTGTGCCAGAACCGGGCGTACAGCAGGTGCAGCACGGCGTGCTCCACCCCGCCCACGTACAGGTCGGTGCCGCCGCAGTCGCCCTCGGACTGCGGGCCCATCCAGTAGCGCTCGTTCTCGGGGTCCACGAAGGCGTCGTCGTTGGACGGGTCGCAGTAGCGCAGCTCGTACCAGCACGACCCGGCCCAGTTGGGCATGGTGTTGACCTCGCGCCGGTAGGCCTGGGGCCCGTCGCCGTCGCCCAGATCGATGGTCACGGTGGTCCAGTCGCGGACCCGGCCCAGCGGCGGCTCGGGCTCGGAGTCCTCGTCGTCGGACGTACGGGGCGTGAAGTCGTCCATGGGGGGCAGGACCACGGGCAGGGCGGTGTCGGGCAGGGCCCGGGGTTCCCCGTCGGCACCGAACACGATGGGGAAGGGCTCGCCCCAGTAGCGCTGGCGGCTGAACAGCCAGTCGCGCAGCTTGAACTGCACGGTGCCGGTGCCCAGGCCGGTCGTCTCCAGCCAGGCGGTGATGGCGGCCTTGGCGTCGCCCACGCCGAGCCCGTTCAGCGACACGTCGGCGTTGGCCGAGTTGGTGGCCACGCCGTCGCCCGTGAAGGCCCCGGGCCAGCGGTCGGCCGGGGTGCCCGGCTCCACAGCCTGCTCGGTCAGCCAGGCGACCGTGGGGGCCACCACCTCCACGATGGGCAGGTCGAAGGCCCGGGCGAAGTCGAAGTCGCGCTGGTCGTGGGCGGGCACGGCCATGATCGCCCCGGTGCCGTAGCCCATGAGCACGTAGTCGGCCACGAACACGGGCACCGGCTCACCGTTCACCGGGTTGGTGGCGAACGTGCCGGTGAAGACGCCGGTCTTCTCCTTGGCGTCGGCCTGGCGGTCGAGATCGGAGCGGTTGCGGGCCACGGTGACGTAGGCGCTCACGGCCTCGGCCGGTGAGGCTGCCCCGCCGGTCCACGATGCCGGGGTGCCGTCGGGCCAGGCCGCCGTGGTGAGGGCTCCCACCAGCGGGTGCTCGGGTGCCACCACCATGTACGTGGCGCCGAACAGCGTGTCGGGCCGCGTGGTGAACACGTCCAGCGATTGCGCGGCTAGGGCGGTTTCGTGGACCAGGTTGGACTGCTCCTCGGCTGGCGCCTCGGAGATACCCATGCTCTTCTCCCGCTCTTGCGGCTTCGCCGCGGGCCGCTCGGGCCCAGAGCCTCGCCTGTCGGCTCGGCTCTCGAGCGACCCGGCGGGCGTGGCGAAGCTGACCTGGGCGCCGGTGGACCGCCCGATCCAGTTGCGCTGCTGGGTCTTGATGGCGTCGGACCAGTCGAGCAGGTCGAGGTCGTCGATCAGCCGGTCGGCGTAGGCGGTGATGCGCAGCATCCACTGCTTCATGGGGCGGCGGTACACCGGGAAGTTGCCGCGCTCGGACCGGCCGTCGGCCGTGACCTCCTCGTTGGAGAGCACCGTGCCCAGCCCCGGGCACCAGTTCACCGGGACCTCGGCCAGGTAGGCGAGGCGGTGGGCGTTGAGCACGGCTCGCCGGCCCGAGGCGTCGAGCTCGGCCCACACGTTGCCCGACGGGTTGGTGCCCGGATCGGGTTCCCGGGTACCGGCGTCGAGCTCGGCCTCCAGCTCGGCCACCGGCCGGGCCCGGCCCACCCCGCCGTCGGCCTTGGTGTCGTACCAGGAGTTGAACAGCTGCAGGAAGATCCACTGCGTCCACCGGTAGTAGGCCTCGTCGGTGGTGGAGATGGACCGTCGCGGGTCGTGGGCCAGGCCCAGGCGCCGGAGTTGGCGGCGCATGTTGGCGATGTTGGCCTCGGTGGTGACCCGGGGGTGGGTGTTGGTCTGCAGGGCGTACTGCTCGGCGGGCAGGCCGAAGGCGTCGTAGCCCATGGTGTGCATGACGTTGTGGCCGGTCATGCGCAGGTAGCGGGCGTACACGTCGGTGCCGATGAAGCCCAACGGGTGGCCCACGTGGAGACCCACGCCCGACGGGTACGGGAACATGTCCAGCACGTACTTCTTGGGCCGGTCGGCCACCGCCTCGAACCCGGCGCTCAGCGCCCCCACCGGGCTGGGGGTGTGGAACGTGCCCTCAGCCTCCCACCGGTCCTGCCACCGGGCCTCGATCGTGCCCGCCAGCACGGCGTCGTAGCGGTGCGCGGGCTGGTCGGCGCCGGGGGCAGGGGAGTCGGAGGAGGACACGTCGGCCATGGCCTGACGGTACCCGCCGACCTCCGGACCCTCCGAACGGGAGCCCCAGCCGGCGGACGGTCACCCGGCGGACGCTCACCCGGCGGGTGGTCAGCGCTCGGCGTGGAGCGGGACCTCGGCCCACGAGGGGATGGCCACCAGGCCGTCGACCGGGTGGGGGTGGTGGTAGGCCCAGGCCGAGTCGCCGGCGAGGGTGGTGACCACCACCCGGCGGAGGAGGTCGACGGCGACGCCCTCCACCTCGTCGAGCAGGGCGATGGCGTCGTCGGCCCGGTGTGCGTGGAGCTCCACGACCACGCCGGGCACAGCGGGCCCGTCCGGCCCGTGCGGCCCACCGGGCTGCCCGTCGAACACGGCCACCGGCCAGCCCCGTCCCGAGTCGAACAACCGCCCGCGCACGGTGGCGGGACGGTGGGCGACCGCGAACGGCGCGAGGAGCGGCCAGCGCAGACGGCCCGGCAGCAGGGTCCCGTAGACGAACAACCGCTGCCCGTCGGTGCCCGCGTCGGGTCGGCGATCGAGGCCCCCGGGCACGCTCACCATGGGGTGGTCACCACGGGTCGGGTGTGGACGCCGGCCGGGTCGGTGGGGTCCGTCGATCAGTACAGGTGGAGCCGGCGGTGCGACTGCCACTGGGTGTCGAGGAGTCGGTTCATCTCGGTGACGATCTCGCCCTCGGCCCGGAACAGGTCGTCGAGCGACACCACGCCCAGCACGCCACCGGTCTCGTCGACCACGGGGAGGCGACGGCACTGGCGAGCGGCCATCTGGCGGACGGCGTCCAGCGTGGAGGCGTTGCTCCCCACCGACACCACGCTGCGGCTCATCACCTCCGAGACGGCCGTCTTCGGGCCCTTGCCCGAGCCGACGGCACGCACCGCGATGTCGCGGTCGGTGAGCATGCCCGTGACGTGCTTGTCGGCGTCGACCACCACCACGCACCCCACGCCATGCTCGGCCATCGCCCGCGACGCCTGGCTGATCGGGGCGGTCTCCGGACAGGTGACGGCCGGGATCGTGGCGATCTTGAGCAGCTCGGTGATCATGGGGGCACGGTAACGCCGTCACCGACGGGGCGCCCCCGATCCGGCCGGTGGGGCGCTGTGACCGAAGGCCCTGTCGGGGAGGCGTCGGGTGGGCCAGGATCGGGGCAGGGAACGACGTCACCACGGAGGAACGATCGTGCAGGTGGACCGGCGAACCGGCATCGAGGTCATCGACCGCACCGAATGCCTCCAGCTCTTGGGCGAGCACGTGCTCGGGCGGCTGGCGGTCAACGAGGGATCGGCGCCGTTGGTGCTGCCGGTGAACTACGGCCTGGCCGGCGACCGGGTGGTCATCCGCACGGCCACCGGCACCAAGCTCGACGCCGTGCACCGGCCGGTCTGCTTCGAGGTCGACGACTTCGACCGGGCCGGTCGCTCGGGCTGGAGCGTGGTGGTGCGCGGTCGCCTGGTGGAGGTCCTCCCCGAGGACCGGGTGCGTTGGGAGCAGATGAGCGTGCTCCCCGAGCCCTGGGCCGAGGGGGAGAAGGACCACGTGCTGTGCATCGAACCCACCGTGATCTCCGGTCGCCGCATCCGGCCCCGGCCCGCCGAGCCCACGAGGGCTGACCAGGGCTGACGAGGGCTGATGCAGGCGGCCGGGGCCCTACCTCGGACCGACCGCGGTCAGCCGCTCACCGATCGCCGCTCCAGGTCGGGGTCGGCCTCGATGTCGGCGTCGGTGAACAGCAGCGGACGCACGGCCTTGGCCGCATAGGCGCGCGTGCCGTCGACGTGGTGCTCGGACCGCCGGTCGCCGCTCTGGCCGTAGGCCAGCAGTCCCAGGCCCCGGGGCCCCTCGTCGGTGAGCTCCACCGCCATGAGGAAGCTGGTGCCGTACGTGCACCGGTAGCCGCCCTCGGCCAGGCCGGTGCGGGCCGTCCGGTCGCCCACCGGCGCCAACGGCGGGTGGCCCGGCTCCAGGCTCGCGGTGCTCAGCGCCCCCACCGGGGCCAAGATGTTGGTGACCCCGTCGGCCTCGCCGCCACCGTGCACGGGTACCCGTTCGGTGCCCCGCTGGGCCCACTGCACGTCGCCCAGTCGGGCGTCGACCGCCACCCCGGCCTGGCCGAGGTGCACCACCGCCGCGGCCAGGGCCAGCACGGCCGGATCGAAGCCCTCGACCTCGGGCGCCAGGCCGCGCGGGGTGGCCACCGGGTCGGCGGGGTCGGAGGGGGGGGCGAAGAGCGAGCCGCCGCTGCGGATGTCGGCCGCCGGGAAGCCGGCCATGAACTCGCGCCACAGCACGGCACCCACCGAGTCCAGGTCGAAGCGACCGTCCCACGCCGCCAGGACGTCGGCGGCGGCGTGCAGGTCGATCACCTCGTCGTCGACCGGGAACGATCCCACGGCCCGGCACCGGGCCACCACGTCGTCGCGCAGCAGTTCGGCACTCAGGCTGGCGTTGTCCAGGACCGTGGCCAGCACCTGCTCCACCGTGGCCCCGCCGGAGTCGGCCAGGCGCTGCACCACCCGCAGGTTCTGGCGGGTGCGCAGCGTGCGCGCCGTGCGCTCGAACCCGTGGAACGCCGAGTACCCCTCGAGCGGCTCGGCTGGGTTGGTGAGCCAGTGGGAGTCGTTGGCGTTGGCCACGAAGTCGCGGCGCTCCACCTGCGGCAGGTGCGGGTGACCCACCACGCCCGGGCGGTTGGCGGTGGGGTCGTCGATCCAGTCGTCGTCGGGCTCGCTCCCGTCGAGGAGCGGGACCCGGTTCTCGTAGAGCAGGGCGGCGATCAGGTCGTCCTCCACCCGCACCCGGAAGCGGGCCTGCGCCGCCGGTGACAGGTTGGGGGTGGCGGACGCGTCGATGTACCAGGCCCGCCCGGTGCGGTCGGCCACCAGGGTGTTGACCCAGGGCATGCCCTGGGTCCGGGCGAACGACGCCTGGAAGTCGTCCATGCCGGTGGCGAGGTTCATGGCCAGGAACTGCTCCAGCACCGCGGTGTTGTCGATGTTGGCGTCGCGGTAGGTGAAGCCCACGTCGAGGCCCCAGCCCACGAGGGGGAGGTTCACCATGGGGCCGATGTGGCTGGACCACAGCGTGCGCTCCACCTCGGCGACCTGGCCGTCGACGCTGGCCTGCACCCGGTGGGTGGCCGCCTCCATCTCGAGCGTGTCGGTGCCGTGGCGGTAGCGGGTGGGCTCCCCGGCCACCAGGTCGAGTCGAGACAGCGTGAAGCGGTTGCCGCCCGAGAAGGTGTGGCACCAGCCGATGTGCTCGTTGAAGCCCATCTGCACGCCCGGCGTACCGAGCAGCGACACGCCGTACACGTCGAGCTCGCCGGGGATGGTGAGGTGGCACTCCCAGAACCGGGCCTCGCCGCCCCAGGGGAAGTGGGGGTTGGCGAGCACCATGCCGTGGCCCGAGGCGGTGACGTCGCCGCCCACCGCCCAGCCGTTGGAGGCCCCGCTGCCCGCCGCCCCGCCGCCGAGGGCCTCGACCGGCGACGGCGGCACCGGCCCGTCCGGCCCCGGCGCCTCG
>DAIMFV010000111.1:700-10822 GCA_036724365.1 Acidimicrobiales bacterium | reverse complement strand
GCCGAGGCCCACTACGCCGAGCACGCCGCCAAGCCCTTCTTCGGCGAGCCGGTGAGCTTCCTCACCCGGTCGCCCGTGCTCGCCATGATCGTGGAGGGCCCCTCCGACAACACCTGGGAGCTGGGTCGCATCCTGATCGGCAAGACCCAGGTGACCGATGCGCAGCCCGGTTCGATCCGGGGCGACTTCGCCACCACCACCAACGAGAACCTGGTCCACGGGTCCGACGGCACCGAGTCGGCCGCCCGCGAGATCGCCCTCTGGTTCCCCAACCGCTGAACCTTGGCACAGCTCGCTAACCGTGAGGTTCGGGCCGAGGTCCACCACTTGGAGCACACCATCTGGTAGAGGGTGATTGTTGCAATTCGTTTACGACGGCTAGCATGCGCCCGATGTCCAACGAGAACCCGCTCTCCTCGATCATGGGCAGGGACATGGCGGTCGATCTGGGCACCGCCAACACCCTGGTCTACGTGCGGGGCCGTGGCATCGTCCTGAACGAGCCCTCGGTGGTGGCGGTCAACGTCAAGGACGGCCGTCCGCTGGCCGTGGGCCTCGAGGCCAAGCGCATGATCGGGCGCACGCCGGCCCACATCCAGGCCATCCGGCCGCTGAAGGACGGCGTGATCGCCGACTTCGAGATCTGCGAGAAGATGCTGCGGTACTTCATCCACCGGGTGCACCAGCGCCGGTGGGTCAAGCCCCGCATGGTGATCTGCGTGCCGTCGGGCATCACGGGCGTGGAGCAGCGCGCCGTGCAGGAGGCCGCCGAGTACGCCGGGGCCCGCAAGCCCGCCTACATCATCGAAGAGCCCATGGCCGCCGCCATCGGGGCCGGGCTGCCCGTGCAGGAGCCCACCGGCAACATGATCGTCGACATCGGTGGCGGTACCACCGAGGTGGCGGTGATCTCGCTGGGTGGCATCGTGTCGAGCCAGTCGGTTCGGGTGGGCGGCGATGAACTGGACGACGCCATCATCCAGTTCATCAAGAAGGAGTACAGCCTCGCGTTGGGGGAGCGCACCGCCGAAGAGGTGAAGATCGCGCTGGGTTCGGCCTGGGCGCTCCAAGAGGAGCTGCACGCCGAGATCCGGGGGCGAGACCTCATCACCGGCCTGCCCAAGACCATCGTCACCACCACCGAGGAGATCCGCGAGGCCATCGAGGAACCGGTGGCGGCCATCTGCGACGCCGTGAAGGTCACGCTCGACAAGACCCCCCCGGAGCTGGCGGCCGACATCATGGAGACCGGCATCGTGCTGGCCGGCGGCGGTGCGCTCCTGCACGGCCTCGACGCCCGGCTCACCCACGAGACCGGCATGCCGATCATCATCGCGCCGAACCCGCTCGACTGCGTGGCCATCGGGTCGGGCCAGTCGCTGGAGGAGTTCGACGCCCTCAAGGGCGTGCTGTTCTCCACCAGTTCACTCCACTGATCCGGCTGCTCCGCCGAGCGTTCCGCCCCCCGGTCCCCCCTCCGCTCCCCCTGCTCCGTGGCCTTCCCCCGCCGATCGTCGAGTACGCCCCGCTCCCGCGCCACGTTCGGCCTGCTGATCCTCACCGCGGTGTCGCTCCTCGTGCTCGACCTACCCGGCACCGGGCCGCTCCGGCCCATCCGCAACGTGCTGGCCAGCGCGTTCAGTCCGATCCGCTCGGCCGGTGACGCCATCCTCGAACCGTTCTCCAACGGGTGGAAGGGTGCGTTCGGCTACGGCGACCTGAAGGCCGAGAACGACCGCCTGCGGGCCGAGTTGGCGGCCACCGCCGGCCAGGACGCCGACGTGGAGCGCCTGCAGGACAAGGTGCGCGACCTGGAGCGGCTGAACGGGATCGCGGTCGAGGACCTGCGCCTGCTCACCGCCGAGGTGGTGTCGGCGCCGCTCAACAACTTCGACCACTCGGTGGAGATCGACCAGGGCAGCGGTGACGGGGTCAAGTCGGGGATGGCGGTGGTCACCACCGGCAACGCCGTGTTCGGGCGCATCAACACCACCACCGGCGGGCGGTCCACCGTCACCCTCATCACCACGGCCGACTTCCAGGTGGGGGTCCGGCTGGCCGACGGCACCCGGGCGGTGGCCCAGGGCCAGGGCCGGGACCGGCCGCTGCTCATCGATTCGGTGGAGGTGACCCGGGCCAAGGTGGGCGACTGGGTGTACACGAGCGGGGGGGAGCAGTCACCGTTCCCCAAGGACCTGAAGATCGGCAAGGTCACCAAGGTCGACACCATCCCCGGACAGGGCACCACCCTCGAGGTGGAGCCGCTGGCCGACCTGTCCTCGGTGTACGTCAAAGTGGTGCTCAAGGACCCGCCGAAGTGAACCCGGTCCGGCTCGGCGTGGTGGTGATCACCGCCCTGCTGCTGCAGGTGTCGCTGTTCTCGCAGTTCTCCTTCGACGGGGCACGGCCCGACGTGATGATCCTGGTGGCGGTGGCGGGCGGCTTCGTGGCCGGCGCCGAGCGGGGCGCGGTGATCGGCTTCGTGTCGGGGCTGGCCTACGACCTGGTGCTCACCACACCGCTCGGACTGTCGGCGTTCGTGTACACGCTGGTGGGCTACACGGTGGGTGCGATCGGGAGCTCGGTGGTGCGGTCGGCGGCCTGGATCGGGCCGGTGGTGGTGGCGGTGGGGTCGGCGGCGGGGATGGTGCTCTACGCGGTGGTGGCGGAGGTGCTGGGCCAGGCCGCGTTCACGGGACCGCCCCTCACCGCTATCGTCGTGGTGGTCGCGGCGGTGAACACCGCCCTGGCACCGATCGTGGTCCGGGCCGTGCGCTGGGCCCGCCCCGACGAGGCCGACGCCCGCCACCCCTTCTTCCTCAGATGACCTCTCCCGACCACCGGCACCGGCTCGGCCTCCTGGCCGTCGCAGCGTTGTCGTTGTTCGGCGCCCTGTTCGCCCGGCTGTGGTTCCTGCAGATCGTGGAGGGGAGCGACGCAGACCTGCAGGTGAGCAGCAACGCCACCCGAACGGTGATCCTGCCGGCACCCCGGGGACGCATCCTCGATCGCCACAACGTGGTGCTCGTCGACAACCGGGTGTCGGTGGTGGTGGCGATCGACTGGCAGCAGTACCGAGACATGGAGGAGGCCGACCAGCAGGCGATGCTGGAGCGGCTGTCGTCCACGCTCAGCCGAGCCCCGTCCGGCGATGGCGCCGACGATGGTTCCGATGATGGTTCCGATGACGACACCGGTGGCACCTCCACGACCACCACCGAGCCGGCCACCGACACGGCGGGCGACGACACCGAGGCCGACGACACCGAGGCCGACGACACCGGAACCGACGACGCCACCGCCGACGGCGCGCCGGCGGTCACGGTGGAGTTCCTCGAGCGGCGGCTGAACGACAGTCGCTTCAACCACTTCCGGCCGATCCCGGTCGCCGACGACATCCCGGTGGAGACCGAGATCTTCCTGCGCGAGCAGGCCCACCTGTTCCCGGCGGTCACGGTGGAGCGCCAGACGGTGCGGGCCTACCCCTACGGGTCGCTCGCCGCCCACCTGCTCGGCTACGTGGGACCGTTGTCAGACGAGCAGTGGGCGGACTTCGACCGGCAGAACGACCCGCGCAAGCCCTACGAGCAGGCCGACGAGATCGGCAAGACCGGGGTGGAGGCCACCTACGAGCAGTACCTCCGGGGCACGCCCGGCCGTCAGGTGTTCGAGGTCGACCGGGCCGGGCGCATCGTGCGGGAGGTGGTGGACCAGCGCGTGGCCCCCCAGCCGGGCGACGACGTGCACCTGTCGATAGACATCCGCATCCAGTACAAGACCGAGGAGGCGCTGGCGGCGCAGCTGGCCCGGTCGGGGTCGAAGGCCACCTCCGGTGCGGCGGTGGTGGTCGATCCTCGCAACGGCCAGGTCCGGGCCATGGCCTCCTGGCCCACCTACGATCCCGCCGAGTTGGTGGGTGGGATCAGCCAGGAACTGTGGGCCACCCTCACCGATCCGGCCACCAAGGTGCTCTCCAACCGGGCGATCCAGGAGGCCTATCCGGCCGCGTCCACCTTCAAGCTGGCGTCGAGCTACGCCGCGCTGCGCCTCGGGATCATCGAGCCGAACGTGGCGGTGGCCGACCCCGGTACCCACCAGCTGTGCAGCCCGCCCCGCACCACCGACGGCTGCCTCAAGAAGAACTCGGGTGGGGGAGCGGGCCACGGCTACATCACCCTGCCCACCGCCCTCACCGTGTCGAGCGACGTGTACTTCTACAAGATCGGTGAGGCGGCCTACTACCTCAGCACCCGGGGCGACGCCGCCGAAGACGCCTTCCAGCAGGAGATCATGCAGCTCGGCTACGGCGCCCGGACGGGCATCGACCTCACCGGCGAGAGCGGCGGTCGGGTGCCCACCCCGGAGAGCAACCGCAACCTGGCCGACTCGTTGTGGGAGCGCAGTCGCGAGAACTACGACAACGACGAGGCCCTGTGGCAGGACGCCCGTCGGTGGAAGGTGGGCTACAGCGCCGACGTCGCCATCGGCCAGTTCGACACGCTGGTCACCCCGTTGCAGACGGCGATGGCCTACAGCGCCCTGGCCAACGCCGACGGACGGCTCTACCAACCGTCGGTGTTGAGCCACGTCGCCCGGGCCAACAGCGCCACCCTGGTGAAGCCGTTCGAGGCGGTGATCACCCGGACCGTGGAGTGGAACGGATGGCGAGATGCGTTCCTGCAGGGGTTCGCCGGGGTCACCCAGAGCGGATCGGGCACGGCGTACAGCACGTTCTCGTCGTTCCCCATGTCCACCTTCGCCGTGTCGGGCAAGACCGGCACCGCCGAGGTGGGTGACGGGGCCGGCCAGAAGCGCGACAACTCGCTGTTCGTGGCCTACGGCCCGAACCCCGACAACACGCTGGTGGTGTCGGTGATGGTCGAGGGTGGCGGCTTCGGCTCGCAGTCGGCGGCGCCGGCCACCTACATGATCCTGGAACCCATCGCCAACGGTGAGATCGTGCAGGACGAGCCGGGTGGGTTCATCGTGCCCCGTCGGGGCTTCATCGACGCGGAGTCGGCAGCGGCCCGCACCGACGGCATCGGCCAGGGCGGTGCCGACTGATGACCGCCACCCGCTACCGGCCCCGCACGCCCCCGCCCCGCTCGCCGCGGTCGTCCACCACCCGGCTGCCCATGGCGAACTTCCGCTCCAACCCGGGCTCACCGCTCCGCCACGTCGACTGGGTGCTCGTGGTGGCGGTGGCGCTGGTCACCTGCTTCGGCGCGCTGATGGTCTACAGCGTCACCCGGGGGCCGGTGCCGCCGTACGAGACCGGCTTCGTCAAGCGGGTGGTCATGTTCATGATCATCGGTGCCCTGCTCATGGCCGCGGCGGCGGTCTTCGACTACCGACGGCTGCGCGACTACTGGCCGTTCATCTACGGCGGGTCGGTCACGTTGCTGTTGCTGGTGCTGATCCCCGGTGTGGGCGAGAGCCGCAGCGGCACCCAGGGCTGGTTCCAGCTCGGTCCGTTCCAGCTCCAGCCGTCCGAGCTGGCCAAGCTGGGCATGATCATCGGCTTCGCCGGCCTGGCGTCGCAGTTCCGGGGAGACCTCGACACCCCCCGGGTGTTGATGCTGTTGGGCCTGTGCGGTCTGCCCATGGGCCTCGTGATGCTCCAGCCCGACCTGGGTACCACCCTGGTGTCGGTGGCGGTGTCGTTCGCCCTGCTGTTGGTGGCCGGGGTGCGGCCGCGGGTGCTGGGCGTTCTGGCCCTTGGTGCGGTGGTGGTCACCACGTTGGTGCTCACCTCCGGGGTCCTCAAGGAGTACCAGGTGGCCCGGCTCACCACCTACGTGCGCCAGGACCAGGAGGTCACCTCCGAGCGGGACGAGGAGACCCGCTACAACCTGGATCAGGCCAAGCTGGCCATCGGGTCGGGCGGACTCACCGGCAAGGGCCTGTTCCAGGGCACCCAGACCAACAACAGCTTCGTGCCCGAGCAGCGCACCGACTTCATCTTCACGGCGGTGGGGGAGCAGCTCGGGTTCGTCGGGTGTGCGGCGCTGCTCACCGGCCTGGGGGTGATCGTCTGGCGGGTGTGGCGCACGGCGCAGCTGGCGCGTGACGACTTCGGCATGCTGCTGTGCACGGGGGTCATGGTGATGATCGTGATCCAGAGCTTCGAGAACATCGGCATGACCATCGGCATCATGCCCATCACCGGCATCCCGCTGCCGTTCATGAGCTACGGCGGCTCCGCGTTGCTCACCATGTGCATCAGCATCGGCCTGGTGTTGAGCGTGCACATGCGCCGCTTCTCCTGACCGGTCCACGGTCGTCCGGCTGGTCATCCAACCGTTCGCCGTCGGCGCGAGCCCACGCGGGGCGAGCCCGTGGTCAGCCCGTCGGATCGTGGTCGCGTTGCCACGAACGGTGGTGGGCGGTAGGCTGCGCACCAGCCCTCCCGGCGAACCGTCGCCGGTCCTGGTGCGCATCAAGGAGTCCTCCCCCGTGAAGAAGCTCGCCCTCCTGGCTATCGCCGCTGTGGCCCTCGTCCTCAGCGCCTGTGTTCCGATGTTCGCGGAAGGGTCGGAGGTCACCGCCACCGACTCCGAGCTCGGCACCACCTTGGAGTGGTCCTGGGCCGACCCGCCGAGCGAAGACGTCTACGTGGCGGAGTACCGCATCGACGTGGACGGCGTCGAGGTGGCCCGGGTCCCGGGCTACCTCAACTCCTGCCGCCTCCAAGGCATCGATCCTTCCACCCACTACGTGATCACCGTCACGGCCTACGACACCAACGGCGGGGGGGGCGGCAACTTCAGCGGCGAGGTCGCCCACCCCGGCACGCTCACCGCCGACCACACCACGTCGGCCTACGTGCCCGGCGGCGAGACCCGCTGGTGCGAGTACGACGCCGGGGGCTGAGGCCCTCCCGTCGCCGTCGCGTCGAGACCCTGGGCTCCGGCGTCGGCCGGGAAGCACGCGGGTGCCCGAACCTGAGGGTGTCGGGGGTAGAATCCCGGCCGTCATGACTGTCTGGAACCGGCTCGAGCCGCTGCTCTCAAAGGTCCAGAAGCCGGCCCGCTACATCGGATGCGAGGACGGGGCCCAGATCCCCGAGCATCGGCCGCAAGCGGCGGCCTGGCTGCTGGGCTACCCCGACACCTACGAGATCGGTCTCCCCAACCAGGGTCTGCAGATCCTGCGGGAGATCATCAACGAGCACCCCCTCGGCGTGGCCGAGCGCACCTACGCGCCGTGGACCGACCTCGAGGAGCTGCTGCGGGCCAACGACGTGCCGCTCTTCTCGGTCGACAGCCACCGCGCCGCGGCCGACTTCGACATCATGGCGTTCAACCTGTCGGCCGAGCTCACCTACACCAACCTGGTGAACCTGATCGACCTGGCCGGGTGTCCGATCCGGTCGGCCGACCGCGATCCGCACCACCTGCTGATCGGCGTGGGCGGCCACTGCACCTACAACCCCGAACCCATCGCCGACTTCGTCGACTTCGTGGTGCTGGGCGACGGCGAGGAGGTGGTGAGCGAGATCACCGAGGTGGTGGCGGACTGGAAGGTGGCGGGCAAGCCCGACCGCATCAGCGTGCTGCGGGCGTTGGCCGGCATCGTCGGTGTGTACGTGCCGTCGTTGTACGAGGCCGTCCACGACGCAGATGGTCGCCTGCTGGAGACCGTGCCCATCGACCCGGCCGCGCCGCCAGTGGTGGAGAAGCGCACGGTGGCCGATCTGGCCGACTGGCCGTACCCCCGCCAGCAGCTGGTGCCGCTCACCGAGGTGGTGCACGACCGGCTGAACGTGGAGGTCTTCCGGGGCTGCACGCGCGGGTGCCGCTTCTGCCAGGCCGGCATGATCACCCGTCCGGTCCGTGAGCGGCCGGCCGACCAGGTCCGCACCATGGTGTCGGAGGGTCTCAAGCGCACCGGCTACGACGAGGTGGCCCTCACGTCGCTCTCCACCGCCGACTTCTCGGGCATCGAGCAGGTCGTCCACGACACCGTGAACGACCCCGACTGCGGCGGCCAGGTGTCGGTGTCGTTGCCGTCGCTGCGAGTCGACGCCTTCACCGTGGGCATCGCCGGCCAGATCGGCAAGGCCCGCCGCACCGGCCTCACCTTCGCCCCCGAGGCCGGTACGTGGCGCATGCGCCAGGTGATCAACAAGCTGGTGCGCGAAGAAGACCTGTACGCCGCCGTGCGCTCGGCCTACTCGCAGGGCTGGCGGCGCATGAAGCTCTACTTCCTCACGGGGCTTCCCACCGAGACCGACGAGGACACGCTGGGCATCGCCCGCCTGGCCCGCAACGTGGTAGCCATCGGCCGGGAGTACCACAAGAGCCCGTCGGTCACCATCAGCGTGGGTGGGTTCGTGCCCAAGGCGTTCACGCCGTTCCAGTGGTTCGGGCAGAACACCCGCGAGGAGCTGCATCGCAAGATCAACCTGCTGCGCGACGATCTCCGTCGCGAGCACGCCGTGAAGCTCAAGTGGCACGACCCCAAGGCCACCGTGGCCGAGGGCATCGTGAGCCGGGGAGACCGCCGGCTCAGCGCGGTGATCGAGGACGTGTGGCGCCACGGCGGCACCTTCCAGGAGTGGTCCGAGAAGTTCGACCTCCAGCTCTGGCTCGATGCCCTGGAACGCAACGGGCTCACGCTCGAGGAGTACGTCTACCGGCACCGCACCGAGCACGAGGCGCTGCCGTGGGACCACCTGTCGGCCGGGCTCCACCGAGACTTCCTGTGGATGGAGTGGCGCGACGCCTTGAACGAGGTGGGCCTCGAGGACTGTCGGTGGACGCCCTGCTACGACTGCGGAGCCTGCACTGGCTACGGCATCGAGCACGTGGTGGCCTCGGCGGTGCCGCCCGCAGGCGGCTCGCAGGGCACCGGGCAGGACCTCACCGTGGGCGGCGAGGTCCGGGTCACGCTGTTGTCGGCCAAGCCGGTCCCGGCCGGCGTCGGGGCCGGACCGGTGGCCACCGGCGCGGCAACGGGCGCGGGCGTGACGGAGGACGGCGCGTGAGGGCCCGGTCATGAGGATCCGGGTCCGCTTCGTGAAGGTGGGCAAGGTCCGCTGGACCAGCCACCGCGACCTGGCCCGGGTGTGGGAGCGCGCCATCCGCCGGGTGGGGCTACCGGTCGCCTACTCGCAGGGGTTCTCGCCCCGACCCAAGGTGCACTTCGGCCTGGCGCTGTCCACGGGTCACGAGTCGCTCGCCGAGTACCTCGACATCGACCTCGACCCCGCGCATGCGGCCACACCGGCCGAGACCGAGCTGGCCGATCTGATCGGCCCGCTCAGCGCGGCCTTGCCCGTTGGCATCGACGTCACCGCCATCGGCGTGATCCCCACCTCCCTGGACTCTCTGCAGCAGGCCGTCACCAGCTGCTCGTGGGAGATCGAGGTGCGGGACGCGGCCCCCGATGCGGTGGCTGCCGCCATCGACCGGGTGCTGGCCGAGACCGAGCTGCTGCTCACCCGAGAACGCAAGGGCAAGGCCGTCACCGACGACGTCCGCCCGTACCTGCTCGACCTGTCGGTCATCGGTCCCACCGATGCCGGCACCCAGATCCGTGCCCACCTGGCCACCCAACCGCGCGGTCTGCGCATCGGCGAGCTCATCGCCGTGCTGGACCCAGCGTGGGAGGAGGGTCGGGTGCGGCGCACCAACCAGTGGATGCTGCTCGACGGCGCCCGGTGTGAGCCTCTCGAGGCTCCTGCTGAGGCTGCGTCGGCGCCACACGCGGAAGCGCGTGCGTCATGAGAAGGGATCTCCAACATGACCGACACCGACTCCGGGCCCCGTCCCGAACAGCCGGTAACCAGCGGGGCCACACCGGCCGACGCTGACCGACCCGTAGACGCTCCCCGGGCCGACCCGGGCCTCCGTGCCCGAACCGCGGCCGCAGAGGTGGACCGCGCCGCGAGCGGCACCGCCGACGCGCCCGGCGAGAGCGGTGGCGGCGATGCCGCCGCCGATGCGGACGACGGCGACGTGGGTGGCGAGGGCGCGGCCCGGCGCCGCCGCCGGGGTTCGCGTGGTGGACGGAATCGGAACCGCCCCCGCCCCGATCAGGACGGCGAGTCAGACGACGGCGTCGATGGCACCACCACCACCACCACCGAACTGGGCTCGCCCCAGGCCGGCCAACCGT
>DAIMFV010000111.1:0-690 GCA_036724365.1 Acidimicrobiales bacterium | reverse complement strand
GGACGCCGGGCGGCGTTCAGCATCGACCACGAGGCGCCGTCGGGCGCGCCCGACCGGCGCCAGCCGGCGTCCGCCGTCGCCGACGACCCCGAGCCGCGCAACCCCGAACTGCCCGATCGACACCGCGAGAACCAGCCCTCGGCCGAGGCGGCCGAGGAGGCCCTGGTGCGCAAGCCCCGGATCGGCGACACCCGGCCCGCTCCATCGCCCGCGTCCGCGGTCGAGGGCGGCTCGACCGCCGAGGAGGCCGAGGGTAGCGGCGCCAAGCGCAAGCGCCGGCGTGGTGGCCGTGGCCGCGGTGGGTCGGGTTCGGGGGCCTCGGTCGGCGGCGGATCCGCTCCGGCCGGGCGGTCGACCGAACGCGGCGCCGGGCGATCCGGTGGCGAGGGCGGGGGACGTCGCAGCGGCGGCCGTGGCGCGCCGGCGGGACCGCCGGTCACCGCCGTTACCGACGACGAACCGGTCGAGCTCGACGAGAAGACGCTGAGCAAGCGTCGGGGTCGTGAGCGCAAGGGCAAAGCGGTCGGCCGCTACCTCATGGCGGTGCACGTGAAGCCGGGGGCCACCCAGATCGCGGTGCTCGAGGGCCGGTCGCTCATCGAGCACTACGTGTCGCGTCCCACCGATGGCGTGAACCAGATCCACGGCAACATCTACCTGGGCAAGGTCCAGAACGTGCTGCCGGGCATG
>DAIMFV010000110.1:0-10922 GCA_036724365.1 Acidimicrobiales bacterium | reverse complement strand
GGAGTCCTCGGGCAGCAGGGCCGCCTGACCGCGCTCGACGTTGGACAGGTCGATGCCGGCGTTGGCGCACACGAAGCCGTGTCTGGTCTCGCTGATGACGAGGTCACCGCGACGGCGCAGCACCCGCACCGTCTCGGCCTCGACCAGCCGCTTGTGGTCCAGCGGATCGTCGGGGTCCACGGGCACCAGCCGGTCCTCGGCCTTGGACACCACCTTCTGGGTGACCACCACCACGTCGCCGTCGAGCAGGCCCCCAGGTTCGGCGGCGGCGGCGGTGGCGATGATGCCGGCCAGGTCATCGCCCGGGTTGATCTCGGGGATCCCCTCGACGGCGCGGATGGTGAGGGCGGGGGCGGTCACGCCAGCACCACCCGGGCGAGCGAGGCGGCCACCCCGGGTTCCTTCATGATCGTGCGGGTGACCACCGGCTCGATGCCCTCGGCGGCCACCGCCGGGGCCAGGTGGGCGTCGGCCTCGTCGATCACCAGGGTGGCGGCGATGGGGGCGTACCAGCGGGCGATCCCCACCACCGTGGCCTCGTGCCCCAGCTCGCGCAGCAGGCGGTCGGCCGGCCCCTTGAGGGCGGCTCCGGCCACGATGGGCGAGACCGCCACGGTGCGCTCTCGGGCGGCTTCGAGGTGGGTCCGCACGCCGGGCACCGCCAGCACCGGGTCGATGCTCACCACCGGGTTGGACGGGGCGATCACCACCCGTGCCGCGCCGTCGATGGCCGCCAGCACGTCGGGTCCCGGGGTGGCCGCCTCGGCACCGTCGAACCGCACACCGCTCACCGCCACGGAGTGGCGACGCTGCACGAAGTACTCCTGGAAGGTCACCTCCCGCCCGGCATCGGGCCCCTCGGCCAGGGTGACCATGGTGCGGAGGTGGTCGTCGGTGACCGGCAGGAGGCGGATGCCCAGATCCCAGGCCGCCACGATCTCCGCCGTCACCTCGGTGAGGCTGGCGCCCTGGTGCAGCCGGTGGGTGCGGTACAGGTGGGTGCCCAGGTCCCGGTCGCCCAGGTTGAACCAGTCCACCCCGCCGTAGCGGCCCAGGGTCTCCATGGCCTGCCACGTCTCACCGGCCAGGCCCCACCCGGTCTCGGGGTTGATCTGGCCGGCCAACGTGTAGGTGACGGTGTCCAGGTCGGGGCTGATGTGCAGCCCGTGCAGCACCAGGTCGTCGCCCACGTTGGCCACCGCGGTGACCTGGGGGGCGGGGACCACCTCGAGGAGCGCCGCCAACATCCGCGCCGCTCCCACCCCGCCGGCGATCACCGTGATCGGTCCGTCGGCGGATGGGGGCTGGTCGGTGCGGGCCACGGTCGCGGACCCTATCGCCGCGCCGATCGCCCACCGGCACGTGGGCCCCTTCCCCGGGCACCGGGCGGTGTGGCGGGGTACCGTCCCGCTGTCGCCCGGCATCCCGGCGACGGCGGACCAGGCGACCAGCACCCACCTCCGGGAGGCGACACCCATGACCACCACAGGCGTTTCCCGCGTTCCCGGCCGCTCCCCGGCTGGGGCCCCGCGGCTCCGCCCGGTCGTCGCCGTCGTGGCGGCCATGGCAGCGCTCGGGGCAGGAGTGCTGGCCGGGCCTTCGCTCCCGGCGGCGGCCGACGCCGGCGCCGATCTGGCGCTCTCGGCGGCCAGCGGCCCGGTCGGCACCACCCTCGAGCTGCGCTCCCCCGACCTGTTCGACATGGGGGCCGACCTCTGCCCCGGGATCAACGCGGAACGCACGTGGGACGAGGGTGACGCCTTCGAGGTCCGGTGGGAACTGGGCCTGGTCTCCTCCGAGGTGGAGGGCTCGTCGGTGGGCCAGGGCACCGACTTCCGCTACACCACCACCGACGTGCCGGTGGTCGAGGTGCTCGGCGCCGGGGTGGTGGCCACCGAAGTGGACGTGCCCTGGAGCACCACCGTCACCGTGCCCGAGGGTCTGGCATCCGGCCAGCGGCTGGTGGCGAAGGCTGCGTGCTGGCACCTGGGCCCGAACGTCGTCGACGGCGCCGAGGTGTGGTTCACCTACTACTACGTGCCGCTGTTCAGGGTGACCGCAGCCGACGGGTCGGTGCCCACCACCACGGCGCCGACGTCCGTGCCCACGCCCCCCACGGTGCCGTCGGCTCCTGCTGCACCTGCGGCCCCACCGGCCGCCCCCCGACCGGGCGCGGCCTCCTTCACTGGCTGACCCGCCGAGGTCGGTTGGTCCCGCCCGGCCTCACGTCGGTCGAGCTGAGGTCGGTCCTGCTGAGGTCGCTCCAGCTGAGGTCGCTCCAGCGCGGGTCGCGGCCAACCGAGTTGGGTGCTACCGAGGTCGGGTCAGTGGGCCAGGCCGTCGAGGTCGCCCGAGAGGAGGGCCAGGTCGGCGTCGACCATCATGGTCACCAGCTGGGGGAAGGGGGTGCTCGGCTCCCAGCCGAGCTTCTCGGTGGCCTTGGCCGGGCTGCCCACGAGCAGGTCGACCTCGGCGGGGCGGAAGAACCGCTCGTCGACCTTCACGTACTGCTCCCAGTCCAGGTCCACCCGGCCGAACGCCAACTCGCAGAACTCACGCACCGAGTGGGTCTCGCCGGTGGAGACCACGTAGTCGTCGGGGCTGTCCTGCTGCAGCATGCGCCACATGGCGTCGACGTAGTCGCCGGCGAAGCCCCAGTCGCGCTGGGCGTCGAGGTTGCCCAGGCGCAGTTCGGTGGCCATGCCCAGCTTGATCTTGGCGACGGTGTTGGAGATCTTGCGGGTCACGAACTCGAGCCCGCGCCGGGGCGACTCGTGGTTGAAGAGGATGCCCGAGCTGGCGTGCAGGTCGTAGCTCTCGCGGTAGTTGATGGTCATCCAGTGGCCGTAGACCTTGGCCACGCCGTAGGGGGAGCGGGGGTAGAGCGGGGTGCGCTCGGTCTGGGGCACCTCCTGCACCTTGCCGAACATCTCGCTGGACGACGCCTGGTAGAAGCGGATCTCGGGGTCCACCAGCCGGATGGCGTCGAGGATGCGGGTGACCCCGAGCCCGGTGACCTCGCCGGTGAGCACGGGCTGGGTGAAGCTGGTCTGCACGAACGACTGGGCGGCCAGGTTGTAGACCTCGGCCGGGCGGTGCTCCTGGAGGATGTGGATCATCGACATCTCGTCGAGCAGGTCGCCGGGGACGAAGGTGATCTTGTCCTGGAGGTGGGCGATGCGCTCGAAGTTCACCGTCGACGAGCGCCGGACCATGCCGATCACCTCGTAGCCCTTCGAGAGGAGGAGCTCGGCGAGGTAGGAGCCGTCCTGGCCGGTGATGCCGGTGATGAGCGCGCGCGTGGTCATGGCCACCGTTGTACCCGCCGGCCCGCGTCCTGTCTGCCAACTGGGTTGACATGCCGGCCCCACCACACCGAAACGGCGTAGGTGGGTTCCACCCCCCCGGTCCTGAGTTACGCCATTTCGTGGTGGGGGTGTGGTTTGGGAGGCTGGGGGGATGGATACCTGGGAGCCCACCTGGCCCGGTCGGCCGCCGGGCCCCGGGTCGCTCGGCCAGCGCATCGCGGGGCTGCGCGGCGATCGGGGTTGGACCCAGCAGCAACTCGCCGATCGCCTCGGGATCTCGCGCGTCGCCGTGTCGCACCTGGAGACCGACCTCAACACGCCCGGTGAGCGCACCGTGGCCCTGCTGGCGGGCCTGTTCCGCCTGGAACCGCACGACCTGGGGGCCGACACCTCCTACCCGCTGGCCAAGAGCGACCGGTTGCCCGTGGTGGTGGCCCGGTGGACCGAGGTGGAGCACCAGCTGGCCCTGCTCCAGCGGGACCTTTGGTGGATTGACCACGTCGCCGCGCCGGTGACGGAGCTGGCGGCGGTCGATGGCGTGCTCGCCGGTTGGGCCGACGCCCTCGCTGACCTCGCCACCCGGGTGCTCGACCCCTCCGAGGTCGACGCCGTGGCCACGGCCCGGCGGACCGTGGCCGACCGGCGGGCCCGGAGCACGGCTGCCGACTGACCGGAATCGGTGTTCACACCGCTGAAACGCTCAGACCCGACGAAGTCGGCGCAGGCGCCGTAGTGTCACCGCCGACCGTCACCACGGCGCCGCGCTGATGGCCCGTCCGACCTCCGGGAGACAGAACGTGACCCGTTCCACCTCTGGCCGCCGCCGCTGGCTGCTGCCCTTCGTCCTGCTGAGCGCGCTGGCGCTGCTGCTCGGTGCCTGCGGGAGCGATTCCGACGACGACGCCTCCGACACCACCGAGGCCGGCGCCGAGGGCGGCGACGGCGGCGACATCGTCAAGGCCGGCTTCATCTTCATCGGCCCCATCAACGACGGCGGGTGGACCCAGGCCCACAACGTGGGCCGCGAAGAGGCGGCCGCCGCCCTCGAGGGCAAGGCCGAGCTGGTCTACAAGGAGAACATCCCCGAGGGGCCCGAGGCCACGCAGGCCATGCAGACCATGATCGACGACGGCGCCAAGATCATCTTCGCCAACTCGTTCGGGTACGGCGAGGCCATGAAGGAACTGGCCGCCGAGAACCCCGACGTGAAGTTCGAGCACGCCACCGGCGCCGGCACCCTCGACAACTTCGCCACCTACTACGGCGCGGCCGAGGACACCATCTACCTCACCGGCCTGGCCGCCGGGGCGGCGATCCCCGAGGGCGGCACCGTGGGCTTCGTGGCCCCGTTCCCGATCCCCGAGGTCATCCGCCACATCAACGCCTTCCAGATCGGCGTGGCCGAGGTGAACCCCACCGCCACCACCAAGGTCGTGTGGACCAACACCTGGTTCGACCCGGCCGTGGAGCGCCAGGCCGCCGACAGCCTCATCGCCGACGGGGTCGACGCCATCGCCTCGGGCCAGGACAGCCCCGCTCCCGGTGAGGCCGCCAAGGCCGCCGACCTGCCGTTCGTGGGCTACGACTCCGACCAGAGCGAGAACCTCGGCGACATCTGGCTCACCGCCTCGCTCTACCACTGGGGCGACTACTACACCGAGCGCATCCAGGCCGTGATCGACGGCACCTGGGAGACCCACGAGTACTGGGGTGGCATCCACGACGGGTTCGTGAGCCTCGCTCCCTTCGGGCCCTCGGTCACCCAGGAGACCAAGGACCTGATCGCCAAGCGCCAGCAGGAACTGGTCGACGGCGACTTCTACGAGCTCACCGGCCCGCTGGTGGACCAGGACGGCACCGAGCGGGTGGCCGAGGGCGTGAAGATGACGCTGCCGGAGATCCTCTCCATGGACTGGTTCGTGCAGGGCGTCGAGGGCAGCCCCGAGGGCTGAGCCGGCCCTGCACCGCCCCGACGTGGCCACCGACCCGTCAACCACTGCGAGCGCCGGGGGGCCACCCCCGGCGCTCGCCGCGCGTGGCGTGACCAAGCGGTTCCCGGGCGGCGTGGTGGCCAACCGGTCCGTGGACCTCGACGTGGCCGTGGGCGAGGTGCACGCCCTGCTCGGCGAGAACGGCGCCGGCAAGTCCACGCTGTCCAACGTGTTCACGGGGCTGTACCGGCCCGACGAGGGGTCGATCCGCGTCGACGGCGAACCCGTGGTGTTCCACTCACCCCGCGACGCCATCGCCGCGGGCATCGGCATGGTCCACCAGCACTTCCGTCTGGTGCCCACCTTCACGGTGGCCGAGAACCTGGCCCTGGGGGGTTCTGGCCCGGTGGCCCGGCGCCAGATCGAGCAGCGCGTCCACGAGCTGGGTGAGCGCTACGACCTGGCGGTCGACCCCACCGCCCGCATCTGGCAGCTGTCGGTGGGCCAGCAGCAACGGGTGGAGATCCTCAAGGTCCTGGCCCAGGACGCCCGCATCCTGATCCTCGACGAGCCCACCGCCGTCCTCCCCCCCCAGGAGGCCGAGGCCCTGTTCGCGGTGCTGCGCACCATGACCGCCGAGGGCCGCTCGGTGGTCTTCATCTCCCACAAGCTCGACGAGGTGCGGGCGGTGGCCGACCGGGTCACGGTGCTGCGAGACGGCCGGTCCGAGGGCACTCGCTCGGTGGCCGGCACCGACAGCGGAGAGCTGGCCCGGCTGATGGTGGGGCGAGACGTGGTGCTCGCCGCCTCGTTGGTGGAGCACCCGGCCGACCGAGTCGACCACCGCGGTGACCGCGGTAGTGACCGCGGCAGTGACCGCGACCGGGACCGGGTGGTCGTGGGGGCCATCCGCGGCATCGAGGTGAGCGACGACCGCGGGGCCCCGGCCCTGCGCGGCATCGACCTGTCGGTGCACGCCGGCGAGGTCGTGGGGGTGTGCGGGGTGGCCGGCAACGGCCAGCGCGAGCTGGTCGAGGTGCTGAGCGGCACCCGCGTGCCGCAGCGGGGCACGGTGGAGGTCGACGGGGTCGACGTCACCGGCGCCGGCCCCCGACGGGTGCGGCGGGCCGGCCTGGCGGCCATCCCCGAGGACCGGCTGCACGAGGGGGTGTCCCCGTCGCTGGCGGTGGAGGACAACCTGGCGCTCATGGCCTACGCGTCGGCGCCGCTTTCCTCCGGCCCGTTCCTCCGGCGCCCCCGCATCCGGGAGCGGGCCGTCGACCTGATCGAGCGGTTCGACATCCGCACCCCGGGGCCCACCACGCCCACGCGGCTGCTCTCGGGGGGCAACGTCCAGAAGGTGCTGCTCGCCCGGGAGCTGTCGTCGGACCCCAAGGTGCTGGTGGCCGCCTCGCCCACCCGGGGCCTGGACGTGGGCGCCATCGAGACCGTGCGTGGGGTTCTGGTGGAGGCCGCCAACCGCGGGGTGGGCGTGCTGCTGGTGAGCGAGGACCTCGACGAGGTGCTCAGCCTGTCGGACCGGGTGGCGGTGATCTTCGAGGGTCGGATCCTGGCCGTGCTCGATCGGGCCGACGCCGACCTGGAGACCATCGGCCTGCTCATGGGGGGCGACACCTCCCGCCTCACCACCGGGGGAGAGGGCGCATGATCCGCCTCGAACGACGGGTGGACCAGCCCCGGTGGTTGAGCGCTGCCGTGCCGGCGGCGTCGGTGGTGGCCGCACTCGTGGTGGGGGCGGTGGTGCTGTTGGTCACCGGTCACGACCCGCTCGACACGTACCGGCAGATCCTCGAACGGGGCTTCACCGCCGACGGTGCCTTCAGCGCCACGGTGGTGGCGGCGAGCCCGCTGCTGTTCACCGGCCTGGCCGCCGCGGTGGCGTTCCGCATGGGGGTGTTCAACATCGGTGGCGAGGGCCAGTTGGTGATGGGTGCCATCGGTGCGTCGGGCGTGGGCCTGGCCCTCGGCGGATCGCAGCCCCTCGCCGTCACCATGGTGGCGATGGTGGTGGCCGGGGCCGCGGCCGGTGCGGTGTGGGCCGGCATCTCCGGCGCGCTGCGGGCCTGGGCCGGCACCAACGAGATCATCACCTCGCTGATGCTCAACTACGTGGCCGCCAACGTGGCGCAGTACCTGATCTTCGGGTCGGAGTCACACTGGCGGAAGCTCGACGGCAGCGGGTTGATGTTCCCGCAGGGCCGCACCCTGGTGCCCGAGGCGTTCTGGCCCAGCTACACCATCGGCTCCGTGGAGGTGCCGTTCGGCTTCCTGCTCGGCGTGGTGCTGGCCGTCGGCCTGTTCGTGCTGTTCCGCAACACCCGCTTCGGCTTCCAGGTGAAGGTCATCGGCGACGAGCCCCGGGCCGCCCGGTTCGCCGGCATGAACACGGCCCGGGTCACCTTCGCCCTGATGGCGCTGTCAGGGGCGGTGGCCGGCCTCGGGGGAGCCAGCGACGGGGGCGGCACCCGCCACGTCCTCGATCCCAAGGCCCTGGGGCAGGCCGGCTACGGCTACGCCGGCATCGTGGTGGCCGCCCTGGCCCGGTTGAACCCGCTGGCCGTGGTCGTGACCTCGCTGCTCATGGGCGGGCTCAACAACGCCGGCCGGGCCCTGCAGGGCGCCGACTTCCCGGCCGGTCTGGTCGGCACCCTCCAGGGCCTGCTCCTGGTGTGCGTGCTCACCGGCGAGACCTTCGCCCGCTACCGCGTGCGGCGCACCGCCGCTCCCCGGGCGGTGACGGCGTGAGCTCGCTGGTCCTGGCCGCGGCCCAGGGGGGCGTGAACAGCAACCTGTTCGTGGTCATCGCCGTCTCGGGCGTGTTCTACGGCACCCCGTTGGCGCTGGCCGCGCTCGGTGAGATGCTCGCCGAGCGGTCCGGCGTCTTGAACCTGGGCGTGGAGGGGATGATGCTCATGGGGGCGCTGGCCGCGGCGTGGACGTCGCTCAACGTGAGCGGGCCGGGGTGGGTGGTGGTGCTCCTCGCCCTGCTGGCCGCGGCCGCCATGGCGGCCTGGTGGCCCTGCTCCACGCCGTGCTCGTGATCACCTTCCGGGTGGAGCAGATCGTCTCGGGCCTGGCCATCACGATCCTGGCCGGCGCCGCCGGTCTGTCGTCGTACCTGGCCAGCGAGTGGGACCTGTCGCGTGCCCCGGTACCCCACCGCATCGAGCTGTTCGACGTGGCGGGTCTGGCCGACCTGCCCGTGGTGGGGCCGCTGCTGTTCAACCAGAACCTGCTCACGTACCTGTCGTGGGTGCTGGTGGTGGCGCTGTGGTGGTACCTGTTCCGATCCCGGCCGGGCCTGCACCTGCGGGCCGTGGGCGAGTCGCCGGCCACCGCCGACGCCATGGGCGTGAACGTGAACGCCTACCGCTACACCCACACGGTGGCGGGCGGCTTCCTGGCCGGGCTGGGCGGGGCCTTCTTCCCGCTGTGCATCATCCCGTTGTGGTCCGACGGGGTCACCGGCGGCCGGGGCTGGATCGCCCTGGCGCTGGTGATCTTCGGCTTCTGGCGACCGGACCTGATCCTGGCCGGCGCCTACCTGTTCGGGGCCTTCTCCAGCCTGGGCCTCACGTTGCAGGCCCGGGGCATCGAGGTGTCGACGCAGTTGCTCGACTCCCTGCCCTACCTGATGACCATCGTGGTGCTGGTGGCGGTGTCCACCGGCCGGGCCCGCCGTCGCCTCGGCGCCCCCGCCGCCCTGGGCACCCCCTACGAGCGCGAAGCCCGCTAGGCCTTCGGCCTTCGTCGCCGGTTGGTGGGCCGGCTCTGAGCCTCGTCGCCTGCCGTCCGGTGGCGCGCCTGCGGCGCTGGTCGGCTGTTCCGTCCGGGCCGTTCCTCGCTGCGCTGCGGAGCCCGAACGGGCCGGGGTCAGTCCTCGCTGGTGGCGGGGGAGGAGTCCGCGGTGTCGGCGGTGTCGTCGAGCGGGGCGTCGCCGACCGAGGTGGTGTCCTCGTAGGCGGGGATGTCGGTGGGGTCGGGCACGGTGGCCTCGGGGGCGTTGGCGCCCAGGTCGACCAGGCGGCGCACCTCGGCACCGTGGAGCGTCTCGTGCTCGAGCAGGCTCCGGGCCACCAGGTCCAGGCCGTTGCGGTGCTCGGTGAGCACCTCGTAGCACTTCTGCTCGCAGGCCCGCAGGATCTTCTCGGTCTCCTGGTCGATCACCCGGGCGGTGTCGTCGGAGTAGTCGCGGGCGTTGTGCATGAGGTCTTCGCCCAGGAACACCTGGCCCTGGGAGCCCCACGCCATGGGGCCGATGCGCTCGCTCATGCCCCACTCACGGACCATCTTGCGGGCCCGCTCGGTGGAGACCACCAGGTCGTTGTTGGCGCCGGTGGAGACCACCCCGAACACCAGGCGCTCGGCGATGCGACCGCCCATGGCCACCACGATGGACTCCTCCAGGTAGTTCTGGTTGTAGGAGTGCTTGTCTTCCTGGGGGAGCTGCTGGGTGACCCCCAGCGCCATGCCCATGGGGAGGATGGTGACCTTGTGGACCGGGTCGGCCGTCTCCAGCACGGTGGCGCACACCGCGTGGCCGGCCTCGTGGTAGGCGGTGAGCTCCTTCTCCTTCTCGGAGAGGGCCATGGACTCGCGGCGCTGGCCCATGAGCACCCGGTCTCGGGCGTACTCGAAGTCGTCTCGCGTGATCATCTCGCCGCCCCGGCGCACGGCGTGCAGGGCGGCCTCGTTGACCAGGTTGGCCAGTTCGGCGCCGCTCATGCCGGGGGTGCCCCGGGCCACCACGGCCAGATCGACGTCGGGGCTGATGCGCTTGCTCTTGGCGTGCACCCGCAAGATGGCCAGGCGCTCCTCGTGCTCGGGCAGGGGGACCACCACCTGGCGGTCGAACCGCCCGGGGCGCAGCAGGGCGGGATCGAGGACGTCGGGCCGGTTGGTGGCCGCGATCATCACGATGCCCTCGGTGGCCTCGAAGCCGTCCATCTCGTTGAGCATCTGGTTGAGGGTCTGCTCACGCTCGTCGTGGCCACCGCCGAGGCCGGCGCCGCGCTTGCGGCCGATGGAGTCGATCTCGTCGATGAAGATGATGGCCCGGCCCATCTTGCGGGCCGTCTGGAACAGGTCGCGCACGCGGCTGGCGCCGACGCCCACGAACATCTCCATGAAGTCCGAGCCGCTCACCGACAAGAACGGCACGCCGGCCTCGCCGGCCACCGCCCGGGCGATGAGGGTCTTGCCGGTGCCGGGGGGCCCCACGAGCAGCACGCCCTTGGGGATCCGGGCGCCGATCTGGCTGAACTTCTCGGGGTACTTGAGGAAGTCGACCACCTCGCGGATCTCGGTCTTCACGCCCTCGTAGCCGGCCACGTCGGCGAAGGTGGTGCCGGGGCGCTCGGTGGAGTAGGTCTTGGCCCGCGACCGGCCGATGGACATGATGTTGCCCATCTGGCCCTGGGCCCGGCGCTGCATGAACACGAAGAACCCGATGATCAGCAGCGGGAACAACAGCACGGGGAGCCACTGCTCCAACAGGCCGGCCTGCGGCGTCTTGGGCTTGAGCACCACCTCGTGCTCCCGCAGCAGCTCGAGGTCGGGCTCGGGGAAGGGCTGCAGGCCGGTGGTGTGGAACTCCGAACCCGAGGTGAACTTGCCGGTGATCTTGGCGTTGACGTTGTCGTAGGTGACCTCGGCCACCTTC
>DAIMFV010000109.1:0-11003 GCA_036724365.1 Acidimicrobiales bacterium | reverse complement strand
GCGGCGGTCCGGAGGTGTTGCGGCAGGCCCTGGAGGGCGCCGGCGTCGCGCCGGAACAGGGTGTTCGACAGCGAGCAGTCGCCCCAGTAGAAGCCGGCCAGGTGCAGCCGGACGAGCAGGCCGGCCAACGAGTCGAGCAGCCGCTCGCCCAGGTACGGGATCTGCAGGCCGCGGCCCGACAGCAGGATTCGGTAGGGGAGCGAGTAGTCGACGTGGCGGGGGATGAGCAGGCCCTCGGTGGAGCCGTCGACGTCGGCGTCGCGGTTCGTCACCACGCCCACCACCTCGGCCGTCGGCAGGTTGAGCTCCGCCAGTTGGCGCAGCAACCGCCACTCGCGCTCGGCCAGGTGGTCGGGCAGCTCCTTCACCACGTACGCAGTGTCGGCGGTCTCGACCATGCGCACGACGTGGCGGTGCAGGCCCATCACCGAGTGCAACCCGTCGACGGTCCAGTCCTGCAGCGGCGTGGTGAGGGGCCACTCGACCACGGCCGTGTGCTCGGTGGGCTTCGCGAGCTGCAGCCGCACGTCAGCGTCCTCGGCTCGTGACGGTGCGGCCCGATGACGGCAGTGACTCGGCGACCGTGTTCGGGCCGCCCGTGGGCGGGCCCTCGGGCGGGATCAGCTCGCGGAGGAAGCCGACCAGGAAGCGGGCCGGTGTGGCGCCGCGGGCGATCGGCACCACCAGCTGATCGAGGTCGTCTTTCAGGATCGCCGTGCGCGACAGGCGCTTGAGGCGCATGTCCTCGCTCACCTTGAGGCGCAGCGGCGCCAGGCGAGCGGCGTTCGACTGGATGCTGACGTCCTTCAGGCCGAGGCGGTGGCATTCGGCGCGCAGGTAGCCGACGTCGAGCAGCGCGTCGGCCTCGGGCGGCACGGGGCCGTAGCGGTCCTCCCACTCGGTGCGGATGTCGTCGACCTCGGCGTCGGTGGTGACCTCGGCCAGGCGCCGGTAGGCCTCGAGCCGCAGCTCCTCCTTGGTGACGTAGTCGGCCGGCAGGTTGGCGTCGACGGGCAGGTCGAGCTTCACCTCGGCCGGCTCGCGCACCGGCTCGCCCTTGAGCTCGGCCACCGCCTCGGTGACCATCTGCACGTACAGGTCGTAGCCCACGGCCGCGATGTGGCCGCTCTGGCCGGTGCCGAGCAGGGTGCCGGCGCCGCGGATCTCCAGGTCCCGCATGGCGATGCGAAAGCCCGACCCCAGCTCGGTGGCCTCGCCGATGGTCTTGAGCCGCTCGTAGGCCTCCTCGCTCAGCGCCATGTCTCGCGGGTGGAACAGGTAGGCGTACGCCCGCTGACCCGATCGGCCCACCCGGCCACGGAGCTGGTGGAGCTGACCCAGGCCGAGCCGGTCGGCGCGGTCCACCACCAGGGTGTTCACCGTGGGCATGTCGATGCCGGACTCGATGATGGTGGTGCAGACCAGCACGTCGAACTGGCCTTCCCAGAAGTCGAACACCACCTTCTCGAGCGTGCCCTCGTCCATCTGGCCGTGGGCCACCGCCACCCGGGCCTCGGGGACGAGTTCGCGGATGCCCCGGGCGCAGTCCTCGATGTCTCGCACCCGGTTGTGCACGAAGAACACCTGGCCCTCGCGGAGCAGCTCGCGCCGGATGGCCTCGGCCACGGCCCGCTCGTCGTACTCGCCGACGTAGGTGAGGATCGGCTGGCGCTCGGCCGGCGGCGTGTTGAGCAGGGTGAGGTCGCGGATGCCGGTGAGGCTCAGCTCCAGGGTGCGGGGGATGGGCGTGGCCGACAGGGTGAGCACGTCGACGCTGGTGGAGATCTGCTTGATCTGCTCCTTGTGGGACACGCCGAAGCGCTGCTCCTCGTCCACCACCAACAGGCCCAGCTCCTTGAACTGGATGTCCTGGGAGAGCAGGCGGTGGGTGCCGATGACCACGTCGACGTCACCGAGGCGGACCCCCTCGGCCACCTGCTTGGCCTGGCCGGCGGTGAGGAACCGGCTCATCACCTCGACCCGCACCGGGAAGGCGGCGAAGCGCTCGCTGAACGTCTGGTAGTGCTGGGTGGCCAACAGCGTGGTGGGTACCAGCACCGCCACCTGCTTGCCGTCCTGCACCGCCTTGAAGGCGGCCCGCACCGCCACCTCGGTCTTGCCGAAGCCCACGTCGCCGCACACCAGGCGGTCCATGGGCTTGGGCTCCTCCATGTCGGCCTTGACCTCGTCGATGGCCTTGAGCTGGTCGGGCGTCTCCCGGAACGGGAAGGCATCCTCCAACTCGCGCTGCCACGGGGTGTCCTGTGGGAACGCGTGGCCGGGGGTGTGCAACCGGGTCTGGTAGAGCACCACCAGTTCCTGGGCCACGGCCTGGACCTCGGCCTTCACCCGGGCCTTGGTCTTGGTCCAGTCGCCCCCGCCGAGGCGGCTGAGCGACGGGCTGTCGCCACCGGTGTAGTGGCGCACGGCGTCGATCTGGTCGCTGGGCACGTAGAGCTTGTCGTCGCCCCGGTACTCCAACAGCAGGTAGTCGCGCTCCACCCCGCCGATGGCCCGCTTGACCATGCCCTTGTACCGGCCCACGCCGTGCTGGTGGTGCACGACGTGGTCGCCGGGCTTGAGGTCGTCGAAGAAGCCGGCCGTGTCGCGCTTGCGGGGCCGGGGGGCCCGGTGCGCCCGCCGCCGGCCGGTGACGTCGGGTTCGGCCAGGATCGCCAGCTTGATGCCGGTGAGGATGCAGCCCCGCTCCAGCGCACCCACCTCCACCACCAGCTCCAGGCCGTGCTCGCGGAGCAGCGACGCGAGGCGGACCGACGACGCCTCGCTGTCGGCCGCCACCACGATGCGGTAGCCGTCGTCGAGCAGCTGGCGCAGCTGGTTGGTGAGGCCTTCGCCGCCCCCCACGACCGGGTTCCAGCCCATGGCGCCCACCGTGGCCACGTCGGGACCGTCGGGCGTCACGGTCATGGTCCACACCGGCAACGAGCTGGCCCCGAACAGGTCGGCGAAGGGCACGTGGAGCGCCGGGAACGTGCGCCCCTCCCCCACCTCCCACGTGCGGGCCAGGGTGGCGGCCAGATCGGCCTCCTCGGCCAACAGGTCGGCGGCGCGGTCACGCAGGCGGCGCGGTTCGACCAGGACCACCTGGGCACCGTCGGGGAGGATGTCGACGATCGTGCGATGGTCCGAGGCGAGCCACGGCAGCCACGACTCCATGCCGTCGAACAGTTGACCCTCGGCCAGGCGCTCCCACTGCTCCCGCCCCCACGGCTCGGTGGCCACCAGAGCCTGGGCCCGGGCCCTCACCTCGTCGGTGGGGAGCAGCTCGCGGCAGGCGAAGGCCTCCACCTCGTCGAGGTCGGCCACCGACCGCTGGTCGCTGACCGAGAACGAGGTGAGCCGGTCGACCTCGTCGCCCCACAGGTCGATGCGCACCGGTCCGTCGGCGGTGGCCGGGAACAGGTCGACGATCGACCCCCGCACCGCGAACTCGCCCCGGTGCTCCACCTGGGGCTCGCGGCGGTAGCCGTTGGCGCCCAGCCATCCCACCAGCTCGCCCTGGTCGCGCACCTCGCCGCGCCGCACCACCAGCGGGGCCACGTCCTCCACGTGCGGGCCCAACCGCTGCACCAGGGCGCGCACCGGCGCCACCACCACCAGCGGCACGCGGTCGGCGGGGGCGTGGCGGAGCCGCCAGATGGTGCGGAGCCGACGGCCCATGGTCTCGGTACCGGGGCTCACCCGCTCGAACGGCAGCGTCTCCCACGCCGGGAACAGCTCCACGGCGTCGTCGCCGAGGAACGTGGCCAGGTCGTGGGCCAGCCGCTCGGCTTCGGCCGTGGTGGGCACCGCAGCCAGGATCGGACGCCGGGACCCCACCCGGGTGAGCGCGGCCAGGGTGACGGGGCGGGCCGCCTCGGGCACGGCGAGCACCGCGGCCGACCGCCCGAGCACCTGCAGCATGGCGGGGTCGTCTCGCAACAGGGTGGGGAGGTCGGCGAGCGGCATGGGGCGTCCTGGCGGGGAGGGGGCGCAGCCGGTGGCCACGCGCGGGCTCGCCCCCGGCGCCGGGGCACCGGGGGGTCGAGGAGAGTCGCCACGCTACCGGCCGCTGTCATCGGTCCCCCACCCGTCACCGGTGCGGACCGGGCCCCCTGTCCACCGATCCGGCTGTCCACCGATCCGGCTGTCCACCGATCCGGGCCGAACTCGGTGAGGCCGGTGGGCCCGGCCCCCGTACGGTCTCGGCCATGACGATCGTGCCCGACGACAAGCACTGGACCTGGGTGCTGGGTGAGCGGTGCCCAGACTGCGGCGTGGCGGCGGCGGAGATCGACCCGGCCCGGGTCGGCGCGCTCATCCGGTACTGCGCCGAGCGGCTCGGTCGGCTCCTGGCGGACGAGCCCGTGGAGGCCCTGCGCACCAGACCCACGCCCCAGCAGTGGTCGCCCCTGGAGTACACCTGCCACGTGCGCGACGTGCTGGCCCTCTACGAGTACCGCCTGGGCCTCATGCTCGATCAGGACGATCCGCTGTTCCCCAACTGGGACCAGGACGCCACCGCGGTGGAGGCCGCCTACGCCGCGCAGGACCCGGTGGCGGTGGCCGCCGAGCTGGCCGCCGTGGCCCGGTCAGCGGCGGCCGCGTTCGACGCCGTGCAGCCCGAGCAGCTCGACCGTCCCGGGCGCCGCAGCGACGGGGCCGGCTTCACGGTGGCGAGCTTCAGCCGCTACTTCATCCACGACCCGCTCCACCACCTGGTCGACGTGGGCCTGGCCATCGACGACCGGCCCGCCGGCTAGCGGTCAGGCCCGCTGGTTGTAGCGGGTCATCGCGGCCTCGACGCCCTCGGCGAGGAGCAGCTCCACGGCGTCGGCGGCCTCGGCCATGGCCACGTCGAGCTCGGCCCGCTCGGCCTTGCCGGGGCGCTTCAGGACGTGGTCGATGCCCTGCTGGCGACCGGGTGGTTTGCCGATGCCGATCCGCACCCGCACGAAGTCGTCGGTGTGCAGGTGGGCCTTGATCGACTTGAGGCCGTTGTTGCCGGCCAGGCCGCCACCGACCTTCACCTTGAGCTTGCCGGTGGGCAGGTCCATCTCGTCGTGCACCACCACCAGCCGGTGCGGATCGTCGACGCCGTGGCGGTGCAACAGGGCGGCCGCGGCGAGTCCGGAGTCGTTGTAGAAGGTCTGCGGGAAGGCCAGCGCCACCCGGTGCGCACCGATGCGCACCTCGCACGACAGGGAGCGTTCCTTGCCCGCCTTCAGGCGCCCGCCGTGGCGGTCGGCGAGCGGGGCGACTACGTCGGCACCCACGTTGTGGCGGGTACCGGCGTAGTCGGCCCCGGGGTTGCCGAGGCCGCCCACGCCCAGGTCAGCCGGGGTGCCGCGCCGCTCGGACGCACCACCCCGCCGAAATGCCACGGGCCCGATCCTGTCCGGTGCCGGCCGTTGGTCCGAGGGGATCAGCCCTCGGCGTCGCCCTCGGCGGGTTCGCCGCCGGCGTCGGCCCCGGCCTCGGCCTCACCCTCGGCGGGTTCGGCTTCGCTGGCACCGTGGCCGGTGGTGACCACCATGTCGTCGACATCGATGTCGGTGGTGGCCCCGGCGGGCAGGTTCAGGTCGCCGACGGACACGTGGTCGCCGACGCGGAGCCCGGAGATGTCGACGACGATCTCGTTGGGGATGTCGGCGGGCTTGGCGCTCATGGTGAGGGCGTGCAGCAGTTGGTCGATGGTGCCGTTGGCCATCTCGACCTCTCGGGCCTCGCCCGCGAGCACGATCGGGACCTCGACGGTGATGGCGGCGTCGCGGCTCACCCGGAGGAAGTCGACGTGGAGCACGTTGCCGCGGATGGGGTGCCGCTGCAGCTCCTTCACCATGCACAGCGACACGTCGCCGTCGATGTCGAGGTCGATCAGCACGTTGAGCCCGGCGTCGGTGATGAGCGTCTCGCGGAACGGGCGCCACTCCACGGTGACGGCGACGGGGTCCACGCCCAGGCCGTACACCACGCCGGGAACCTTGCCGTCGACACGGAGGCGCTTGGACGGGCCACTGCCCGTTTCGCGGCCGGTGGAAGCCTTGAGGGTGATCTCAGCCATCGGGTGCTCCTACTTCAGAGATCGCGCCGGAGCGCAGGTCGGTTGTGAATCGACGAGCCTACGGGGCCCCGGGCCCGGGCTCCCAACCCTCGACGGGTACCACGCACCACCCGGAGCGGCGCTCAGCCCGTGTAGGCGGCCGAGCCCCGGACGGGGATCGCGCCCGGGGCCCCGCCGGGGCGGGCCGGCATCGAGGTCGGCGGCGGCGACGTGGGGGTGGGTGCCGTGGTGGTGGTCTGGGTGGGGAACGGCACGGTGTCGTCGGGGTCCAGACCCCCGCTCAGCACCTGCAGGCCCCACGGGGGTGAGGCATTGGTGAGGAACCCGGCCCGGCAGGTGACCGTGACCGGGCGGATCTCGGCCCCGGCCTTCTGGGCGGTGAGGGTGTAGGTGCCCGGGGTCACGTTGGCGAACAGCACGCCACCGTCGGCCGTGGTCTCCGCCAGGGTGCGGTCGGGCCAGATCACGTCGAACGACAGGCCGTTGAAGTAGATCGGCGTGGCGCCCTGCGCCGGGGGAGGCGAGAGGGTGACGGTGGCCCCGGGTTCGCCGTGGGTGCCGTCGGCGGCCCCGCCGTACAACGAGAAGCCCCGGCGGGTCACGGTGGACGCGATGTGACAGCGGCCGGGGTCGGTGGCCTCACCGATGAGGTCCTCGAACAGGTCGACGATCTCCAGGGCGGGCGACTGGAACGTGACCCGGTCGAGGTCGCGGTCCAGATCGGTGAAGGTTCCCGTCTGCATGGGATAGCGGAGGTCACCACCCTCGAGCACGAACGTGACATCGGTGGACAACGGGATCCCCTCGATCCGCCAGTGCCCGTCGTCGTCGGTGACGGTGGCGAGCTCGGGAAGCTCGAGCACGAACACGCGTAGACCGGCCACGGTGCCGCCACCGGGGCCGAACGACATGACGTCACCCTCGGCGGACGCGGTGGACGGGGTCTCCAGCGACGGTTCGGTGTCGGTGGTGCGCGCTGCGCCACCACCCTCGGCTCCGACCCCGGCCACCGGGGCCGGGAACCCGAGCAGGGCCACGAGCCCCAGGGCCAGACCGGCGAGGGCGGGCGACGGGTGACGTGCGGTGCTTCCGGCCATGGCCGTGGTCTAGCGCACCACCACCTCGAGCACGCGGAGCCCGAACGACCGGGGTCGGTCCGGACCCGCTACCTCTCGTGCTCGCCACCTACTTCTGGTTCTCGCCGCCGAAGATCTCGCTCACCGATTCGTCCTCGAACACGGCGGTGATGGCGTCGGCCACGATGGGGGCGATCGAGAGCACCTCGAGCTTGTCGATCTGCTTCTCCGGACCGAGCGGGAGGGTGTTGGTGACCACCACCTTCTCCAGCACCGAGTTCTTGAGCCGCTCGGTGGCGGGGTCCGACAGCACCCCGTGGGTGGCCATGGCCCAGACCTCGGTGGCCCCCTCGTCCTTGAGGAGCTGGGCCGCCGCCACGATGGTGCCGGCCGTGTCGATCATGTCGTCGAGCAGGATGCACATCTTGCCGGCCACGTTGCCGATCACGTTGGAGGCCTCGACCACGTTGGCCACGCCCTTGGGGCGGATCTTGTTCACGAACGCCAGGTCGGCGCCCAGGTGGTTGGCGAGGCGCTTGGCCGCCTTCACACCACCGGCGTCGGGCGACACGATGACGAGGTCGTTGGGATCACCGGCGGTCTTGCAGCACTCGATGAGGATCGGCAGGGCGGTGAGGTGGTCCACCGGCTTGTCGAAGAAGCCCTGGATCTGACCGGTGTGGAGGTCTACCGACACCACCCGGTCGGCGCCGGCCACGGTGAGCATGTCGGCCACCAGCTTGGCGGTGATGGGCTCGCGGCCCTCGGCCTTGCGGTCCTGGCGGGCGTAGCCGTAGTAGGGGCACACCGCCGTGATGCGCTTGGCCGAGGCCCGCTTGGCGGCGTCGATCATGATGAGCTGCTGCATGAGCGCGTCGTTCACGGGCATGCCGCCGTGGGTCTGGATGATGAAGACGTCGGCGCCGCGGATGGACTCGCCGTAGCGGCAGTGCATCTCGCCGTTGGCGAAGTGGCGGAGGTTGGTCTCACCGAGCTCGACCCCGAGCCGCTCGGCGATCTCCAGCGACAGCTCCGGGTGGGCGTCGCCCGAGTAGAGCATCAGCTTCTTCTTGGTGACCAGCTCCATGGATGGGTGCCTTTCGGGGTCGGGTGCCCTCGGCGGTGCGGCTCGGCCCGCTCACGGACCGCCCGCAGCATAGGACCGGCCGCTGGAGCCACGAGCGGGGTCAACCGTCGTCGGGGCCGCCGGCGGCGTAGAAGGGACCGGTGACCGCACCGTCGGGGACCGAGGCGCCCGGGGCCAGGTAGCCGAACGGCCCGACCTTGGCGTCGGCCCCCACCTCGGCGTCGCGCCCGTTCGACTGCTCGACCACCGCGCCGGCACCCACCATGCAGTCGACCAGACGGGTGTGGGGCCCGATCTCGGCTCCCGCCCCCACCCGGGTGGATCCCTGGAGGATGGTGCCTGGGAACAGGGTGACGTCGGGACCCAGCTGCACCGTGGCGTCGAGGTAGGTGCTGGCCGGATCGACCATGGTCACACCCTCGGCGAGCCAGCGTTCGTTGGTGCGGCGGCGCAGCTCGGCCTCGGCAGCGGCCAACTGGAGCCGGTCGTTGATGCCCTCGGCCTCCTGGGCGTCGTCGACGGTGACCGCCCCCACCCGGTAGCCGGCCTCACGGAGCACGGCCACCACGTCGGTGAGGTAGTACTCGCCCTGGGCGTTGTCGGGGCTGAGGCGTCGGAGCGCCGGCGCGAGCAGCGACCGTCGGAAGCAGTACACCGAGGTGTTGATCTCGTCGATCAACACCTCGTCGGGCGAGGCGTCGGCTCGCTCCACGATGCGCTCGACCTGCCCGTCCCGGCCCCGGACCACCCGACCGTAGCTACCGGGTTCGGGAACCCGTGCGGTGAGGACGGTGCAGGCCGCCTCCGAGCTGCGGTGCTCGTGCACCATGGCGGCGATGGTGGCCGGGCGCAGCAGCGGCATGTCGCCCGGCAGCCCCAGCACGTGCTCGTCGTCGGCATCGGGGCCGTCGTCGTCGGGCAGACCGGTGAGGCCGACGCTGGCAGCATCGCCCGTGCCGTTCTGTTGGTGCTGCTCCACGAAGCTGAGGTGCAGGTCTGGTTCCTCGGCCTGGAGCTTCTTGGTGACGCGCTCGGCACCGTGGCCCACCACCACGACCACCCTGGTCACCTCGCAGGTGGCCAGCGAGTCGAGCACGTAGAGCAGCATGGCCCGCCCGGCCAGCAGGTGCAGGGGCTTGGGCCGGGACGACTTCATGCGGGTGCCCTGTCCGGCGGCGAGCACGATGGCCGAGAGGCTGCGTTCGGTCATGGGAACGGTCTAGCGCGTCGGACCGCGACCCCGTTGGTCAGCGTGGGCCACCCACCAGCCGCACCAGCCGCCGGCTCAGGGACTGAGCACGCCGAGGTCACGCATCGCCGCCACCAGGTCGTCGTCCAGGGTCAGGCCGAACCGCCGGCTCAGGTGGGCGCCGTCCCACCGGACCACGATCCCGTCGATGAACGGATCGCAGATCGGCAGCGCGGGACACACGACCCGGTCGAGGTCGAGGGTCGACATGGCCTCGTTCTCAGCGGCGAGCGCACGCAGGTCGACCTCGTGCCAGAACGGGCCGTCGGACACCTGGAAGCGGCACTGCTCCTGGTACGTGGCGGTGCCGAGGCACGTGAGCGGGTTCCAGCCGTCCTTGGTGCGGGGCAGGGGCTCGATCACCAGGAGCTGGGCGCCGGTGGCGAGGATGGCGTCGGCCGATGCCTCGGTGGCCACCCGGATGTCGTCGACCCTGGGTTCGTCAGGGGCCTGGTCGACCCCCACGGTCCAGTACTCCCGCACGTTGAGCGCGATGACCAGGTCGGGGGCGAGCTCGGCGAGCATGCCGCCGTAGTTGTGTTCGTGGACCGCCTGGCACCCCGGCACGGTGTCCGCGTGATCCGGGTAGACCAGGTCGTCCTGCCACGGGCAGCCCGCCGCGGTGGCGATGGTGAGCGTGAACCCCTGCTCGGTGGCCAGGCCCACCAGCACCTCGTTCAGCATCATGCCGTTGCTGTCGCCCAGCACGACCACCTGCGTCTCTGTACCCGGGTTGAACGTGCAGCCCGCACCCGTGGTGGGGTCGCAGCCCATGCCCCGTCGGTAGTGGTCGGCGTGGACCGCCTCCTGGTCGAACGAGGCCGGTACGGGGGCCAGCACCAGTCCGCCGTCGCCGCCGGTGGCGGTCGGCCTCGGCCCGCTCGCGCCGCGCTCCAGCACCGGCTCCACCAGCACCACCCCGCACAGCAGGCTCACCGCCAACCCACCGGCCACCACCACGCGGGGCATGCGGTCGAGCGGACCAGACCGCCGGATCGGGAGCTCCACCAACAGGGCACTCAGCGCAGCCAGCCCGGTGGCCAGCACGACAGCCAGCACGGCCACCTGCCAGGCGCTGAACCCACCGAGACGTTGCAACACGATGATCACGGGCCAGTGCCACAGGTACGTGCCGTAGGAGATGCGGCCCAGCTCCACCATCGGCGTCCAACTGGCGAAGCGCCGCACCGGGCTGTCGGCCCGCTCCAACGCCACGATCAGCCCGGCGGTGAGCAGCGACGCGGCGATCCCCCGCAACACCGGCCGCGGCCCCACGTAGGACGTGGCCAACACGCACAACAAGACGAGCGAACCACCCGCCGCCGCCCCCGCCAGGCGGTCGAGCCGGGGCCAGCGCACCACCAACGACGGGGCCAGCGCCAGGGCCGCCCCCAACAACAACTGGTAGGCCCGGGCATCGGTGCCGTAGTAGGCGCGGGTGGGCGCCGCGGTGCTGAGGTGCCACGCCCACCCCACCGAGGCCAGCCCACCGGCCGCCACCAGGCCCAGCACCACGCGCCGCTGGTG
>DAIMFV010000108.1:1029-11013 GCA_036724365.1 Acidimicrobiales bacterium | reverse complement strand
CAGGTGTCGCCGACAGCCGGCAGTGGAACAACGAATTCCCCGCCCTGGCGCGCCGTTACCGCGCGCTCCGCTACGACCTGCGCTGCTATGGTAAGAGCGATCCGGTCCCTGGCGACTTCAGCCACCTGGCCGACCTGGTAGCGCTGTTGGACTATGTGGGCTTCGACGCACCTGTCGTCTTGATCGGCTGCTCCATGGGCGGCGTGCTGGCCATGGACTTTGCGCTCGAGCACCCGGCGCGCGCCAAGGCCTTGGTGATGGTGGGTTCCTTCCCCTCCGGCCTCTGGCTTGAGACCCCCGACCACCCCAAGGAGGCGGAGGCCGCTGCGGAGGCCCGGGCCGCCCAGTACCGGGCGTCGGCCTTGGTGGCGGGTCCGGCCCGCCACAGCAGCCACGGCCCGATGCGGCGCTTGTACTGCGCCTCGGGGGAACCCGGCAGGTCGTGGCCCAGATGGCGCAGGGACTCGGGGGCCTCCACCCACGCACCGGCCGGGATCGATCGGTCGCGCTGGGGCGTCGGCGGCAGGTCCGTGGTGTGGACGGGACGGTCGTCGATGGGCCGCTCGTGGTAGGGGAGCGCGCCGCCGGCCGTCACTGCTCGATCCAGAGCCCGATCAGGGAGTGGGCGGTGGCCAGGCCCCTCCCGGGCTGTCGGGCCGGGTCGTCGGTGGTGGCCTCGCCGGGCTGCGACGGATCGTCGCCGGGGAGCGGGGGACCGAAGATGTCGTGGACCTCGGGCGCGGTCACCACCGCCCACACCACGTAGGTGGACCAGTAGCCGTAGACCTCGCTGGCCATGATGCGGTTCACGTCCTGGTAGATCCGCTTCCGCTCGTCGGGGTCGGCGGTCTGGCGCCCCTCGTCGAGCAGGGCGTTCAGCTCGGGGTCGTCCCAGCGACCGAAGTTCACCGGGTTGCCGTCGCCGTACCACCACACGTAGTTCTGGTCGGGATCGCCGCCGGGGTAGTTGCGGAACGTCATCGCCTCGAAGTCGCCGGCGATGGCCCGGTCGATCAGGCTGGCCTGGTCGACGATCTGGATCTCCACGTCGAGGCCCAGCTCCTTGGCCCGCTGCTGCACCGCCTCGGCGCTGCGCTTGGCGATCGGGTCGGTGGTGGCCGAGATGGCGAAGGAGCCGTCGTTGCCGGTGTCGGCCCGGTACTCGGCGATCAGGGCCTTTGCCTTCTCCGGGTCGAACTCGGGGAACCCGGCGTCTTCCAGGAAGCCGATGGACCCGGGGCTGAAGGGTCCCGACGCCACCTGGGGCAGCCCGGCGCTGATGCGGCGGTTGGCGTCCTCCCGGTCGGCACCGTGAGCCAGCGCCCGGCGCATGCGCACGTCGTCGAACGGCGGGATGCTGGTGTTGAGCTGCACGAAGGCCACCTCGGTCTGCTCGTCGGAGACCAGCAGGTTCACCTTGCCCGCATCGCGGAGCTGGCGGAACGTGTTCTTGATCTTCTCGCCCTCGCCGTTGTGGATGATGTTCACGTCGCCGGCCTCGATGGCGTTGGCCCGCACGTTGCCGTCGGGCAGCGGCCGTAGCTCGATCCCGTCGACGTAGGGGTAGGGCTCGCCGTCGGGGGCGATCTGCCAGTAGTCCTCGTTGCGCTCGCCCACCAGCTTCTGGTTCTTGGTCCAGCTCACGAACCGGAACGGACCGGTGCCAATGGGCTTGCTGGCACAGGCGTCGCTCGGTGCATCGAGCTGGGCCTGGGCCATGATCCCGAGCCGGGACGACGAGAACAAGAAGGCCGGGAAGCTCACCCAGGGACGCTTGGTGGTGACGGTCACCGTGAGGGGATCGTCGACCCGCGTGTCGGCGATGTCCTGGAGGATGAACATGAACAGCAGCGACGGCCGCCCCGGGTACGTACCCCGGTAGGCGTCGAGGTTGTTCTTCACCACGGTGGCGTCGAGCGGCGAGCCGTCGTGGAAGGTGATCCCCTCGCGCAGGGTGATGGTCCACTCGGTGTGGTCCTCGTTGGGCGTCACCGACTTGGCCAGGTAGGGCGAGAACCCGCCCTCGCCGTTGGGTACGGTCAGCGTGTCGTAGAACGCCCGCACCACCACCATGCCGGAGATGGCGAGCTGCGACTCCGACAGGCAGAAGCCGGCGCTGGACTCCGCTTCCAATCCGTAGACCAGCGTGCCGCCGCGCTGGGGCTCGCCAGCCTCGGCCAGGCCCGACTCGCCCGCCTCCACCGTGAGCCCCAGGTCCTCACGGGTCTGGCCCCCACCGGTGGTGCCGGTCTCACCCTCCTCCGACGAGGTGCCACCGCAGCCGGCGGCGAGGAGGCCGGCGGCCAGCAACCCGATGGCGGCGGCGCGGGTACGACGAAGTGGACGGGCGGTTCGGTGCATGCGGTTGTCCCCTGTGGTGCTGCGTTCGGGGCCGGACGGCAGGCCGTCCCCCTCGGTCCCCGGTTGCGCCGAACGTAGCGGACCGACCTCGGTGCGTGTCGTCAGCCCGTGTAGCGCGGGCCCCCGGTGAGCGGGGCCGCGGGGTGCGCCGCCGGGGGTCGGCTCGACGGTGGCGCCGGGGTGGTGGTCGAGGTGGTGGGTGGCGGGTTGGTGCCGGTGCGGGCGTCGACCTCCACCACGTGGGCCACCGAGATGGTGCCGTCGGGCACGCTCGTGTCGCTCACCACCTTGTAGGTGGCCACCAGCTTCCCGGCGGTGACATCGACCACCGTGTAGCCGCGCTGGCGGGGGTTCACGTAGTCGATCCAGGGGAGCGGGGCGATCAGTCCTTCGGCCGCGTCGACCAGGTCGGCCGGGAAGGTGGACGAGACCGACGTGCCCACGAGTTCGGTGCCGATCCGCTCGCTGGCGATGTCCTCGAGGTCGTGGTGGAGGCGGGCCACGCCGGCGGCGTGGATGTCGCCCGTGCACACCACCGGGTTGGGGCGGCGGCGCAGCAGCTCCCACACGGCCTGGCGGTCCTCGGGGTAGCCGTCCCACTGGTCGAGGTTGAAGAACGGTCCGAGGGGCATGGGGGCGAACACCGTCTGTTGGCCCACCACGTCCCAGACGGCGTCGGAGGCGGCCAGCCCGTCGGCCAGCCACTGCCGCTGTTCGGCGCCCAGCATCGTGCGGCCCGTACCCACCCGTTCGGGGCACTCCACGATGGCGCCGCCACACGGGGCCGGGTCGCGGTATTGACGGCCGTCGAGCATGTGGAACGTGGCCAGGTCGCCCCACTCGAAGCGGCGGTAGATCTTCAGGTCGGGGCCGGTGGGGGCGGTGAGGCGCACCGGCAGGTGCTCGAACCAGGCCCGGTACCCCGCGGTGCGCCGGGCGAGGATCTGCTCGGCCGTCTGGTCGTTCTGACCGTCCTCGTCGGCGTAGTTGTTGTCGACCTCGTGGTCGTCCCACACCGCCACCATGGGGGCGGCGTGGTGGGCGGCCTGCAGGTCGGGGTCGCTCTTGTACACGCCGTAGCGGTTCCGGTAGTCGGCCAGGGTGAAGATCTCGTCGGGACCCTGCGAGCGCACCGGACCGGTGCCCCCGTTCTCGTAGATGTAGTCGCCCAGGTGCAGCCACAGGTCGACGCCCTCACCGGCCAGGGCCCGCAGGGCGGTGTAGTAGCCCGACGGGTAGTTCTGGCACGACACGAATCCGAACCGCAGGGGCGTGGTGCCCGAGGCGGGCAGGGTGCGGCCGCGGGCCACCGGGCTGTCGAAGCCGTCGGCGCTGAAGCGCACCCACCACTCCGCATCGGGGTCCAGGCCGTCGACGTCGACGTGCACGGTGTGGGCCAGGTCCGCGATCGCGTTCACCGTGCCGCTCTGCACCACCGACGCGAAGCCAGGATCGGAGGCGACCTCCCACGCCACCGCCACCGGATCGGGCGCCATGCCACCACCGTTGGTGGGATCGGGAGCGAGCCGGGTCCAGGCCACGAACCCCGTCGCCGTGGGGTCACCGGTGGCGGTTCCCAGCGCGAACGGGTCGGCGTCGAGGCGGGCCGTCCGGGCGGGGGACGGCAGGGCGAGACCGGTGCTCTGCAGGCGGAGGGTGGCCACCGTGGCGGCGGCCCCCAGGATCAACGAACGACGACCGATGGGCTCCATGGTCGGCATCGTCGCACAGCACCGGGACGGCGTGCATCGGATCGCCGGGGCCGGCACCCGTCCCGGAGCCGTCGCCCCTGGGTCAGCGGACGGTCACCACCGGCTGGTCGGCGCGGTGGCGGTCCGCGGTGGTGCCGGTGCCGAGCTGACCCTGGCTGTTGTCGCCCCAGCAGCGGACGGTGGCGTCGGTGCGCACCGCGCACGAGTTGCGCAGGTCGGCCGAGGCCTGGACCGCGCCGGAGAGCCCGTCGACGGTCACGGGCAGGAGCTGGTTGGGGCCGGCCGGCTGCCCGGCCTGGCTCTCGCTGTTGTCACCCCAGCAGCGGGCCGACCCGTCGCCGAGCACCGCGCACGTGTGCCAGGTGCCGGCGGCCACGGAGGTGGCCCCGCTGACCCCGCTGGCCGCGACCGGGACGGCGCTGGCGGTGGTGGAGCCGTCGCCCAGGCCGCCCTTCAGGTTGACCCCCCAGCACCAGACCTCCCCGCCGGCGGTGGCGACGCAGCTGTGGTTCACCCCGACGGCGAGCGACGTGGCGTCGGTGAGCCCGACCACGTCGACGGGCGTGGCGCTGGGATCCACGGTGCCGTCGCCGAGCTGGCCTTCGTCGGACCAGCCCCAGCACCGCACGCCGCCGGTGCTGCGCAGGGCGCAGGTGTGGAACCCCCGGCTGCTGACGGCCACGGCGTCGGTGAGACCGGACACGGTGACCGGCGCTGATGCGTCGGCGAAGGCGCCGTGGCCGAGCTGGCCCTCCACGCCCTGGCCCCAGCACCGCACCGAGCCGTCGGCCAGCACCGCGCACGAGTGCTGGGTGCCCACCGCCACGTCGACGGCGCCGCTGACCCCGGCCACGGTCACCAGGGCGGTGAGGGGAGCCGAGACCGTGGTTCCATCGCCCAACTGGCCCGAACCGTTGGCGCCCCAGCACCGCACCGACCCCCCGGCCACCACGCAGCCGTGGACCGGTCCCATGGCCACGGCGGTGGCCGCGGTGACGCCCGGGACCAGGGTGGCCACCGGGTCGGTCGCCCCCCAACAGCCGAGGGCTCCGCTGGCGGTGACGGCGCACGACTGGTCCGGACCGGTGGCCAGGTCGGTCACCGAGCCGATGGCGTCGGGTGCCTGGACGGTGGCCGGTGCGGTCGATCCCACGCCCCAGCACTGCACGGTTCCGTCACCGGGCAGGACGCAGGTGCGCCCGCTCCCCACGGCGAGCTGCTCGGGCGCCGTCACCCCGGTCACGGTGACCGGTGTGGCGCTGAAGGGGCTCACGGTGCCGTCGCCGAGCTGGCCGACGGTGTTGTCGCCCCAGCACCGCAGCGTGCCATCGGTCAGTTCGACGCAGACGTGGCCGCCACCGGTCTGGAGGTCGACCGCGCCCGCCACGCCGGGCACCGGTGTCGGGGTGGCTTCGATGAGGTCGATGGTGTCGGGGTCGCCGAGACCGCCCCGCTGGTTCCAGCCCCAGCAGTGCACCCCGCCGACGGTGGTTCGGGCGCAGGTCTGCAGGCTGCCGAGCTCGATGGCCGCGACGCTCGAGAGCAGGACCTGGGTGGGTTGGTTGCGGTTCACCTGGGTGCCGTCGCCGACCAGGCCCAGCTCGTTGTTGCCCCAGCACCGGGCGGTGGCGTCGCTGCGGCGGGCGCAGGGGGGGGGGTTGCCCCCCGAGATGTCGGTGACGTCGGTGAGACCGGGCACGGCCACCGGCGTGAGGCGGGGGGTGGTGGTGCCGTCGCCCACCTGGCCGAAGACGTTCATGCCCCAGCACCGCACCGTGCCGGTGGTGAGCAGGGCACACGTGTGGTTGCCGCCCGGGTCGATCACGGCCACGTCGGAGAGGCCCGACACCGGCACGGGGAGCGGTCGGTCGACGGTGGTGCCGTCGCCGAGCGAGCCCTCGAGGTTGTCACCCCAGCAGCGGGCGGTGCCGTCGGCCAGGGCGGCGCAGGTGTGGGCGCTGCCGGCCCGGAGCGACACGGCGTCGCTGAGCCCGCTGACCGTCACCGGCCTGGTGCTGGACACGAAGGTGCCGTCGCCGAGTTGTCCCTCGCTGTTGTCGCCCCAGCACGTCACGGTGCCGTCGGTGTGGAGCGCACACGCATGGGCGCCTCCCGTGGCGACCTGTTGGATCCCGGTGAGGGGGTTGCACCCCGTCAGCACGCCCACGAGGGCCGCTGCGCCCACCATGGCCACAACCAGTCGTCGTCGCATCTCCACCCGGCTCCGGTTCGCTCGCTGGAACGGGCGACGATAGTCGCGCGGCTGTTGGGCAGGATCAGGCGGTGGGCCCGGTGATCGCCGCGGTGGCGGGCTCGGCGCGGAAGGCCTCGACCGCGGCCGCGAACCGCCTGACCTGGTCGGGGTCGTTGTCGGCGGCCACCAGGATCACCTCGTCGCACCCCGCGGCGGCCAGGCCCGTCAGGAAGGTGTGCAGCGCCTCGTCGGTGTGCACGGGCATGGCGGCGGCGAGCACGGCGGCGAGGTCGGTGCCGAACACGTCGAGGTAGCGGCGGGCGTAGGCGTGCAGGGTGGCCTCGGCTCCGGGGCCCAGTGCCGCGAAGGTGCCGGTGACCCGTCGGGGACGCTCGGCCCGGCCGGCGTCGGCCCACGCCGCGTCGGCCAGGCCGTACACGGAGGTGACCTCGGCCGGGGCCGCCTCCAGGGCGAAGCTCGAGAGCCCGTCGGCCCACCGCGCCGCCCGGGCCAGCGACTGGGGCCCCGTGCCGCTGCACAGCAGACGCGGACCGCCCGGCTGCACCGGCGTCGGGCCCACCGGGTGGCCCCCGTCGGCTCCGTCGCCCCCTCCGCCGGTGTCGTCGATCAGGCCCCCCGCCCACAGCCGGCGCAGTTCTGCGGCGGTGCGGTCGAGGCGACCGAAGCGACCGGTGAACGGTGCGCCCAGGGCGTCGTAGTCCTGCTGGCGGCCACCCACGCCCAGGGCCACATCGACCCGGCCCTGGGACAGCACGTCGAGGCTCGCGAGCTCCTTGGCCAGCAACGCCGGCGGGTGCCACGGCGCCACCACCAGGTTGAAGAAGATCCGGACCCGGTCGGTGAGGGCGGCGGCCGCCGCCAGCAGGGTGCGCCCGTCGAGGTTGTCGAAGGTGATGCGCTCACCGGCCGAGACCGACGAGAACGGGCCGTCGTCGATCGCCCGGCACCACGCCCGGATCCGGTCGCGGTCGAGGCCCGCGGTCATCTGGGGCAGGGCCAGGCCGATCTCCACGCCCGCCAGTATTCCCGTCCGGGCCGCCCGGCGCGGCCGGGCACTCGGTGGTTGACTCGCGGTCCATGGGGATCACCACGATGGGGGAGCGCTACCGGCGGCCGGACTGGGTGCGCCGGCTCAACGACATGGGGCCGGCGTCGGGTGGCGCCCACCGGGTGGTGCCGTTGGTGGCGGGTCATCTGCTCGACCACGCCCGGGAGTCCACGGGAGTCGCCGACCCCGGCGATCTGGGCGACGGTGACTGGGAGGGTCGGCTCCGGGCCCTGGTCGAGTCGGTCAACGCGGCCGACCTCCACGTGGTCGGCCGGATGATGACCCGCCAGGAGCTGCTGCGTTCGCTTCGCACCCGCTTCTTGATGGGCGACGCGTGGCGCCGGGACCCCGCCATCGCGGATGAGGCGGTGGAGGCGCCGATCGTGGTCACCGGTCCGGCCCGCTCCGGCACCACCATCTTGGTCGAGCTGCTCGGCCTCGACCCCGGGCTGCGCACCCCGGTGGCCACCGACGTCTTGCACCCCCTCCGCCCGCCCGGCACCGCCGATCACGAGGTCACCGCCATGACCGAGGCCGAGCAGGAGCTGTGGGCCGATGTCCAACCCGAGTTCTCCGCCATCCACGAGCTGCGGTCGGACCTGCCGGTGGAGTGCATCACGTTCACCACCCCCTCCTTCGCCGGCAGCCACTGGATGATGCTCCTCGCCGATCCCACCGCCGGCGGCTGGGCGCCGGACGTGCAGGCCGATCTGGCCTTCCACCGCGCCGTCCTGCAGACGGTGCAGCACGGCCGCCCCCGGCGCCGCTGGTTGCTCAAGACACCGGGCTGGGTGTTCCAGCTCGACGACCTGCTCGCCGCCTACCCGGATGCTTCGGTGATCCTCACCCACCGGGACCCGGCCCGGACCATGCCGTCCACCGTGAACACCACCGCCATGATCCAGTGGCTGCGCACCGACCACGTGGACCTCGACGTCTTGGCCCCGCTCCTGGCGGCCCTGTTCACCGACGCCCTCGAAGCGGCGTCACGGCGTCGGGCCGAAGGCGACCTCCCCGGCGTGTACGGCGATGTGCGCTTCGCCGACCTCATGGCCGACCCGGTCGCCGCCATCGAGGGCGCCTACGCCGACATCGGCCGCGAGGTCACCGCCGAGCACCGCGAGGCCGTGGTCGCCTACCTGGCCGCCAAGCCCCGCGGCAAGCACGGTGAGCACCGCTACAGCGCGTCGGACTGGGGCTTCGACCCCGACCGGCTGCGCGCCGACCTGGCCGACTACCTCGCCCGCCACCAGGTGCCGCTCGAGGGCTGAACCCCTACGGGGATCGCTTGATGGGTGGGCCGCAGCACCACGAGCCCATTCGCTGTCGTCCTCGTGGTGCGCCTTCGGCGCTCGTCCGTCGGTTCCGATCGGGCCGTTCCTCGCTGCGCTGCGGAGCCCGAGCGGCGTTTGCGCCGTTGGCATCGGTGGCCGCAACCGGAGCCCGGGGGTCGGCGAACGTCGCAAACGTGCTGGCGCCCGCCGCGGATCAGCGGGCCAGGGAGTCGACCGGGACCACCTCGGCCTCGGGGGTGGCAATGGGACCGGTGGGCAGGAAGTAGCGCCAGAACACCAGGCCGAACGGGCGGCCCTCGGTGGTGAGCCAGTTGGGCACACCGGGATCGCGGTGGGCCACCACCACCGTGAACGAGCCGTCGTCCCCGTCGCCCCCCTGGGCGCGGTCGGGCACGGTCTGGGCCCGGTTGAGGCTCACCGGGCCCCGCAGGTAGTCGAACGTCTGGAGCTGGCGGTTCCAGAGCGACACGTTGGCGAAGCGGCACTCGGGCCAGCGGGCCCGGATCACCAGGGCGTCGTCGGGACCGAGCAGGTAGGGCGACATCGAGTAGGCGGCGTCGCCCGCCGCCAGGGCGTGGTCGCCGGGCGGCACCGGCGGTGGGAACTCGTGGGGCACCTGGGACACGAAGGCGGGTGGCGCCTGCTCGCCGGGTCGGGGCAGGAGGTCGACGGTGCGGGCCCGCACGTAGGTGGCCAGCCGGCGGATGGCCGCGGCCACGTGGGCATCGGTGGGCGCCGGTGGCGGCGCGGGGACGTCACCGTCGACCAGGTCGATGGTGAGGGCGAGGTCGGCCACGGGTGCCACCCACGGCGACGTGGGCTGCTCCCAGTAGTGCCGCACCGTGACCCGGGAGGCGTCGGACGGCAGCGCCAGCCAGCCCCGGTCGCGGGGCGGTCCGCCCAGCACCAGCTCGAAGCGCCCGGCGGCGTCGATGTCGAAGGCGGTGTCGTTGATGACCCCCACCGTGCCGGTGGGGAACCGGCCGCCGGTGGCGCCGGCCTCCACCGTGAACGACACGTAGACGGCGCCGCCGGTGCGCCCGGTGATCCGGTAGGTGCCGTCGGGGTGGACGGGGGCGTCGTGGTAGCGGGCGTCGGCGTTGTCGCCCAGCGCCTTGCGCCACGGGGTGACGATGGGGCGGAACCGGGGGTGGGCCGGGTCATCGTCGAACTGGGTCTCGAAGCCGGTGGCCAGGTGGTGCAGGACCACGCGCAGGCCCTCGGCGACGTCGTCTTGGTCGGTGAGCCCCCACTCGGGTCCGGCGAAGCGCTCGCCCACCTCGGCGAGGGTGGCCAACAGGTGGGTCCAGGCGTGCTGGCTCTCGGTCACGGGTCGCTCCTCGGGGGTGGGCG
>DAIMFV010000108.1:0-1019 GCA_036724365.1 Acidimicrobiales bacterium | reverse complement strand
CCGCGCCGATCTCGGTCAAGGACCCCGTAAGCAGCCCCGTGCCGGTCCTGATCCTGCAGGGCGCCTATGATACCTCTACACCCGTCTACTCCGGCCGGCGGGCTGCGCGTGAGCTGCAGAACAGCACGTTCGTCCTGGTGCCGCAGCAGGGGCACGAACGAGTACCAGCCGTGGTGGTCGGTGGTGGTCGAGCCGTCGGCGTGGCGCCGCACCCGCAGCATGCGGCCCCGGACTGGGACCACCAGGATCCCCTCGGGCGCGAGCTGCTCCACCAGGTCGGTGGGGAGCTCGTCGGCCTCGGCCGACACCAGGATCCGGTCGAACGGGCCCTGGTCGGGGGCGCCCAGCACGCCGGGCGCCGGTTCGGCCTCGGTGGCCCACGGCAGGTGGTGGCGGCTCACGTTGACGGCTCCCCAGTGGGCCAGCTCCGGGACCAGTTCGAGGCCGACCACCCGACCGGTGGGCCCCACCAGCTCACCGAGCAGGGCGGTGGTCCACCCCGAACCGGCTCCCACGTCGAGCACCCGCTGGCCGGGGTGCACGTCGAGCAGCTCCAACATGTTGGCCACCGTGGTCGGTTGCGAGTTGGTCTGGCCGTGACCGATCCCGAGCGGTCGGTCGTCGGCGGCGAACCGACGCTGGTGGGCGGGCAGGAACCCGATGCGGGGCACGGCGGCGAAGGCGGCGGCCACGCGGGGGTCTCCGACCGGTCGCATCAGCAGGTTCCCGGCCTCACGGCGGCGCGGTGGCGTCGGGTGGGGGTACCGGCTGCCACCGCTCGGTGACGAAGGCGAGGGCCGCCGGATCGAACAGCTGGAGCTCCAGGTACCCGCAGGTGGTGCAGGCGAAGGCCCACACGTCGGTGTCGTGGGTGCGGACCATCCCCCGGAAGTCCACCGGCAGGTCGGGGCGCAGACGCGCCTTCACGCCCCCCTGCCCGCCGCTGAGGGCGACCCCGTCCTGAGCGCCGAGCTGCGCGACACCACCCACGGCATGATCCGCGTCGAGGTGCGTTCCAA
>DAIMFV010000107.1:0-11018 GCA_036724365.1 Acidimicrobiales bacterium | reverse complement strand
GGGCGATCTCGCCCTGCTGCAGCTGCGCCGCGACCCGGTCCGCGGCCTGCGCCGCCCGGCGCAGGCTCTCGACCTCTGCCGCATCCTTCACGGCCCGCAGCGGCCCGGTGACGTCGCTGCCCTTCCGCCAGGCCGCCCGCGGGAGCGCCGCCTGCAGATCGACCACGAAGCGGGCCCACGTTCGGTCACCCACCGCCACGGTGGCGCCCGCTCCGGGCCCCACGAGACCCGCCACGCGGGCCACCGGGTCGTCGGTCTCCCCGAACGGGTCCAGGGTGAACACCCCCGGGCGATCCACGACGCGCGGGGCCTCCAGCCGGGGCACCACCAGCGTGGCCTCGCCCGCCGCCGGCACCACCAGCATCGTGAGCCGTTCCAACGGCATCGCCTCGTAGCCGATCAGCCAGGGCAGGTCGGGCCCCACCGACAGCAGCAGCACGTCGACCCCGGCCTCGGCCATGGCGGCCCGGACCCGGCGCAGGCGGTCGGCGTGCACTACGGCAGACCGGCGTGGGGCACGTCGACCTCGACCGTGGCGAGGCGCGCTTCGCGGGCCGTGGCCCGGTTGTGCTCGAAGAAGTCGGGTGCGCAGCACAACAACAAGGTGGTGCCGGACTCGCCACCGAGCTGGCACGCGTAGATGCCCAGGCCGTCGGGGCCGGCGATCTCCTCGACCACCTCGCCGCCCGGTGCCACGCGCAGCACCCGGTTGCCCAGGGCATCGGCGGCCCAGATGTGGCCCTCGGCATCGAGCGAGCAGCCGTCGGGCGACACCACCAGCTGGCCCAGCTGTTCGGCGAACGAGCCGGCCGTGGGGACCGGGGCGAACGTGGCCCACGGCCGTCGGGCCAGGAGGGAGCCGTCGGGGCCGATGGTGAAGGCGGTGTAGCGGTTGCCGGTGGTCTCGCCCACGATGAGGGTGGAGCCGTCGGGCGTGATCACCGATCCGTTGGGGAAGTGCAGGTCGGTGGCCACCACGGTGACGAGGCCGTCGGGATCCACCCGGATCAGGTCGGCGGTGGCGGGAGCCCCGCCGCCCATGAGGTCGAAGCCGAAGTTGCCCACGTAGATGTGGCCGGCCTCGCTCACCACCAGGTCGTTCAGGTGACCGCCCACCAGCCCGGAGAGGTCGGCCAGCACCGTGAGCTCACCGTCGGCCAGGCGCAGGACGCGGTGGTCCTTCATCGACGAGATCACGAGCGAACCGTCGGGCAGCCACCCCAGTCCGGACGGCTGGGCCTCGACCTCGACCACCAAGGTCTCGGTGCCGTCGGGCGCGAACCGCGACACGGTGTGGCGGTAGAAGTCGGACACCCACCAGGTGCCGTCGCGCCACCGGGGTCCCTCGAAGAACCCGCCGCCGTCGAACAGGGTGGTGATCGCTCGTTCGGTCATGGCCCGGACGGTACCGCCGCCCGCCCGGACGCGCCGCCGACTGCGGTGGCCGGCGCCCCGACGCCCACCTCGGCGGCATCGGCGGCCTCGGCGGCCTGGCGGGCGTGGTAGCTGCTCCGGGTGAGCGGGGACGCCTCGACGTGGCCGATGCCCAGGTGCTCGCCGATCCGCTTGAGCTCGGTGAGCTCGTCGGGCGTCCACCACCGGTCCACCGGGAGGTGGTTGCTGGTGGGCCGCAGGTACTGACCGATGGTCACGATGTCGACACCGATGCCCCGCAGGTCGGCCAGGGTGCCCACCAGCTCGTCGAACGTCTCGCCCATGCCCACGATGAGGCTGGACTTGGTGGTGAGCCCGGCGGCCTTGGCCCGGGCCAGCACCGCCAGGCTGCGGGCGTACGACGCGCTGGGTCGGGCGGCCCGCTGGAGGCGGGGCACGGTCTCCACGTTGTGGTTGAGCACCTCGGGTCGGGCGTCGAAGATCACCTGCAGCGCGTCGGGGTCTCCCTTGCAGTCCGAGATCAGCGCTTCCACCGCCACCCCCGGGGTGCGGTGGCGGATGGCGGCCACGGTGGCCGCCACGTGGGCGGCCCCTCCGTCGGCCAGGTCGTCTCGGGCCACCATGGTCAGCACCGCGTACCGCAGGCCCATGCGCGCCACGGCCTCGGCCACGTGACCGGGCTCGGCGGCGTCGAGCGGCTCGGGGTGGCGGGTGTCGACCAGGCAGAAGCCGCAGGCCCTCGTGCAACGCTCACCGCACAGCATGAAGGTGGCCGTGCCGTCGGACCAGCACTCGGAGATGTTGGGGCAGCCCGCCTCCTCGCACACCGTCACCAGCGACAGCTCGCGCATGGTGCGCTTGATCCGCAGGTAGTCGGGGCCGAACCGGGCCTTGGCTCGCATCCAGCTCGGCTTGCGCTCCCCGATGGCGAGGCCCTGGGCCACCCCGGCCTCGGCGAGACGGCCGCGGAGCCGGACCGAGGTGCCCGGTGCGGCTCCATCCGGGGCCGGACCGGCGGCGGGGATCGTGACCCCCTGGACCGGGTCGCTGGCCCGCACCGACCCCGCGGGAGCGCCGGGACCCGCACCGCGGGAGAACGGGGCGAGGTCGGAGACCCGATGTCGCCACACCACGTCGAGGCGGTCGTGGCCGCCTGCGCCCCACCGCTGGACGGCCCGGGTGGTGACCACGTCGACCACCTCGGCCATGGTGGCCTCCACCCCCTCGGCCCGCATCGAGGTGACGGCCTTGTCGGGGATCCCGCACGGCACGATGTGGTCGAACATGGCGAGGTCGGGGTCCACGTTCAGACCGAACCCGTGCAGGCTCCGACCTCGGGTGAGCCGCACACCGATCGCGCAGATCTTGCGGGGCCGATCGGTGTCGACCCCCACCCACACGCCGGGGTGGTCGGCCAGCCGGTCGGCGGCGAGGCCGAGGTCGGCCAGCGAGTCGATCACGAGCTGCTCCACCGACCGGACGTAGGCCACCGTGTCGGGCTGCGAGCCGGCACCCTTGCCGGGCAGGGTGAGGATCGGGTAGCCGATGAGCTGGCCGGGGCCGTGGTAGGTGACGTCGCCGCCCCGGTCGGTGGCCACCAGCTCGGCGCCCACCGAGGTCGGGTCCACCAGCACGTGGGCCGGATCGGCCCGCACGCCGAGCGTGTACACGTGGGGGTGCTCCAGGAGGAGCAGGTGGTCGTGGTCGCCCTGGTCGAACAACCCGTGCTGGAGGGCGTGGGCGTCGCGGTAGCGCACCCGCCCGAGCCACCGCACGTGCAGCGGCCGGGGGGGATCCTCCGATGGGGTGGCTCGTGCCATGGCGGGGCTCCGGCCCGACAGCCGGGCTACAGCTCCGCGGCCCAGTCGCGGGTCTCGAGGATCTCGCGGACCCGGGCCAGGAACTGGGCGGCGTAGGCGCCGTCGAAGGCACGGTGGTCCCACCCGAGGGTGAGGTTGCCGACCGAACGGATGGCGATGCTCTCCGACCCGTCGCCGTCGGTGACCACCACGGGCTTCCGGGCCACACCGTCGGTGGACAGGATCATCACCTGGGGCTGGTTGATGACCGGCAGCAGGAAGGTGCTGCCGGTGCTGCCCACGTTGGTGATGGTGACGGTGCCGCCGGTGATGTCGTCGGCGGTGAGGCCGTGGGCCCGGGCCCGGTCGGCCAGCTCGGCCATGTTGCGGGCGATGGCCCGGAGGCGCTGGTCCTGGATGTCGTGCACCACCGGCACGATGAGTCCCTCGTGGTCGAGGTCGACGGCGATGCCCAGGTTGATGCTGCCGTGCACGACGATCTGCTCGACCTCGTCGCCCATGGACGCGTTGACCTGCGGGAACTCGGCCAGGGCATCGACGAGGGCCCGGGCCACGAACGGCAGGTAGGTGAGCGACACGCCCTCGTCGACCTTGAACGAGTCCTTGACCGCCCGGCGGACCCGCTCCACCGCCTCGTAGTCGACCTCGGTGCTCACGTACGCGTGGGCGGAGGTCCCCAGCGACCGGACCATGTGCTCGGCGGTGATGCGGCGGATCTTGTTGAGGGGGACCGGGGCATCGGACCCCGCCGGTACGGCGAGGGGAGCGGAGGGCGCCGCGGCGGGCCCGCGGGCGGGGAGGTGGGACTCGACATCGGCCCGGGTGATGCGACCGCCGACACCCGTTCCCGTGATCGCGGCGGGATCGACGCCGGCCTCGTCGACCAGCTTGCGCACCACGGGCGACAGCAGCATCCCGGCCGTGGCGCTGGGCGCCGCGGCGGCCGGGGCCGGCGAGGGAGCGGGGGCCGGTGCGGAAGCGGGAGCGGGGGCAGGAGCGGGGGCAGGAGCCGGTGCAGGGGCCGTCTCCGCCGCCGCCGCGGGCGCCGGCGCGGCCTCGGCCGCGGGGGTCGCCTCGGCGGCGGGCGCACCACCCGCCGCACCGGGGGCATCGGCCACCACGGCCAGCCTGGTGCCCACGTCGACGGTGTCGCCCTCGGGCACGAGGATCTCCACCAGGTACCCGGCCACGGGCGACGGCACCTCGGAGTCGACCTTGTCGGTGGACACCTCGAACAGCGGCTCGTCCTCGGCCACCTGGTCACCGACCGCCTTGAACCACCGGGTGATGGTGCCTTCGGTGACGCTCTCTCCCAGTTGCGGGAGCTCGATGTCGGCCATGGGGTGGCTCGCTTTCTCAGGTGTGGGCGCTCGGTGCGAGCACCCGGTGGTGAGGGGTGATCAGGAGTTGAGGCTGCGCCCGGTGAGCGAGAGCACGGCTTCGCCGAAGCTCTCCGAGAGCGACGGGTGGGGCTGGATGAAGTGGGCGATGTCGTCGACGGTGGCCTCCCAGTTCACGGCCAGGTAGCCCTGACCGAGCTGCTCGGTGACCCACGGGCCGGACATGTGCACGCCGAGCACCCGGCCGGCGGTGCCGTCGGCGCGCTTCTCGGCGATGACCTTCACCATGCCCTCGGTGTCACCGATGATCAGCGCCCGGCTGTTGCCGCCCCAGCGGTGCTTGGACACCACCACGTCGAAGCCGGCATCCCGGGCGGCCTGCTCCGACAGGCCCACGAACGCCACCTCGGGTTGGCAGTAGATGCACCAGGGCACCTTGGCGTAGTCGACCGGGACGGCCTCCTCGCCGAGGAGCTGCTTGACCACCAGGATCGCCTCGGCGTAGCCGATGTGGGCGAGCCCCGGGGTGGCGATCACGTCGCCCACGGCCCACACGCCGTCGACCGCGGTGCGGCACAGCTCGTCGACCTGGATGTACCCGCGCTCGTCGACCACCACGCCGGTGCCGTCGAGGCCGAGGCTGTCGGACAGGGGCCGGCGGCCGACCGACACGATGACGGCGTCGACCTCGAGGGGGTCGGCGCCTTCGACGGTGAGGGAGGTGCCGGTGCCACCGGGGGTGTGGCCGGTGACCTTCACCCCGGTGCGCACCTCGATGCCCCGACCCTTGAACGACCGCAACACGGTGGCCACCACGTCCTTGTCGACCCCGGGCAGGACCTGGGGCAGGGCCTCGAGGATCGTGACCTGGCTGCCGAGGTCCGACAGCATCGACGCGAACTCGCAGCCGATGGCCCCGCCACCGATCACGGCCACCCGGCCGGGCAGCTCGGTGAGCTCGAACACCTCGTCGGAGGTGAGGATCGGGCCGCCCACGTCGAAACCGGGGATGGTGCGGGGCACCGAGCCGGCGGCCAGCACCACGGCGTCGCCGGTGAGCTGGGCCGTCTCGCCGTCGGCCCCGGTGACCAGCACGGAGCGGTCGGCCCGCAGGGTGCCGGTGCCGGCGAACAGGGTGACCTTGCGGTGCTTGAGCAGGCCCGACAGGCCGTTGAACAGGCCGTCGACCACCTGGGTCTTGCGGGCCATGGTGGTGCCCCACCGCAGGGTGGGCGCCCCGGCCTCGACGCCGAAGTCGGCGGCGTGGCCGATGGACCGGAACACGTGGGCCGTCTCGAGCAGCTCCTTGGCCGGGATGCAGCCCCGGTGCAGGCAGGTGCCCCCCACCTTGTCCTTCTCCACCACGGCCACGCGGAGGCCGGCCGACGCCCCGTACAGGGCGGCGCCGTAGCCACCGGGCCCTCCCCCGATCACGATCAGGTCGAAGTGGTTGTCGGTGCCGGCAGCGTCGGTCACGGTGGTCCTCTCGTTCGGGCCGGCGAACGGGGCGACGACGAGGCGCACGAGCGCTCGCCCGGCGGGCCGGCACAGGTCGACGCCCACCCTACCGGGCGGGGAGACCCGCCCCGACCGGCCCGGTGCCGGTCAGACCATCATGAGCTGGACCGTGAACGCCAACAGGATGGCCACGCCGCAGAGGAGGGCGGCGAGGATCAGCTTCCGGGTGCTCATGGGCCACCCAGGGTACCGGTGCCGGGACAGCACCTACAGTCCACGTCCGTTCCCACCGTCCCCGCACCCACCCGCTGGAGCCATCCGATGCGAGACGCCCTCGGCGCCGTGCAGTCCGTCCTCGTGCTCGGAGGAGGTTCCGACATCGCCGCCGCCACCTGCGAACTGCTCGCGCGTGACCGCTGCCGCACCGTGGTGCTCGCCGGGCGCAGCCCCGAGCGCATGGCCGCCAACGCCGAACGGCTGCGGGCGGCCGGCGCCACCACGGTCGACGTGGTCGACTTCGACGCCGCCGCGCCCGACACCCACGCCACGGTGATCGACGGCGTGTTCGCCGCCCACCCCGACCTCGACGCGGTGCTGTTGGCGTTCGGGGTCCTGGGCGACCAGGGAGCGTTCGATCGGGACCCGGCGGCGGCGGCCGCCGCCGCCACCACCAACTACGTGGGCGCGGTGTCGTCGGGCCTGGCCGTGGCCGACCACCTGCGCCGCCAGGGCCACGGTACGCTCGTGGTCCTCTCGTCGGTGGCGGGCGAGCGGGTGCGGCCCGAGAACTTCGTGTACGGATCCACCAAGGCCGGCCTGGACGCCTTCGCCCAGGGCCTGGGCGACTCGCTGGTGGGCACGGGGGCGTCGGTGCTGGTGGTCCGCCCGGGATTCGTGCGCACCGCCATGACCACCCACCTCGACGACGGACCCATGGCCACCACCCCCGAGGCGGTGGCCGCCGACATCGTGAGCGGCCTCCGCAGCGGTGCCCACACGGTGTGGTCCCCGGCCAAGCTCCGCTACGTGTTCGCCGTCCTCCGCCACCTGCCCCGGCCGGTGTGGCGCCGGGTGGCGGCCTCCAAGTAGGAGCGGGGCCCCACCGCCGGGCCCGTGGGGCGCGGTGCTACCGTCGCGCCCTCGACGGTCGCCACCGACCGGCGAGCCCCGAGCCCAGGGAGGGCCACAGCGATGTCTGGAACCGAGACCCCCGCCGAGCGGGTGATCATCGTGGGCCAGGGCTACGTGGGCCTCCCGCTCGCGGTGCGGGCGGCCGAGCAGGGCTACGACGTCGTCGGCTTCGACGTCGACAAGGCCAAGATCGACCTGCTCGCCTCGGGTTCGTCCTACATCGAAGACATCCCCGACGCCCGCCTGGGCGCCGTGGTCGCCAGCGGTCGCTACCGGGCCAGTGCCGACCCCGCCGACCTGGCCGGGTTCGACATCGCGGTGATCTCGGTGCCCACCCCCCTGCGAGAGGGCCTGCCCGACCTCAGCTACATCGAGTCGTCGGCGGCGGTGCTGGGCGGCCACCTCAAGCCCGGGGCCTGCGTGATCCTGGAGTCCACCACCTACCCGGGCACCACCGAGGAACTGGTGGCCCCCATCCTGGAGCAGGCGAGCGGGTTGACGGCCGGCACCGGGTTCCAGCTCGGCTACAGCCCCGAGCGCATCGACCCGGGCAACGCCACCTACACGCTGGAGACCACGCCCAAGGTGGTGTCGGGCATCGACGCCGAGAGCCTGGCCCGGGTGCAGGGCTTCTACGACGCGTTGGTCGACCGCACGGTGCCGGTGCGCTCCCCCGAGGAGGCCGAGCTCACCAAGCTGCTGGAGAACACCTTCCGGCACGTCAACATCGCCCTGGTCAACGAGCTGGCCATGTTCGCCCGCGACCTGGGCATCGACATCTGGGAGGCCATCGACGCCGCCGAGAGCAAGCCGTTCGGGTTCATGGCGTTCCGGCCCGGCCCGGGCGTGGGCGGCCACTGCCTGCCGATCGACCCCTCGTACCTGTCCTGGCGGGTGAAGCGCTCCCTCGGCCAGACCTTCCGGTTCGTGGAGCTGGCCAACGAGATCAACGAGCACATGCCCGACTACGTCGTGCGCCGGCTCGCCGCCGCCCTCAACAGCCGGGAGCTGCCGGTCAAGGGCCGGCGCATCCTGGTGCTGGGCCTCGCCTACAAGAAGAACACCGGCGACGACCGCGAATCACCCAGCACCCGCGTGATCGAGCTGCTCACCCAGCTCGAGGCCCAGGTGGCCGTGGCCGACCCCCACGTCGACCCCGCTCGCAGCCACGCCGCCCGCGAGGCGGAGCTGGTGGAGCTCACCGCCGACGAGGTGCGCCGCGCCGACGCCGTGGTGGTGCTGGTCGACCACGACGAGTTCGACCTCGACCTGGTCCGGGACCACCCGCTGGTGCTCGACACCCGACGCTGCATCGAGGGCCCCGGCGTCGAGGTGCTGTGACGCTCCAGGAGCCCGCCCCGCCCACCACCGGCGGCGCCGGTCGCCGCCCGCTGCCCCTGGCCGTCCTCGCCGGGGCCAGACCCAAGCAGTGGGTGAAGAACCTGCTGGTCTTCGCGGCCCCGGGTGCCGCCGCAGTCCTGGACGAGCGCGAGGCGTTCCTGCAGACGGCCGGAGCCTTCGTGTGCTTCTGCCTGGCCTCGGCCGGGACCTACTTCTTGAACGACGCGGCCGACGTGGAGGCCGACCGGGCTCATCCCACCAAGCGCACCCGACCAGTGGCCGCCGGCGAGATCGGGGTCACCACGGCGCGGGTGCTCGCCGCCGTGTTGGTCGTGGCCGGCGTCGGTGGCTCCGCCCTGATCGACTGGCACCTCACCGTGGTGATGGCCAGCTACGTGGTGCTCACCACCTCCTACAGCACCTGGCTCAAGCACGTGGCCGTGGTCGACGTGGTGGCGGTGGCCACCGGGTTCGTGCTCCGCGCCATCGCCGGCGCCACCGCCACCGGCGTGCCGATCTCCAACTGGTTCTTCATCGTGGCCTCGTTCGGCTCGCTGTTCATGGTGGTGGCCAAGCGCCGGGCCGAGGTGGAGGCCCTGGGCGAGGCGGCGGCCAGCACCCGCCGCACGCTCGGCACCTACTCGCTGGAGTACCTGAGCCACCTCCAGACCGCCTCCATGGCGGTGGTGCTGGTGGGCTACTGCCTGTGGGCGTTCGAGAAGGCCGCGCTCGCCGACAGCGGGTTCCCCTGGTTCCAGCTGTCGATCGTGCCCTTCGCGCTGGCCGTCCTCCGCTACTCGCTGCTGGTCGACACCGGCCACGGCGGCGCACCGGAGGAGGTCGTCATGGGCGACCGGTCCCTCCTGGGCTTCGGGGTGGTCTGGTTCTCGGTGTTCGCGGCCGGGGTGTACTGGCCGTGACCGGGCTCGACCCCACCGGCCCCGCAGCCGCCGAGCTCCCCACCGCGTCCCTCACCGGCTGGGGCGGCACCAGCCCCTCGCCGGCCCGGGTGCTGACCCCCACGTCGGTCGACGAGCTGGCGGCCTGCCTGGACCGGATCGAGGGCCCCGGCCGGCGGGGCCTCATCGCCCGGGGTCTGGGCCGGTCCTACGGCGACCCCGCCCAGAACGCCGGTGGGCTGGTGGTCGACACCACCGCCGTGTCGGGGATCCACCACCTCGACCTCGAGGCCGGCACGGTCACCGCCGATGCCGGGACCAGCCTCCACGACCTCATGCGGTGGCTGGTGCCCCTCGGCTGGTTCGTACCGGTCACCCCCGGCACGCGCCAGGTCACCGTCGGCGGCGCCATCGCCTCCGACATCCACGGCAAGAACCACCACCGCGTGGGCTCGTGGTGCGACGCGGTGACGGCCATCACGCTGGTGACGCCGGCCCAGGGTCGGGTGGTGGCGACCCCCCACGACCAGCCCGAGCTCTTCTGGGCCACGGCCGGCGGGATGGGCCTCACCGGCCTGATCCTCGACGCCACCATCCGGCTGCACCCGATCGAGACCGCCTACCTGGCGGTGGACACCGACCGCACCCCCGACCTCGACACCACGCTCGACCTCATGGAGTCGGGTGATCACGCCTACGACTACTCGGTGGCGTGGGTCGACATCATGACCAGGGGCCGGGCCATGGGCCGGTCGATCCTCAGCCGCGGGGGCTTCGCCCGGCTCGACCAGCTCGACGGGCGACGCCGTCGTGATCCCCGGCGGTTCAGCTCGGGCACCCTGGCCACCTGGCCGGCGCGTCCCTCGGTACGCCTGGTCAACCCGGCCACCATCCGGGTCTTCAACGAGGCCTGGTACCGCAAGGCGCCGGTGCGCCAGCGCGACCACCTGCAGACCATCAGCCAGTTCTTCCACCCCCTCGACATGGTCCACCACTGGAACCGGGTGTACGGCCGGTCGGGCTTCCTGCAATGGCAGTGCGCCCTGCCCCTGGATGCCACCGACGACCTGCGGTGGATCATCACCCGACTGTCCGACGCCGGCTGCAGCTCGTTCCTGAACGTGTTGAAGCGGTTCGGGCCCGGCAACGACGGTCCGCTGTCGTTCCCGATGGCCGGCTGGACCCTGGCCATCGACGTGCCGACGGTCGGCATGGCCGGCCTCGCCGCCCTGCTCGACCGACTCGATGAACGGGTGGTGGAGGTGGGCGGACGCCTCTACCTGGCGAAGGACAGCCGCATGGCGCCCGAACTGCTGCCCGCCATGTACCCACGGCTCGACGAGTGGCGCAAGGTGCGGGACGCCGCCGACCCCGACCGGCTGCTCACCAGCGACCAGGCCCGGCGGCTGCGCCTCCACGGCTGAGGGCCTGACCGGAATCCAGTGGTCACCGGCCTCTAGGATCGTCACCCAGACCCGGACTCGGACACGCCCGGCCCCGACGGCACCCGCCCGTCGACCCGGGGTCCCCCTCGTCCCGCCCCGGGCCACGGACGTCGACCACCTGGTGCGGCGCGCCAACCCACCGACAGCGCCTTCTGCACGCCGCCGATGAAGGTGACCGCCAGCGCCAGC
>DAIMFV010000106.1:0-11060 GCA_036724365.1 Acidimicrobiales bacterium | reverse complement strand
AGACCGCCCCACCCACTCGAATCGGCGTAGCTGAGGTCCGGGGGGTGGACCGGAGGTACGCCAGAACGCGTGGGGTTGGCGAGACCGCCCCACCCACTCGAATCGGCGTAGCTGAGGTCCGGGGGGTGGACCGGAGTTACGCCAGTTCGTGTGGGGTTGGTGGGGTGGGGGTGGGTCAGCGGGCGAAGGCGGCGGCCAGGGCGGCGATGGCGTCGCGCTCGTAGGCGGCGGCCGAGGGGATGAGTCGGGTGAAGGCGAACGACGGGTGCACGTGGCCGGTGAGCAGCCGGTAGGTGACGGGCACGCCGGCGGCCTCCAGGGCCTCGGCGTACACCCGGCCGTCGTCGCGGAGCTTGTCGTACTCCGCGCTCATGATCCAGGCCGGCGGCAGGCCGTGGTGGTCGGCGGCCAGCAGGGGAGAGGCGTAGGGCTCGGTGGCCTGTGCGGGGTCGGTGAGGTAGCAGGCCAGGTACTCGTCGATGCTGGCGCGGTCCAGCAGGTAGCCGTCGGGCACGTCGCGGAACGACGGCTGGGAGAGGGTGAGGTCGGTGGCGGGCACGTCCAGCCACTGGTGCACGATCGAGGGCCCGGAGCGGTCCCGGGCCATCAGGCACACGACCGCGGCCAGGTTGCCCCCGGCCGACTCGCCGCCGATGGCGACGCGCGTGGCGTCGATGTCCAGCTCGTCGGCGTGGTCGACCAGCCAGGTGAGGGCGGCGTAGCAGTCCTCGGCGGGCACCGGGTAGGCGTTCTCGGGGGCCATCCGGTAGTCGACCGAGGCGACCGTGCACCGGGCCCCGTCGGCGACGGCCCGGCACCGGCTGTCTCGTTCCTCCACGGTGCCCACGCACCACCCGCCGCCGTGGAGGAACACGTAGAGCGGGAGCGGGCCGGACCCGTGGGGTCGGTACAAGCGGACCCGGATGCGCCCGGCGTCGACGGGGACCTGGATGTCACGCTGCTCGGCGGGCGCCGGGCCCTTGGGCATGACGAGCACGGCGCCGCGGCGGGACACGGCCGCCGACTGCCGTCGCCGATCGGCCATCGACGCACTGGCGGATCGGCGATCGAGGGTGCGCAGCGTGCGGGTGAGCCAGTGGACGCGGGGTTCGAGCGGCACAGCGGGTCTCCTGGGTGGCGGGGCGGAGCCTGGAACCTACCGGTCCCTCGCGCCGGGCCGGAGGTGGACGGTCACCTTCGACGGCACGGCTGGCCACGGGTGGTCTGGACCGGTCGGACCGCTCGACCGTGGGCTGCTCGACCGGTCGGCGGTGCGGGTCGACTCTGGCGGGCGGGACAGCCCGGGCGGACGGGTCAGACCGGACGGACGGGTCAGACCGGACGGACGGGTCAGCCCGGGCGGGTGCACGTGAAGTCGGGGCCGGTGGAGAACTCGGTGAGCGTGCCCTCGTCGAACTGGCGGGCCGGCTCGGCCGACGGGTCGATGGTGATCCGCCAGGTGGCCAGCGCGCCGCCCACCGGGTCGGTCCGCTCCACCCGGGCGGTGGGCGCCAGACCGTGGACGGCGGCGACCAGGCCCCGGTCGTCGTGCTCCACCAGGATCTGCGGCCAGCTCAGACCGTCGGCCTCGTCGAAGGCCGCCCCCGGGCCGAGTGACACCAGGAGGGCGTCGCGGTCGGTGGTGAGGCGGAGGTCCACGTAGGCGCGGGGCAGGAACACCGGGTGCACCGCCAGCACGGCCGCCACGCCGTCCAGGTCGGGGGCCAGGTCGAGCAGGGCGGCCAGGCGCTTGGTGGCCAGCCCGGCCACGCCGCACACCTGCTTGCCGCCCACGACCGCAGCCTCTGGTCCACCGGAGCGGTCCACCACGGGGAGCAGGAAGGCCCGCGAGAGCAGGTGGCACTGGAGGGCCACCTCGTCGGCGATGGCGGCCAGGGTGGCCGAGGAGAACCGCGACAGGCGCAGGTCGGGGTCCATGGGGCCGGCGTAGTCGGCGGCGCCGTCGTCGTCGGGAAGGTCGGCGGGCCGCTCCGCCAACGGCAGCCGGGCGGCGACCGAGTCGCGCACCCGAACGGCCTCGGCCGGGAACTCGATCGGCTCGGCATCGTGCACCACGGTGATGGTCCAGGCGCAGTGGGGGTGGCGGTCGGCCGGGATCCGCGGCGGACGGTGGACGGGGCGCACCTGGGCCCGCGGGTTGCTGGCGGTGGCGGTGGCGTCGAAGGTCGGGTCCTCGATGGTGTGGCACATGGCGTGCACGTACTCCTCGCCCATGGGCTCGACGTCCATCAGCGCCCCGCAGTGGTCCAGGTGGAAGTCCGCGTGGTCGTCGTCGTGCACCGTGAAGCGGAAGTCGAGGAACTCCAGCGGTCCGCCGATGTCGAGCTGGATGTTCTTGCAGATGGTGGCCACGGTCGTGGTCTCGAAGTCGAGCAGGCGCTGCATGCGCTTGCTGTAGATGGGACTGGCGCCCATCCACTCCTCGATGGCGATCTGGGTCATGCCCTCCCGGCCGTAGAGCTGGATCAGGTGGGGCATCCCTGAGCGGTCGATCATGTGTCCGCACAGCAACAGCTCACGGACCAGGAGCGCGAGCTCCTCGTGGCTGCGTCCGGCCCAAGGCGTGGCGGCGAGCTGTTCGGCCCGGGCGGGGGAGGGGTCGGCGGTGGACATGGTGACGGGCTCCGGGGCGGTGGTCGGTTCGTGGTCGGGTGGCGAGACGGTGCGCTACGGCAGGTCGTCGTCGGATGCCGCGGCGGCCTTCTCGTGGCGGGCGATGATCGTCTCGACCTCGCTGTTGAAGGCCGCACCGCGGGGCCAGCCCGCGTAGTGGGCCAGGAAGGTCACGAGGTAGCGCAGGTCGGCGGCGTCGAGCTCACCCAACCGCAGGGCGCTGTCGGCCTGGAGGCCGGCGACGTCGGTCTGTCCGGAGCCCACGGCCAGGCCGATCAGCACCAGCCGCCGGTCGCGCACCGAGAGATCGGTGCCGGCCCACACCTCGCCGAAGAGGTGGTCGACGGTCTGCTCCTCGAAGGGCTTGGTGGGCTCGATGTCCCAGCCGTAGACCTGGCGCATCTGCTCCTTGCCCCGCGCCCGGCGGTCGTCGGCGGCGCTCATGAGCGGAAGATCTGGCCGCCGTCGACGGCCAGGATCTGGCCCGTCACCCAGGCGGCGTCGTCGGACAGCAGGAACAGGCAGGCGCCCACCATGTCGGTGGGGGTGCCGGGACGCTTGATGGCCAGGTCCTTCACCAGGCTCTTGACCATGTCGGCCCCCACCTGGGCCCGGGTGGCCTCGGTGTCGGTGGGCCCGGGGGCGATGGCGTTCACCCGGATGCCCTGTCCACCCAGCTCGTGGGCGAGCTGCTGGGTCAGGCCGTTCACGCCCACCTTGGCCAGGCCGTAGAAGCCCGAGTACAGCCAGGCGGCGGTGGACGACTGGTTCACGATGGCCCCGCCGCCCCGCTTGGCCATGTGCGGGTAGCAGGCCCGGGTGCACAGCAGGGCGCCGTTCATGTTCACGTTCATGAAGCGCTGGTAGTAGTCCCAGTCCACGCTGATCAGCAGGTCGAACTGCATGGTCCCGTAGATGGCGGCGTTGTTGACCAGCAGGTCGATGCCACCGAAGCGCTCCAGGGTGGCGTCGGCCATCTCGAGGGTGGAGGCGGGGTCACTCACGTCGACCTTCACGAAGACGGCGTCGCCGCCGCCGGCGGAGGCGATGTCGGCGGCGGTCGCCTCGCCCTTCGCCTCGTCGAGATCGGCCACCACCACCGAGGCGCCCTGGGCGGCCAGGGCGCGGGCGTAGGCCTCGCCGATGCCACCGGCGGCGCCGGTGACGATGGCCACCTTTCCGTCGAACCTGCTCATGGTCGTGCTCGCTTCCTGTCGTGTCTCGTCATGGGGTGGTGCGGTTGGTGCTCGGGCTGCGCTGGACGGGGTGGCGCTCTGGCTTCTCGTCGCTGGCCTCGTGGTCGGGGGCTGCGTCGTCGCCTGGCCCTCGGCCGATGGATCGGTCGGCGGTCCGGCGACGTTCGCGACGTCGGTCGGGTCGTGGCTCGGGTTGGCTACGCCGGGGTGGCCACCGACTTGGTCTCGAGGTACTCCTCGAAGCCGGCCACACCCATCTCCCGTCCGATGCCGGAGGCCTTGTAGCCACCGAAGGGCACGTCGCCGCCGTACCAGACGCCTCCGTTGATGCTCATGGTGCCGGTGCGGACCCGGCGGGCCACGGCCCACGCCCGCTCGGGGTCGGCGCTGTGGACGGCGCCGGACAAGCCGTACGGGGAGTCGTTGGCGATGCGCACCGCGTCGTCGTCGCCGTCGTGGGGGATGATCGTGAGGACGGGGCCGAAGATCTCCTCGCGGGCCACGCGGGCGCTGTTGTCGAGGCCGGTGACCAGGGTGGGCTCGATGAAGAAGCCCCGGTCCTTGTCGGCGGGCCGGCCACCACCCACCGCGAACGATCCGCCCTCGGCGACGGCGAGACGGAGGTACTCCTCGATGCGGTCGCGCTGACGGGCCGAGATCACCGGCCCGCAGATGGTGCCGGGGTCGTTCGGGTCTCCGGCGGGCAGGGCGCCCATGGTCGCGGCGGTGGCCTCCACGGCCTCGTCGTACCGGGCGCGGGGCACCAGCAGGCGGGTGGTGATGGCACAGCCCTGACCGGCGTGGGTACAGGCGGTGAAGGCGGCGAGGGCGGCGGCTGAGCCGAGGTCGGCGGCGTCGAGGATGATGAACGCCGACTTGCCGCCCAGCTCCAGGAACACCCGCTTGAGGGTCTCGGCCGCCGAGGCCATCACCTTGCGGCCGGTGGCCGTGGACCCGGTGAACGACACCAGGTCGACCCGGGGATCGGTGGAGAGCATGGCCCCCAGGGCGTGGTCGGACGAGTTGACCACGTTCAAGACGCCGGCGGGGATGTCGGTCTCGGTGGCGGCCAGGTGGGCCACGGCGGACGCCGCCCACGGGGTGTCGGGCGCGGGCTTGAGGACCACGGTGCAGCCGGCGGCCAGCGCCGGGCCCACCTTGGCCAGGTTGATCTGGTGCGGGAAGTTCCACGGGGTGATCGCCCCGACCACCCCGGCCGGTTCGCGCAGCACCCAGCGGTGGCTCGGCACCCCGGCGGGTTTGGCCGCGCCCAGGTCGACCTTCCACCCCTCGTAGCCCTCGGCCAGATCAGCCGCGTAGCCCAGATCCTCGACCGGTGAGTCGAGCTGGGCGAGGGTGGTGAGGAAGCGCGGGGCGCCCACCTCGGCGATGGTGAGCTCCCGCAACTCCTCGCTGTGGCTCTGCATGGCGTCGCGGAGCTGTCGCAGGCAACGGGCGCGGAACGCCACGTCGGTGGTCCAGCCGCCGACATCGCCGTCGAAGGCGCGGCGGGCCGCGTCGATGGCGGCGTCCATGTCTGCCGCGGTGCCGTCGGCGGCCACGCCGAGGACCTCCTCGGTGGCCGGGTTGAGCGTCTCGAACGTGGTGCCGGCCGACGACGCGACGAGCTTCCCGCCGATCAGGTTTCGGTCCAGGCCGTCGCGGAGCCCGCTCACGAGGGCATCTCCCACAGGCCCACCGGGGTGTCGGCCAGCTGGTAGTGCCCGGGGAGCTGGCCCGGCTTCAGGGATCGCTCCATGCGGGCGGTCATGCCCTCCGACAGGGTGCCGTCGGTCATCATCTCCATGAAGAGGGCGGCAGCGTTGCCGAAGTCGAACCAGTCGCGTTGCCACGCCCACTCGAAGTTGCCGCCGTAGAGGAACCAGCTCCCGCCGATGCCCGCCACCTCGTAGGTGCCGCCGCCAGGGCGCTCGGCGTCGGCCACCTGCCGCCAGAAGCCCACCACCATGCCCTTCTTCTCGTCGATGAGGATGTGCTCGTAGGGGTACTCCCACCCGTCGAGCCCGCCCATCTCGAGGCCGAGCGCGAGCTCCCGGATCTCATCGCGGCCCACGGCCATGAAGTTCTCCTTGGGCCCGTAGTTCCAGCCGTAGGTGGCGTCTTCGGCGTACATGAGGGCCATGGCCTCCCAGTTGCCGGCCGCCTCGGCGTCACGGTTGGCCTGGAGCCAGCGCTCCACCATCTCTTCCATCTCGGCACGGGGGTACGAAGCCATCAGGGTTTCCTCTCGGGGGTGCGTCCTGCGAGCAGGGGTCGGCGGGGCGGTGGTGACCGGTGGTGGTCGGTGTGATCGGTGTGATCGGTGGTCAGTCGTCTTCGACGATGGACAGGGCGTGGGTGGGGCAGAAGCGCACGGCGGCCTCGGCCCGCTCTCGGGCGTCGTCCCGAGGGCGTTCGTCGAGGATCGTGAGCTCGCCCTTCTTGGAGACGGCGAACAGGCTGGGCGCCTCGCCCTCGCACACGGCGTGGCCCTGGCAGAGGTCCCGGTCGACGGCGATGCGCCACCCGTCGCTGCGGGTGGACGGGGCGTCGTCGGCGTGGGCGCCGAAGGTGTGGTGGTGCTCGGTGGCGCCGGGTGCCAGCTCGTCGACGCTGCGTCGGCGGTACCGGGCCAGGCAGGGCTGGGCGAGCTGGACCACCATCTTGGAGTGGTCGTCGTGGTACGACTCGAGCGGTTGCGCGGCCTCGAAGCTCCAATCCTTGAGCAGGACCGAGAAGATCGCCTTGAGCTGCATCATGGCGAAGGCGGCGCCCACGCACCGGTGGCGGCCGGCCCCGAACGGGATCCAGTTCCACGGGTTGGCCACGTCGGCGGCGGGGTCGTCGAGGTACCGGCCCGGCCGGAACACGTCGGCGTCGCCGAACGCCTCGGGAAGGCGGTTGGAGATGGCGGGGCTGGCCGCCACCATCTTGCCGGCGGGGATGCGGTAGCCGCCCACCTCGACGTCGACGTTGGCCACCCGCATCAAGATGATGAGGGGCGGATGGAGGCGCAGGGCCTCCTTGATGGCGCTCTCCAGGCGGGGCATCTCGCGCAGCGCCTGGTAGCTCACCTCGCTGCCGTCGGCGTAGAGCTCGTCGAGCTCGGCGACCACGGCGGCCAGCTCCTCGGGGTGGCGCAGCAGCTCGATGAGCGTCCAGGCCGCGGTGCCCGAGGTGGTGTGGTGGCCGGCGAACATCATCGAGATGAACATGCCGGTGATGTTGTCGGCGTCGAACCGGTTGACGCCGTCCTCGTCGGTGAGGGACATGAGGACGTCGAGGAGGTCGCGGTCGTCGTTCTCGACCGGGCCGGCGGCGGCTCGACGGTCCATGATCCCCTGCACCAGCTCCACCAGGCCTCGGCGGGCGGCATCGCGGGCGTGGAAGCTCGGGATGTCGGCATAGGGATCCACGAACGCGATGGCATCGGTGCCCCGCTCGAGGTCGTGGTAGAGGTCGGCGAACCGGTGGTCCAGGTCGAGGCGGAACTTGCGGCCGATGAGGCACGACGACGACGTGTAGATGGTGAGCTCGGCCAGCCAGTCGAGGAGGTCGATCTCGCCCTGGTCGTCCCACTTGGCGACCATCTCGTCGACCTCGCGCTGGATGGTCTCGGCGTGGCCGCGCATGAACTTGTCGCGCAACGCCATGTTGTGGAGCTGTTCACGACGTCGTTCCGGGGAGGCGTCGAACACCACGCCCTCGCCGAACACCGGCGTCATGAAGGGGTAAGCCGCCGCCTGGTCGAGATCGTCGTCGCTGGCCCGGAAGAAGATCTCGTTGGCCTCGGCGCCGGTGAGCAGCACCAACTCCTTGTCGGCGAGCCGGAACTGGCCGACGTCGCCGCACTCGTCGCGCACGCGCTGCATGAGGGCGATGGGGTCGGTGCGCAGCTCCTCGAGGTGGCCGGTCTCGCCGGTGCCACCCGAGACCCAGGGCGGTTCGGGCAGGGCGGTGGTGGGTTCGTCGGTGACCGTCATGAGAAGTGGCTCCGTTCGGGGAGTACGGGTGCTTCGGGCTGGACCTCGATGAGGCTCAGGTGCGTGCCCTTGGGGGTGGAGACCATGGCGACGATGGCGTCGGCCACGTTGGCGGGGAGGAGGGCACCGCTGTGGCGCAGGTGACCCCAGAGGGACCAGAACGGCATGATCTCGTTGATCACGTCCTCGCTCCAGGTGGTGCCCTGTTCGGTGCTGGCCGGGCCCGGGCGGACCATGCCCACCCGCACGCCCGAACCCTCGAGCTCCATCTGCATGGCCCGGGCCAGGCCCTCGAGCCCGGACTTGGCGGCCACGTAGGCCGCCATGTGGGTGCGCTGGCGCACCACCACGTCGGACGTGACGAACACGATGTCGCCGTGGCCCTGGGCCACCATCGCCGGACCGAGGCGGGCGGCGATGCGCTGCGAGCCCAGGAGGTTGACGTGCACCGAGCGGGCGAACTCGTCGGGGTCGCCGTGGACGCCGGTGAGCGGCACCACCTCGCCGGCGTTGCAGACGATGACGTCGGGCGGGCCGAGCTGGCCGGCCTGCTCGCAGAAGGCGTCGATCGAGGCCGGGTCGGCGAGGTCCATGGCCACGGCCGCGGCCTCGCCACCACCGTGGCGGATCTCCTCGGCCAGGGCCTCGAGCCGGTCGGCCCGTCGGGCCGAGAGCACCACGGGGTGCCCGGCGGTGGCCAGAGCCCGGGCGGTGGCGGCACCGATGCCCGAGGAGGCACCGGTGACCACTGCGGGCCGGCGGTCTGGATGGGGATCGAAGCGGGGCATCAGCGCATCTCCACCGTGGTGGGCAGGGTGGCGAAGCCCCGCACGTTCACCGAATGGACCCGGCTGGCGCCCGACTCGTCGATCTCGTAGCCACGGACCCGGCGGACCAGCTCCTCGAGCACCACGCGGGTCTCGAGGCGGGCCAGCGACGCCCCCATGCAGAAGTGGCGACCCACGCCGAAGCTGGCGATGCCGGCGTCTCGGTTGCCGTCCAGGTCGAACACGTCGGGGTCGGCGAAGGCCCGGGGGTCGCGGTTGGCCGAACCGGCCAACAGCACCACCCGGTCACGGGCCGGGATGGTGATCCCGTGCAGTTCGACGTCGCAGGTGGTGACCCGGGCGAGGAGCTGACTGGAGGTGTCGTAGCGGAGGGTCTCCTCGACCCAGTCGGCGATGCGGGCCTCGTCGGCGAAGGCCTTGGCCAACTCGTCGGGGTTGCGCCACCCCCAGTACCAGGCGTGGGCGAGCAGCTTGGTGGTGGTCTCGTTGCCGGCGACCACCATGAGGAACAAGAACGCGGTGATCTCGTCGTCGGTGAGCCGATCGCCCTCGATCTCGGCGGCGCAGAGCGCCGAGACCAGGTCGGTGCCGGGGTGGGCCCGCCGGTCGGCGATGAGGTCGGCGTAGTACACGACGAGCGACAACGCCGCCTCGACGCCCGAGGGCGGCACGTCGGTGACGCCCTCTTCCCGGTGCACCAGCAGGTCGGACAGCCTCCGCAGTTCGCTGCGGTCATCGCGGGGCACGGCCAGCATCTCCGAGATCACGTCCATCGGCACCTTGCCGACCAGATCGGTCACGAAGTCGAACGAGCCGGTGGCGAGGGCGGGTTCGAGGTGCTGCACGGTGAGGGCCCGGATGCCGTCCTCCATCTCGGCCACCCGACGGGGGGTGAAGGCCCGCGAGACCAGGCCGCGCATGCGGCCGTGCTGCGGCGGATCCATGGCCAGGAACGACATGGTGCGGTGGGCGTGGGGTCCCGACGCGGCCGGGTCGGTGGACACCCCCTGGGCGTTGGAGAAGCGGTCGCTGTCGCGGAAGGCGGCCATCACGTCGGCGTGGCGCGAGAGCGCCCAGAACCCTCGCTCCTCGTTGCGGTAGACGGGGGCCTCGTCGCGGAGGCGGGCGTAGGTGGGGTACGGGTCCTCGTGGATCTCGTAGGCGTACGGGTCGTACACGAGGGGCTCGGTGGAGACGGTCATGTGGCGTGGGGCTCCGAGGGGTGCGGTGGTGGGGGGCCGGCGGTCAGCGGTCCCGTCCGAGGACGAGGTCGGCGACGTCGGCGAGCAGTGCGGGGATGGTGTCGTAGGCCAGGTGGCCGGTGCCGGCCTGGAGCAGGGCTCCGCTGGTGGCGAGGAGCAGCGTGTGGACGGCCACCGGGTCGGCGTCGGGCCCGAGGGCCTCCATCAGGCGGCGGTGGGTCTCCGAGCCGATGCGCTGGCGGAGGTCGCGCACCTCCGGGTCGTCGGCCAGCAGGGCGACGGTGGAGGCGGCGGCCAGTTCGGGCTCGTCGGCCACCATGGCGAAGTCGCCGAGGACGGCCGCGGCCCGGCGGGCGGTGGGGCCGTCGGACGGGTCGTAGGTGGGACCCTGGGCCACGTAGCGGCGCCAGAACAGTTCGGCCACCAGGTGCTCCTTGGACCCGAAGTACGTGTAGGCGGTGGCCGGGGCCACGCCCGCCCGCTTGGCGACGCTTCGGACGGTGAGCGTGGGGTAGCCGACCTCGGTGAGCTCCTCGAGCGCAGCCTCGATCAGGCGGGAGACGGTGCGCGCCTGGCGATCCGACAGGTGTCGTCGGGTCGCCGAGGTGGGGAGCGGGACCACGTTGCTGGACACGAGTCCAGATGGTTGTCCAGAATGTGACCCTTGTCAACCCCCTCCCGGGCCGCCTCGCGCCGAGTTGCATACTCATGCACGCTGCCGCATAGTCTGGGTCCATGGTCGTTCGGGTCGGCATCATCGGGGCATCGGGGTTCACCGGGGCCGAGCTCCTGCGCCTGGTGGCCGGTCACCCCGACTTCGAGGTGGTGGTGGCCACCGGCGACAGCCAGGCCGGCACCCGGGTGGCCGACCTCTACCCGTCGCTGGCGGTGGCCCATCCCGAGCTGACCTTCGTGCCCCCCCGCCGGGGGCTCGCCGACGCCCACCGCCTCGACGTGGTGTTCTGCGGGCTGCCCCACGGCACGTCCCAGGAACTGGTCCCCGACCTCCTCGCCCCGGGCCGCCTGGTGGTGGACCTCGGCGCCGACTTCCGCCTGAAGGACGCCTCGCTCTACCCGCGTTGGTACCACGCGGCCCACACCGTGCCCGAGTTGCTGGCCGACGCCGTCTACGGCCTCCCGGAGCTGTTCCGACCCGAGCTGGCCGCACTGGCGGGACCGGGGCTGATCGCCACCCCCGGCTGCTACGTCACCACCGCCACGCTGGCCCTGGCCCCGCTGCTCTCGGCGGGCCTGGTG
>DAIMFV010000105.1:10461-11274 GCA_036724365.1 Acidimicrobiales bacterium | reverse complement strand
CCGCGACGCAGGGCGGGCGCTCGAGGCCGGCCACGACGAGCTCGACGCCGCCCGTGACGGGGCCACCGCCGCCTCGCTCCTCGATCCCGAGACCGCGGTCCGCCTCGACCGGGCGCGAGACCACTTCGCCACCGCTCGGGCCCGACTGCGCAGCCCCGTGCTCAGCCCGCTGCGAGTGGTGCCGGTGCTGGGGCGCCACATCCGGGCCGCCGACCGGGTCGTGGCCACGGCCGACGGGGCCACGGCGCTGGCCCAGGACGGCGTCGACCGGCTCGGGGCGCTCACCGAACGGCCGGTCGACACCGGCCCGGGCCGCCTGGAGGTGCTGGGACGGCTGGCCGACCTCATGGGCGAGACCCGGCGCGGCATGGCCGCCCTCGACCCGGGCTCACCCGATGCCCTCATCACCCCGCTGGCCGAGGCGGTCACCGAGGTCGCCGCGGAGCGCGACGACAGCGTGGCCGGCCTGGATCGGGCCGAGCACGCCACCCGCACCCTGGCCGACGTGCTGGCCGGACCCACCCCGTACCTGCTCCTCGGGGCCAACAACGGCGAGATGCGGGCCGGCTCGGGCATGTTCCTGTCCGCCAGCGTGGTGCGCTTCGACCAGGGGGGCCTGGCGCTGGGCGAGGTCCGGCCCACCCAGGAGCTGGTGCTCCCGGCCGGCTCGGTGGCCGTGAGCGACGACCTGGCCACCAACTGGCCCTGGCTGGACCCCGGCCGGGACTTCCGCAACCTGGGTCTCACCCCCGACTTCCCGCAGAGCGCGGCGGCGGCGGCCGAGATGTGGACCAAGGTGCCCGGCGGTGAACC
>DAIMFV010000105.1:0-10451 GCA_036724365.1 Acidimicrobiales bacterium | reverse complement strand
GGGTGATCTCCGTCGACGTCGACGCCCTGCGGGCCCTGCTGCGGGTGGTGGGCCCGGTGACGGTCGACGGCGTCACCTACGACGCCGACACCGTGCGGGGCGAGCTGCTGCGCGGGCAGTACTCGCGGTTCGGTGACGGGCGCGACGAACGCGACCAACGACGCGACGCGCTCGGCACGGTGGCTCGGGCGGTGTTCGAACGGATCGAGGCCGGCGAGTGGGAGCTCGACGAGATGGCCACCGCGCTGACCGGGGCGGTCCAGGGCCGGCACCTGCTGGTGTGGTCCACCGACCCCGACGACCGGGCCGCCTGGGCCGCTGTGGGCGCCGACGGTCACCTCACCGACCGGTCGCTGTCGGTCGCCCTGGTGAACCGGGGTGCCAACAAGCTCGACTCCCACGTGGACACCGCCCTCGTGGTGGAGACCGAGCCGGCGTCCGACGGTCGACGCCGGCTCACCCTCACCTACACGGTCGCCAACGGCAGTCCCGTCGACGGCCCGCGCTACGTGGTCGGTCCCAACATCGAGGGCATGGCGGCGGGCGAGTACCGGGGGATCGTGGTGGTCAACGTGCCACCGGGCAGCACCGACCTGCGGATCACCGGGGTCCGGCCCACCCTGGCCGGGGTCGACGGTCCCACCAGCGTGCTCGGCGGTGAGGTGGTGCTGGCCCCGGGCGCCACCACCGAGGTGGTGGTCACCCTGACCCTGCCGCGGGGGCTCGACGGCATCACGCTCGAGCCCTCGGCCCGGATCCCCCGCACCCGGTTGGTGCTCGGTCACCGCGAACCCACGGTCGACCGGCGCCGGGGCATCGACCTGACCGTCCCGCTCGGTGACGACGTCGACCCGGCCGAGTCCGAGGCCCGGTCCGGGGCGGACGATGGTGCCGGTCCCTGACCTGGATCCTGCGGGCGACGGGACGGGTGGTGGGGGCCCGGTGCCGGGTCGGGCGATTGTTACGGTCAGTAGTCAATCTCGACATTCGGCCACGCTGCGTGTTGACCTCCGGGCATCCCGGCCGTACCCTGCTCCCATGGGCATCAAGCGGTTCTTCCAGGTTGCAGTCGTCGCCTTCGTCCTGGTGCTGGCCACGGCCGGGGCCGCGTCGGCGCAGGAGAACCCCGACTACACCGCCCCGGCTCCGGCCGTGGAGGTCACCACACCCCCGATCCAGACCTTCCGCTCCACCCCGGCGGCACCCACCACGCCGTCCGACGCCCCGCTGCCGGTGACGGGGGCCGACGTGGTGCAGCTGCTCGTGATCGGTGGGGTCCTGGTGGCCGGTGGTGGCGGTCTCCTCGCCGTGCGCCGGCGAGCGCTGGTCTGACCCGCTCCCGTCGCCCGACGGCGATCAGTCGATCCCCCTGGCGGAGGCCGGCCCCCGGGTCGGCCTCCGTCGCGTCCGGGCGGCGCGCTCGGCGAGCAGCGGGTCGACCACCGTCGCGAAGGCGGCCACCGCGGGCGACGGGCCCCGGCGCTCGGCCACCCGGAACCGCGACGGATCGTCGAGCGCCTCGTCGAGCAGACGGTGGAGGGTGGCCTCGTCGTCGGCCAGGTCGATCTGGTCCCGCTCCGCCATCCAGCGGGTGAAGGTGACCTGGTGGCCGTCGACGTGTTCGCCCAGGTCCGGCCGGCGGGCCACCACCACGGGGCGGTGGCCGGCGCCGCGGGCGTCGGCGATGCCGGCCGGTCCGCCCTGGATCACCACGGCGTCGGCCGTGGCCATGGCTCCCACCAGCTCGTCGTAGCCGAGCAGCGCCTCGGATCGGGCCGTGCGCGGGGGCCGCGACGAGCCCCGCTGCACCAACACCGCCACGTCGGGGTGAGCCGCGGTCCAGTTGTCGATCCAGTCGATCAGGCGGTCGAACGGGTGGTGATCGGTGCCCACGCTCACCACCACCCGGGGGGCCTCGGTCACAGGAGCGGTCCGATCAGGATGGAACCGGGGTAGAGCCGTTGCTGCTCGGGCCACTGCACCAGGAAGCGGGTGGTGAACGGCCGGCACAGGCGCCCGGTGAGGGTGCGGCTGTCGATGCGGTCGAACACCTCCACGTACACGGTGGGGATCCGCAGCAGCCAGGCCACCACGAAGAACGGCACCGCCACCCCCGCCCCGGTGGAGACCACCACGTCGGGGCGCAGTCGGGGCACCAGCCGGACGGCCAGCACCAGGTTGCGCACCAGGTTCTTGAGGTTGCGGGTGGTGGGGTGGAACGCCCACCGGACGTCCTCGTCGACGAGCAGCGAGCGGGCGTCGGGCTTGTCGAAGGTGACCCAGGTCCGGCGCAGTCCGTCCCACCAGGGGCGCAGCCACAGCAGGTGGGCCAGGTGGCCGCCCGACGAGGCCACGAACAGCACGTGGGCCGGCGGTTCGGATGGCTCGTCCACGACGGCCGACGGTAGCGGCCGGGGCGACCCGTCCCCCAGGGCGGTCCGATGCCGGGGCGGGTTTCCGGCCGCCGGGCGGCGGTCCGTACCCTCGGGAACGCCATGATCCCGGGAACGCCATGATCCGCCTCGACGCCGCCACCTTCCTGCTGCAGTGGGCCGTGGGCGGGTTGTTCTTCACCTGGGTCACCACCCGTCGGCGGGAGGTGGGCCTGGGCTACGGCTGGCTCATGCGGGGCGTGTTCGGCGCCATGGCCCTGGCCTCGGTGCTGGTGGCCCAGGCGATCGGCCCGGTGCCGGTGCGGGACGGGGCCGCGGTGGGGGTGGCGCTGGCCGCCACCGCCGCGTTGGTGGTCTCGGTGCGGCGGAAGGCGGCGGGCGTGGCCGGCCAGCGCGAGACGGTGGAGCGCCGGTCGGCCCGGGTGGCGGCCATGACCGGCATCGACCGAGACGAGCAGCGCTTCGACAAGGCGGCCGCCGAGTTCCCGCCGGTCCTGGACCTGGTGGCCCCGCTCATCGGGGTGGTCGGCCTGGTGGCCGGGGGCGTCGACGCCGGCTCGCCGGCGTGGCTCTCGGTGGCGCGCGTGCTGGTGGGGGCGGCGTTCCTCGGGGCGGTCACCGACGCCATGCTGCTGGGCCACTGGTACCTGGTGCAGCCCGGCCTGGCCCGGGGGCCGCTGCTCGAACTGGTGCGGTGGACGGGCTGGATCTGGCCGGTGCACGTGGCGGTGATGCTGATCCCCGTCGGCATGGTGTCGGTGCTGAACGGCACCATCGACGACGACTACGGCGGCATCCTGGGCTGGATGTGGGTCACCTGCGCGGTCACCACCCTGGGGTTGGTGGTGGTCACCCGCCTGGCCCTCCGGGAGCGGCAGTACTCGGCGGTGATGGCGGCCACCGGCCTGCTCTACCTGGCCATCCTCACGGCGTTCGGCCAGGACCTCGTCGCCCGGGCCGTCCTGGCCTGACGGATGCATCGCGCCCGGTGAGGTGCGATGCTGGTCACCATGCCTCGCGCCATCTGGCACGGATCCATCAGCTTCGGGCTCGTCAGCATCCCGGTGAAGCTGTACGCGGCCACGTCCCGCAAGACCGTGCGGTTCAACCAGATCGACACCCGGTCGGGGTCCCGGGTCCGCCAGAAGCGGGTGTCCGACGCCGACGGCACCGAGGTCCCGGCCGAGGCCATCGCCAAGGGCTACGAGCTGGCGTCGGGCCAGTACGTGATCGTGAGCGACGACGAGTTGGCCGCGCTCGATCCCGAGGCCAGCCGCACCATCGAGCTGCTGGAGTTCGTCGACCAGGCGTCGATCAACCCGATCGTCTACGACAGCGCCTACTACCTGGCCCCCGACGAGGCCACCGTCAAGCCCTACGCGCTGTTGCTGCAGGCCATGGCGGCGGCCCAGAAGGTGGGCATCGCCCGGTTCGTGATGCGGGGCAAGGAGTACCTGGCGGCCATCCGCCCCGACGCGGGCACGTTGGTGCTGTCCACCATGCTCTACGCCGACGAGATCCGGGGGGCCGACGAGATCCCCGAACTGGAGGCCGTGGCCCGGGCGGAGGTGAGCGACAAGGAGGTGGCGATGGCCAACCAGCTCATCGCCAGCCTCGACGCCGACGAGTTCGACCCCGCCGCGTTCCAGGACACCTACCGCGAGAAGGTGCTGGAGCTCATCGAGCGCAAGGCCGCGGGTGAGGAGGGCCTGGTGGAGGCCCCGGTGCCGGTCGAGGCCAGCAAGGTGATCGACCTCATGGCGGCGTTGGAGGCCAGCGTGGCCGCGGCCAAGGCGGCCCGCGGCCGGCACCCCACCGGCCACGAAGCCGGCGACGACGTGGGTGATGACGTGGGCAACGGGTCCGAGGCCGTGCCCACGCGCAAGCCGGCGGCCCGGAAGGCGGCACCGAAGAAGTCGGCGGCCACCAAGCCCGCGGCGGCGAAGGCTCCGGCCAAGAAGGCCGCCGGCCGTACCCGCAAGTCCGCCTGAGCGGGTCGAGCGCCTCGTCGTGGCCAGCACCCGCGTCACCGTGGAGGTGGACGGCCGGGAGCTGTCGGTCTCCAACCTGGACAAGGTGCTCTACCCCGAGGTCGGGTTCACCAAGGCCGAGGTGATCGACTACTACGTGCGCATCGCCCCGGTGATCCTGGGCCACCTGGGCGACCGGGGGATCACGCTCAAGCGCTTCCCGAACGGCGTCGACGGCGAGGGCTTCTTCGAGAAGCGGTGCCCGTCGCACCGCCCTGAGTGGGTGCACACCGCGCCGGGCCCCGGAGACCGCAACGGCACCATCGGCTACTGCGTGCTCGACACGCCGGCGGCGCTGGCGTGGGCGGCCAACCTCGCCGCCCTCGAACTGCACGCCCCCATGGCCCGGGCGGGTGACATCGACACGCCCACCATGGTGGTGTTCGACCTGGATCCGGGCCCGGGCACGTCGATCGTGGAGTGCTGCGAGGTGGGGCTGTGGATCCGTGACACCCTCGCCGGGCTCGACCTGGACTGCGTGGCCAAGACGTCGGGATCCAAGGGCCTGCAGGTCTACGTGCCGCTCAACGAGCCCCACACCCACGAGCACACGTCGTCGGTGGCGCTCGCCGTGGCCCAGGTGTTGGAACGGGCCCACCCCACCCTGGTGGTCACCACCCAGGCCAAGGCGGCCCGCACCGACCGCGTGCTCATCGACTGGAGCCAGAACAGCCGCCACAAGACCACCATCGGCGTCTACTCGCTGCGGGCCCGCGCCCGGCCCACCGTGTCCACGCCCGTCACCTGGGACGAGGTCACCGCCGGGGCGGGAGGTGCCCCGCTCGTGTTCGAGGCGGCCGAGGTGCTGGGGCGGGTGGCCGAGCACGGCGATCTGTTCGCCCCGGCCCTGAGCCTGCGGCAGCGCCTGCCGCCCCCCCGATGAGGCTCATCGAGCGCCGGTGGTTCACGTCGGGGCCGCTCGTGCCGATGGAGGGGTCGTGCCCGAGCTCCTGATGCGGTCCACCAGTCCGTACGGCAGTCGTCGTGCCGTGCTCCTGCGCGGTTCGGGCGACATCTACCTGTACCTCGAGGACGTCACCGGCGAAGCGGCCGAGACCAGCTCCGCGGTGTGGGTCGCCAACCAGGCGGTGGCACCCGTCCACCCGCCCGACCCCACCGACACCACGGTCCGCAACGACGACGGGGGCCCGCCGCGCATGGCGGCCACCGGCACCCGCCACCCCGAGGGCTGTCCGCCGCTGCAGGACGTGGAGTTCGTGTGGTTCGAGGAGGGCGACGGCGTGGCCCTGGTCGACGGCGAGGGCATCGTGGCCGTGGTGCCCGGTTGGGGTGGGCGAGACGACTTCTACGGGTACTCCCGCTACGCCCAGGGCCACACGCCGATCGCCTGGGAGCTGTCCGCCGAGGCCCTGGACCTGCTCACCTCCAAGGTCGAGGAGTCGCGCGACTTCTGGGCGTGGCGGACCGACCAGGCCTGGGGTCACATCCGCTCCACCGGGATCGCCCACCTCGAGCAGGCGATCGGGCCCCAGGAGGTGGCGTGGCCGCTCGGCGAGTCCTCCTTCCCCGAGCTGATCGCCAGCCGTCACCGCTACGGCGACCACGACATCTGGGTCACCGCCAGCACCGGGTTGTCGTCCCAGCGGATGGCCGGGGTGGAGGAGTACCACGACCAGCCCGACTCGGCGGCCCGGATCGAGCTGGTGATCGCCCGCTCGCAACCCGACCAGGTGGGCGTCGAGTTGCTGGGTGCGCTGGCCCAGGTGCCGTTCGGCCGGTGCACCTGGCTCGGTGAGGGCCACACCATCGGCGGCACGGTGGGCTCGTTCCCGGCGTTCGGTGCCGACAAGGCGGCGCTGCTGCTCACCGCCCGCCCGCCGTTCCACCCCGACCTGCCCCCACCCGATCTGCGCGGCCTCACCCGCCGGGGCGGGCCGGTCACCTACCTGTGGGTGCTGGTGGTCGACGAGGAGACCTTCGGCATCGCCCGGGGCCGAGACTCGCGCAACGCCCTGCGCCACCTGCAGGAGACCGGCGGCACCTGGGTGCAGTGATGCGCCCCGTGACGCGCCGACCTCAGCGGGCCACGAAGTACTTGGCCCGGGGGTGGTGGCAGATGATGGCGCTGGTGGACTGCTCGGGCTGGAACTGGAAGCCCGTCTCCTCGTTGACCTCGATCCCGATCCGGGCGGCGTCGAGCAGGTGGGCCACCCGTTCGTTGTCGGCCAGGTCGGGGCAGGCGGGGTAGCCCCACGAGTAGCGCCCGCCGCGGTACTGCTGGCGGAACAGCCCGGCCAGGCTGGGCCCGTCCTCGTCGGCGAAGCCCCACTCCTCGCGGACCCGGCGGTGCCAGTACTCGGCGAGGGCCTCGGCCATCTCCACCCCGATGCCGTGCAGCATCAGGTAGTCGTTGTACTGGTCGGCGTCGAACAGCTCCTTGGTGCGCGCCGACACCCGCTCGCCCATGGTGACGATCTGGAAGGCGACGTAGTCGACCTCGTCGGACTCGATGGGTCGGAAGAAGTCGGCGATGCACAGGTGCGGATCACGCGTGGAGCGGGGGAACGGGAAGCGCGTGACCTCGGTGTCGCGCGACTCGTCGGCCCACACCACCAGGTCGGTGCCGTCGCCGTTGGCCGGCCAGTAGCCGTAGACCACCTGCGGGACCAGCAGGTCGTCGGCGCGGGCCTTGGCCAGTTGCTCGCGCAGCAGCGGCCGCACGCGCTCCTTGAAGGCGGCGTCGTCCTCGCCGTCCTCGGGCCGGTAGCCCCACTGGTTGCGGAAGAGGGTGGTCTCGTTCAGGTAGGCGGCGATGTCGTCGAGCGGGATGCCCTTCACGATGCGGCTGCCGGTGAACGGCGGGACGAACACCGGGTTGTCGATCTCCACCTCCGGTGAGCGCGCCGGCAGGGCGGCCAGCTCCTCCGCGGTGGGGCCGTCGTGCAGGCGGGACGGCACCTTGGACTCCGACGGCACCCGGCCCCAGTCGGGGTCGTCGGCCGCGGGGTCCCGCCGGATCTCGCCCAGGCGGTCCATGACCCGGAGCCCCTCGAAGGCGTCCTTGCCGTAGAACAGGCGGCCGTCGTAGATGTCTCGCAGGTCTCGCTCCACGTAGGAACGGGTGAGGGCGGCCCCGCCGAGCAGCACCGGGATGTGGGCCAGCTCGCGGGCGTTCAGCTCCTGGAGGTTGTCACGCATGATGAGCGTGCTCTTCACGAGCAGGCCGCTCATGCCGATGGCGTCGGCGCGCACCTCCAGGGCCTTCTCGATCATCTCGGCGATCGACACCTTGATGCCGATGTTGTGCACCTCGTAGCCGTTGTTGGTGAGGATGATGTCGACGAGGTTCTTGCCGATGTCGTGGACGTCGCCCTTCACCGTGGCCAGCACGATGCGACCCTTGCCCTCGTCTCCCTCCACCTTCTCCATGTGGGGTTCGAGGTAGGCGACCGAGGTCTTCATGGTCTCGGCCGACTGCAACACGAACGGGAGCTGCATCTCGCCGGAGCCGAACAGCTCGCCCACCACCTTCATGCCGCCGAGCAGGTGCTCGTTGATGATCGCGAGCGGGGTGATGCCCTCGGCCATGGCCTGATCGAGGTCGTCGGTGAGCCCGTCGCGGTCGCCGTCGATGATGCGGTGGTGCAGGCGCTGGCCGACCGGCCAGCCCGAGCGGTCCTCCTTCTCGACGGTCTGGACCTTGACGTCGGCGAAGATGTCGAGCAAGCGGGTGAGCGGGTCGTAGGCGTCGTCTCCGTCCGACAGGACACCCGCGGCGCCCCGGCGGTCGTAGATGAGGTCCAGCGCCACGTTGCGCTGCTCCTCGGGGATGCGGCTGAGCGGGAGGATCTTGGAGGCGTGGACGATGGCAGAGTCCATGCCGGCCTCCACGCACTCGTGGATGAACACGCTGTTCAGCACGTGGCGTGCCGCCGGCGACAGGCCGAAGCTCACGTTCGACACGCCGAGGGTGGTGAAGCAGCCGGGGATCTCGGCCTTGATGCGACGGATGGCCTCGATGGTGGCCATGGCGTCGCCGCGGAGGTCGTCGCCGCCCGTGGAGAGCGGGAAGGTGAGGGCGTCGAAGATGAGGTCGCTGGTCTCCAGGCCGTAGGTGTTCACGGCCAGGTCGGCGATGCGGTGCGCCACCCGGACCTTCCACTCCACGTCTCGGGCCTGGCCCTCCTCGTCGATGCACAGGCAGATGACGGCGGCGCCGTACTCCTTGGCCAGCTTGAACACGCGGTCCAGGCGGGAGCCCTCGGCGTAGCCGTCTTCGAGGTTTGCGGAGTTGACGATGGCCCGGCCGCCCACCCACTGGAGCCCGGCCTCGATCACCTCGGGCTCGGTGGAGTCGAGCACCAGTGGCGCGTTGGCCTGGGTGGCGAAGCGCTTGGCCACCTCGTCCATGTCTGCGGTGCCGTCGCGGCCCACGTAGTCGACGCACACGTCGAGGACGTGGGCGCCCTCCTTGACCTGCTGGGTGGCCATGGCGGTGCACGTGTCGTAGTCGCCCTCGAGCATGGCCTCGCGGAACTTCCTGGATCCGTTGGCGTTGGTGCGCTCGCCGATCATCAGGAACGACGTGTCCTGGTGCAGGGCCACCGGCGAGTAGATCGACGTGACCGACGGTTCGTGCACCGGGTTGCGGGGGGCGGGGGTGAGGTTCGGGGCCATGTCGGCGAGGAGCTGGATGTACTCGGGCGTGGTGCCGCAGCACCCACCGATCACCTGTACGCCCAGTTCCTCCACGAAGCGGCGCTGGTGCGCCTCCAGCTCGGCGGGGGTGAGGTCGTAGTGCATCTGGCCGTCGACCACCGACGGCAGGCCGGCGTTGGGCAGGACCGAGATCGGCATGCGGGCGTGGTGGGAGAGGTGGCGCACGTGCTCGCCCATCTCCGCCGGACCGGTGGCGCAGTTGAGGCCGATGATGTCGACCTGCAGCGGGTCGATGGCGGCGAGGGCGGCGGCGATCTCGGTGCCCACGAGCATGCGGCCGGTGAGCTCCATGGTGACCTGGGCCTGGATCGGAACCTGGCGGCCGACCTTGGCCATGGCCCGCCGGGCGGCGATGACCGACGCCTTGAGGGCGAGCAGGTCGAAGTGCGTCTCCAGGATGAACAGGTCGACGCCCCCTTCGAGGAGGGCCTCGGCCGCCACCTGGTAGTGGTCGCGCAGTTCGGCGAAGCGGATCTGGTCGAGGCTCGGGGCCTTGGTGCCGGGTCCGAGCGAGCCGGCCACGTAGCGCTTGCGGTCCGGCGTGGAGAAGCTGTCGGCCACCTCCCGGGCCAGCAGGGCGTTGGCCTTGGCGATCTCGTGGGACCGGTGGGCCAGGTCGTACTCGCCGAGGGGTACGCCGAAGGCGCCGAAGGTGTTGGTCTCCACCACGTCGGCGCCCACCTCGAAGTAGGCGGTGTGCAGGGCGCGGATGACGTCGGGGCGGGTGATGCCCAGGTAGTCGGTGCAGCCCTCGAGGGCATCGCCGCCGAAGTCGTCGGCGGTGAGGTTCTGGGTCTGGAGCCAGGTGCCGGTCGCGCCGTCGTACACGACGACCCGCTCCGCCACCAGGTCGAGGAAGGAGTCAGTCACGCTGGAACCCTACCGGTGGCCCGCAACGTGACCGAAGTCCCTTCCGGGCCGCGGTCCGCCCCCGTCGGTAGGCTCGCCGCCACATGAGGACCGACGCATGAGGATCTACACCCGCAAGGGCGACGACGGCACCACCGGCCTGTACGGCGGGGGTCGGGTGGCCAAGGATTCGGCCGCACCCGAGGCCTACGGCACGGTCGACGAGGCCCAGGCCGCCATCGGCCTGGCCCGCGCCGAGTGCGAGCGCGGCGGCGAGCTCGACGCCCTGCTGGTCGGGGTGGAGCGGGACCTCTGGATCCTGATGGCCGAGCTGGCCACCGACGAGGGCAACCGCCACAAGCTGGTGGCGGGCACCTCGCTCGTGACCACCGACATGGTGGCCCACCTGGAGGCGGTGATCGACGACGTCACCGGCCGCTTCGAGCAGCCCACCGAGTTCGTGGTGCCCGGCGAGACCCGCCAGGCCGCGCTGCTCGAC
>DAIMFV010000104.1:0-11532 GCA_036724365.1 Acidimicrobiales bacterium | reverse complement strand
GGTCGTGGCCCACGCCGAGGCCACCGGCGCGCCGCGGGTGGAGGCGACCGAGGACGCCGAGGAGGCGTGGATCGAGCTGCTGGCTGGCGGCACGGGTGGGTTCCTGGGCAACCCCGACTGCACCCCCGGCTACTACAACAACGAGGGCCAGCCCATCGGGCGCCGCCAGCACCTCGACGCCGGCGGCTACCCGGCTGGGCCGGGGGCGTTCTTCGCCTTCATCGACCAGTGGCGCTCCGACGGCCGCTTCGACGGTCTGCGCTTTGACCCGCCGAGCCCCCCGACCTCGCCGGCACCCACCGAGGCGTCGGGGACCTCCGCCGCGTCCTGACGGCGCCCCCTCGGCGGATCAGTCGGCCCCGGGCCCGTCGTCCACCGACGCGGGCCGCGGCCGGAACCGGCGCTCGGCCCGCCAGCCGAGGACGGCCTCGGCCCGCGTCGAGTCCACCAGGCTCCGGTACGGGTCGGCTTCGAACGCCCGCCGGTCGCCGTCGTGGCGCCACGGCACCTGCGGGTGGAGGCGCGCCAGCAGGTCGGCCACGGTCCACGTGGCGCCCACATCGGCGGCCGCGGCTGTGAGGACCACATGCGGCTCTGCCAGCTCGGCCTCCAGCGCCGCGGCCACGAGCGCGGTGAGGTCGTCGACGTGCAGGAAGGCCCCGTACTCCCAGAACGGTGTCCACTGACGGGTCTCGTCGTGCGCCCAGCGGGCCCACGTCCCCCGCACCCGCTCGTCGTCCCACACCGCAGGCACCCGCACCGTCACCCAGCGGGCCCCGGGTGTGCGGGCGGCGATCCGGGCGGTGTCGCGCTCGGCGAGCCACTTGGTCACCTCGTAGGGGGTCCGCGGCCGGCAGCGGTGGAGGTCATCGATCGGTACCACGTCGGGTACCCGGTGGCCCATGAACAGCCCGGTGGCCTGGAGGGAGCTGAGGTTCACGAGACGGGCGATCCCGTGGTGGCGGGCGGCGGCCAGCACGGCACGGGTCCCCCACGTGTTGGTGGCCAGGGCGGAGCGCCACGGCGCGTTGTACGGCACAGAGGCCAGGTGCACCACGGCCTGGTGGCCGGCCATCTCGGCGTGCACCGACCGGCGGTTGCGGATGTCGTGCCCGAGGTGGGCGTCGAGCTCGGTCACGTGGTGGCCGGCCGCCCGGAGCCCGGCCACCACGGTGGGCCCCACCCGGCCCCGGGTGCCGGTGATGAGGACCCTCACCTGACCCTCATCGGGCCAGACGACGCCGGACGTAGGACGGGGTGGCCCGGGCCGCGGCGCCCAACGCCCCGAGCGGCGCCCCGGTGCCGAGGCGGCCCGCCGCCACGGCCGGCAGGGCGGCTCGGCGCCGGTCCGGTGCGACCTTGCGCAGGTCGAGCACCATCGAGCGGGTGACGGAGGGGAACGTCGGGTCGTGGAGCGCTCGCAGGGTGAGCCGGTCCAACGTGGAGGTGCGGTGGGAGCGCAGGGTGTCGAGCGTGTCGGCGGGCACCAGCGGTTCGGTGCGGGCCTGGGCGGCCAGCTCGGTGGCTCGTACGGCCAGCGCTGACACCGACAACCGGTCGCACTGGTCCTCGAAGTGGGTCCAGTCGACCGGTCGGCTCCGCGTGGCCCAGGTGGCATCGGCGATCCACCGCAGTCGGGCGCTGGTCTGGGAGCGGACCCCGTGGACCAGGACCACCAGCAACTGGTCGGCCGGATCCAGGGCGGGCGCGGTGCCGCCCCGGGGCAGCTCGAGGGGTGCCACCCGCTCCCACAAGCGGTCGATGCCCGGGTGGCCCGGCACCTGCTGGAGCCAGGGGTTGGGCCGGGTGTGGAGGTCCACGTCCAGGCTCCCCGGCCGGGTCCAGCCCTGGGCGTGGCCGGCGCTGGCCCGGTAGACGGAGGTGTACCCGAGCCCGGTGAGCACGTCGGCGGCCTCCTGCTCCTGGTCCGGGCGCACGAGGAGGTCGATGTCCTCCATGGGGCGGAGCCCGAGCGCCGGGTAGGCCGCGGTCAAGAGCGCGGCGCCCTTCAGCACGGCCAGATCCACCGTCGCGGCGACGAACGCCGCCGACAGGCCGGCGAGCTCCGCGAGCTGGCGCTGGCTCTGGACCCAGGTCCGGCGGGTGATGGAGAGCAGACGGCCCACGATCGGGTCGTCACCAGCGGTGACACCGACGCGCTGCAGGTTCCACGCCAAGAGCGGCGCCAGCCGATAGGCGTCGCCGGTCAGGGCGTCGACGTCGAAGCCCGGTCGGAGCTCGTCCCAGGCCGCCAGCACGGCGTCGGCCGGTTCGTCGAGCGCGGCCAGCAGGAGCAGGCGCTCCGCCGGTTCCCAGCCCGCGCCGCCGGCCGGCAGCGGCGGGGGAGGTCGGCGGAACCGCGGGCGTGACGGTGCAACGGCGCTCACCGCTCCGGCGCTTCCCGGAGACGGAGGATCGCCTGGTGGGCGACCCGCAGGTAGTCGGTGTGGTCGCTCACGCCCTGGCCGGTGTTGTGGCCGTGGAGCCGGCGCTGCAGGACGGGCTCGTCCACCGAGGTGATGGTCAGGCCCGACTGCACGGCGCGGTGCACGAGGTCCATCGATTCGCCCCGGTCGAGGGTCTCGTCGAACCCGCCCACCGCCCACACCATCGCGGCGGGGAGCAGCATCGCGCCGAGCAGGCGGGCGTGGGTCGAGGTGGCGGCCCGGCCCTGGTGCCCGTGGTCCTCGAACTCGGTGGTTCGACCGAGCGGAGCGGTGCCGGGCGCCGGATCAGCGTCAACGGCGGCTGTCAGCTGTTCGAGGGCTCGGGGCTCGAGGCGGTCGTCCGCGTCGAGGAACACGAGGTGGGAGCCCCGGGCGAGGCGAGCCCCCAGGTTGCGGGCCGCCGCGGCGCCGAGCGGTGGCTGGCGGAGCCATCGGACGGCCAGGTCGGGGCGGGCGCACGCCGCGCGCACCCGATCGGCGGCGTCGGGTTCCGAGCCGTCGTCCACCACCACGACCTCCTCGGGCCGCCGGGTCTGGGCCCCGAGGCTGTCGAGGGCCTCGACCAGCAGCGCGTGGTGACCCCGCAGCGGGATCACCACGCTCACGGTGGCCGGCGCAGGAGGGGCCGGATCAACCGCTGGGGCCATGGTGGACGCCCGGGCGCGGTGGCGGTGGGCCCGACGCGCCAGCACCGTGAGCATCGCCCGGGTCATGCCCACCTCGTCGTGGCTCACGTTACGGGGGTGCAGCCGGCGGTGGAGCACCACGTCGCTGATGGTGTCGACGCGCTCGCCCGCCTCCATGGCCCGCAGGAACCAGTCCACGTCCTCGGCCAGCCTGAGCAGTTCGTGGAACAGGCCGTTCCGGTCGAACACGACCCGTCGGGCCACCAGCGACGACAACGGGACCTGGCCCCGGATGCGGTCCCGCCAGGCCAGGGGGACCCAGGCGGGTGGCTCGTGGACCCAGCCCGGGAGCTCGTCGAGGCCGTCGAGGAACGGGGTCTGCTGGCCGAGGACCACCTGGCAGGCGGGGTTCCGGCGGAGGTGGTCCACCTGGATGCGGAGCTTGTGGGACGGCCACCGGTCGTCGCTGTCGAGGAGCGCCACGAAGTCGCCTCTCGCCCGGGCGATGCCCGCGTTGCGGGCCGCAGCCGGACCGAGCCGCTCCTGGTGGAGCACCACCAGGTCGGGGTGACGGTCCCGGGCGGCGGTGATGCTGCCATCGGTGGATCCGTCGTCCACCACCACCACCTCCAACGGCCCCACGGGGTCCTGGGCCGCCACCGAGTCGAGGGCCTCGATCAGTCGGTGACCGGCGTCGTACGCCGGGACCACCACCGACACCAGCGGCGAGGCCGTGTCAGCAGGCACGTGACACCGATCCGGGGGACAGTCCGGCGAGGAAGCCCTCGATCTCCCCCGGGATCCGGTCGAGGTCCCGGCCCAGTGCGGCCTCGAACACCGGCACTGTGTCGACCAGGCTGCGCATGGCCGCGAACGCGGACTCGGCCCCACCCGGGAGTTGGAGGAGCGTGCTGGGGGCCAGGCGACGCAGCGCCTCGGCCGGGCTGGCCGCCGTGAGCCGGGTGGCCGGCAGACCCGCCACGCGGGGCGCCACCACGGCGGCCACCTCCAGGGTGGGCACCAGGCTCCCCGGCGCCACCTCGTCGAGCCAGTAGGCCCGCTTGCCGTGGCCCGCCTCGAACCCGGCGGGGAACGCGGCGCCCGGGCCGAGCCGGCGTTCCACCACGCGCTCCACCAGGTCTCCCGCCAGCTTGACCGTGCGGTAGAGCGCATGGACGCTGCGGGCCCCGGGGTCGAGCACCACGTAGTCGTCGCCGGTGGTCTGCAGGCCGGCCAGGGCGCAGAGGGCGGTGGTGGTGCTCTTGCCCGAACCCCCCTGGCCCGGGAGCAGGACGCCCCGGCCTTCGACGCCCACCGACGCGGCGTGTACCAGGTGCAGCCCCTGGTCGGCGAGCGACCAGCGCAGGAGCGCCCGGAGGGGCGCGGCCGATTCCCAGGCCGGCAGCCGGCCAGCATCGCGGACCACGAAGAAGCCGGTGCCGTCCCGGTGGTGGTGGAGGCTTATGGCGGCCTCGAGCGGCTGGAACCAGCACGACACGGCGGGCCGGCCGTCGGGCCCGGGGGTGGTGAGGTGGGTGGACCGGGTGGGTTGCCGGGGATCGGGGAGCAGGGAGAGCGATGGCAGTCGCTGTGCGGCGCTCGCCATGTCCCAGACGGTCAGGGTGGCGGTTGCTCCGGCGCCGGCGGGGCTGGCGCCGTTGGCGGCTGAGAGCCCGGCGAGCGCCGGACCGAGGCGCTCACGGAGGGCGCTGCCGATGAACTCGACCCGGAGGTGGGCGGCGCCGACGCGCAGGTGGTGGGTGGAGGAGCCCAGCCGGCGGCGCGCCTCGTTCGCCAGAGCCTCGAGGGCGGCACGGTCGCCATCGAGATCGAGGGCGAGGTCGAGGTGGTCAGGCATCGGTGGCGGCGCGAGGCCACCCGTCGTCGTCGACCTCGTGCACCGGGTCGAGGAGCATCAGGTCCTCGAGGTCGGTGAACGTCTCCAGGTGAGGCGGCGCGTAGGGGCCGGCCAGGAGCTCGACCGGTCCGTCGGTCCGGCCGTCGGGTGGCGTGGAACCCGCGGTGCTCTCGGCACCCTCGGTGACCTCCACGAGGCCGGCGTCGAGCAGGTGGCCCAGGAACCGGAGGACCTCGGGCCGGGTGGTGGCGGGGTCCGCGTCGCCGGAGACGGCGGCGACCAGGTCGCCGATGGTGCGCCCGGCGTCGAGGAGGAGGAACAGGTCGTGCGCCGTGTGGCGCAGGGAGTAGTAGTGCCCCGAGGTCAGGTTGATGGCCACGATCTCGTCGCCGATCCGGTCCCAGGTGATCGCCGTGCTCCGCACCGCGAAGCGGGACTGATCGGCCAGGTCGGTCATCTCGGAGCTACTCCCTCGGCTCGGTGGCACCCATCGCGGCGGCCAACGCGGCGACGATAGCGGCCGACGAGTACCGCTCCGTCACCAGTGCTCGGCCCGCCGTCCCCAGCGCTCGTCGCCGGTCACGGTCGCGGTGGAGGTCGACGCCGGCCTGCACGAACCCGTCGGCGTCGTCGGCCAGCACCACGTGGACGCCGTCCTCGACGTCCAGGCCCTCGCAGCCCTTGCGGGTGGACACCACGGGGATCCCGTACGCCAGCGCCTCCAACACCTTGAGCCGGGTGCCGCCGCCGGCCCGCAATGGCACGGGCGCGAGCGTGGCTGCGGCGAGCAGGGGGCTCAGGTCCGGGAGCCGGCCCGTGACCTGCACGGTGGGGTCCGACCCGTCCACCAGGTCGCTCGGGGGATGGCTGCCCGCCAGCACCAGCCGGCCCCCACCGAGCTGGTCGCGCATGCGGGGCCACAGCTCGGCGGTGAGCCAACGCGCCGCATCGGCGTTGGGGGCGTAGCCGAACGCGCCGGCGTAGAGCAGCAGGGGATCCCGGTCGATGCACGCACCCCCGGTGGGGGCGGGGGGCAGGTCGTCCAGCACGTTGGGCACCACCGAGACCGGCGCGCTGGCCGGGTAGCGGGACAGGAGGCGGCGGGCGTCGTGATCGCTGCACACCAGCACGGCATCGACCAGCTGCTCGACCAGGACCCGTTCGACCAGGGCGGTGCGCTCGGCGAGCAGCCGCCGCACGAGCATGTGGCGGGCCGGGGCGGCGAGGCGGGCGATCTCGTCGGCCACGTCGGCCTCCACGTTCTGGTGGTCCAGGACCACCCGCGGCACGGATCGGCGGACCGCCTCGGCGTAGGCGCGCACCCCCAGGCCGCCCAGCACCACCGTGTGGGCCCCGATGGCCTGGATCACCGATACGAGCTCCTCGGCCGCACCGGGGTCGAACCACGCGTCGGTCGGATGGCCGTCGTCAGTGGCCAGCCACTCCTGCGACGAGGGACTGAGCCGGGACGGCGTGAGCGTGGGGTCCGAGGACGTCGTCCACCCGACGAGACCCGGCCATGCAGGCGCGTCGGGTGTGGGCCGGTGGCACAGGGCGTGCACGTGCACCGGGCCGAGCCGACCGAGGCCACGGATCAGCGAGCGGAGGCGGGCCTCCTGGCCCCGCCCCGGCCGGCCGGGCAGGTCCGGTACGGCCCTCAGCACCGGCGGCGTCCCGGCCCCGCTCACCGGACCGACCGCCCGGGCCGCCGCGGCCGAACGACCGGTGCCGGGGGCCAGGTCACGACGAGCCGTCCGGGGTCGCGTCCGGGGTCGCGTGCGGGCATCGAGCGAAGCTAGCGCCCCGTCCGTGGCCCCTCGCCCGGCACCCGGCCCGCGTCGAGGACAGGGACGCCGGGCCCGGCCCGCGGCCGCGGCCGGGTGGGCTACCCAGAGCGGTCTGAGCAATCCGGGCCGCGAATTGAGCGATCGTTGCTCAGGACCATCGGGACCCCGTCGGGAGATCCTGCATCCATGAACACCACCCGCCTCACCCGACTCACCGACCTCAGCCGTCTCAGCCACACCCGCCCCACCCGACGACCCGGCCCCGGTCGCCGACTGCGCCGGGGACTGGCCGGACTGGTCCTGGGTGGTCTGGCCGTGGCCGGGGTGACGGCCTGTGACCCCAACGCCGCGGCCAACTGCGCCGTCGACTGCATCGAGTTCGTCTCGGCCAACGCCGCCGGTGACCAGGTGATGGTGGCCGGCAAGGGTGGGGTGTTCGCCGAGGTCACCCTCTACAGCGACGCCGCCCGCACCAAGGTGGTGGGCTACGCCAGGAACTTCCAGCTGCTCGGCTACCCGACCATGCCGATCACCAAGACCTACCAGGGCCTGCCCGGTGGCAACCCGGCCACCGTCCAGCTGGCGCCGGCCACCACCTACCACTACTCGGTCCGGGCCACCGCGAACGGCGGCCCCTGGACCGAGACGGGCTCGTTCAAGACCCAGCAGCGCACCGTGAAGGTGACGATCACCAAGATCGAGCTGTACGACGACTCGGACGTGACCGGAGCCGGCGAGCTCAGCTTCCACCTCCGCACCAACGGCGGCCCCGCCACCCGCTTCCACCAGAACCTGAACTGGGCGTCCTACAACGTGAAGGACCTCAACCACACCCAGACCTACACCGGGCTGCTGCCCGACGTGACGATCCAGGTCCGGGGCAGCGACGACGACTGCACCTTCTCCACCTGCACGGCCCCGGCGCACCGGTGGGACGCGGTCGGCAGCAACGGCGACACCCAGTGGTCCACCGCCACCACGACCGTGAAGGTGCCCGGCACCGGGGGCAGCGGCTCGTTCATCATGGGCACGCCGGCCTCGGGCTTCGGTGACGTCGGCTTCAACGTGTGGGTCTCGTGGTCGGTGAGCTACTACCCGGCATGACCGAGTCCGTGGAGGTCCGCGAGACCCGGGCCGGGGCCCGGGTCTCGCGGCGGTCGTGCACCCGGTATCGGCGGTCCGGTCGGGCCGGCCGGTGGCTCTACACTCCGTCTCCCATGGGAGGGCTGCCAGAACTCCTCACCGCGCCGTGGCCGCTCACCGGTCGCCACGAGGAGGTCGACGGCGTCTGCTCCGCGATCGAGGACGGGTGTCCGGCGTTCTTCGTGCTCGGAGAGGCGGGGACGGGCAAGACCCGGTTGGCCCGGGAGGTGCTGCGGCGCCTGGAGCGCGACGGCTGGGTCACCGCCGGCGCCACCGCCACCGAGTCGGCCCAGGCCACCCCGTTGGGTGCGGTGGCCCACCTCGTCCCGGTCGACGCCGTGGGGGCACCCCACACGCTCGTCCAGGCCACCCGCGAGGCCATCGAGGATCGCACCGAGGGGCGTCCGCTCGTGCTCCACCTCGACGATGCCCACCACCTCGACGCCAGCTCCGCCACCCTGCTCGTGAGCCTGGTGGAGGCCGGGGTGGTCCGCCTGGTGATCACCCAGCGGGCCGGGGTCGGGGGTCCCGGTGCCCTCACCGCGCTCCGTGCCGCCGACCACGCCCGGTCGATCACGCTCGACACCCTGGACCCGGTGGCCGTCGACACCCTGCTGCACCGGGTGCTGGGGGCACCGCTCGACGGCATCGCCGAGGCCCAGATCCTCGCCACCAGCGGTGGCAACCCGCTGTTCCTGCGCGAGCTCGTGCTCGGGGCCATGGACGACGGCACGCTCCACGAGGTGTCCGGCGTGTGGCGTCTCCGTGGCCCGCTCCCGGCCGGTCGGTTGCTGGCCGACCGCGTGCTCGGACGCATGGCCACCCTGCCCGAGACCGCACGGGAGGTGCTCGAACTGGTGGCCGTGGCCGAACCGATCGGACTCGACCTCCTCGAGACGCTGGCCGACCACGAGGTGCTGGAGGATCTCGAAGGACGGGGTCTGATCCGGGTGGAAGCGTCGCGTCGACGTCACGAGGTGCGACTCGGTCACCCCGTGTACGGCGAGATCCTCCGCTCCACCATCGGCCGGGTCCGCCTGCGCCGGCTCTCCCGGTCGCTGGTCGAGGCGGTCACGGCCCGAGGGGCCAGGCGGGCCGGCGACGCCGCCCGCATCGTCCGCTGGCAGATCGACGCCGGCCTGACGCCCGACGGCGCGGTGGTGCTGGCATCCGCCCGCCTGGCCCGCCACGCCCAGGACTGGCCCGCCACCGCCGAGCTCAGTCGGGCGGCCCTCAACGCCGGCCAACCCGACGCCGCAGCCCTGCTGGTGGAGGCGCTCTACGCGCTCGGCGAGTTCCGCGAGGGCGACGCCGTGGCCCAGGCCGCGTTCGCCGACCCGGGGTCGCTGGGCGAGGTGGCGCTGGTCGACCTCCACCGCGCCCGGGCCGACAGCCTGTTCTTCGGAGAAGGCGACACCGATGCCGCGGTGGCGGGGGTGGCAGACCTCCGCGCGCAGGTGAGCGACCCCGTGCAGCGCCAGCTCCTGGCCTTCTCCGAGGCGGCCATGTTGATCTGGGGTGGGCGGGTGACCCAGGCGCTGGCCCTGGTGGACGGCCTGCGCGAGGTCCACGACGAGCGCGTGGCCGTCCAGGCCGCCATGATCGCCGAGACCGCCGCCGCCGCCTGCGGGCCGGCCCGTCGGGCCGTGGCACTGGCCGACGCGGGGTTCGGCCGCCACCTCGGGCTCGCCGACCTGAACGGCCCCACCAACCCCGGGTTCCACCTCGTGGTGAAGACGGTGGCCCTGGCCAACGCGGGCCGGCTGGCGGAGGCGGCGGAGCTGGCCGAGGCCGGCTACGGGGCGTCGGTGGCCGAGCGGAGCATGTCGGGCCAGATGTGGTTCACCCTCGAGCTGGGCCGCATCGCCCTCCTCCGAGGCGACGCCGTGTCGGCCCGACGGTGGTACCGCGAGCAGATCGCCCTGTGCCGGGGCACCGGCTGGCGTCGCCCGATCACCTTGGGCCTGAGCGGGCTCGCGGTGGCCGAGGCCGCCCTGGGCAACGCATCCGAGGCGGCCGCGGCGGTGGCCGAGCGCGACGCCACCGGCCTGCGGGTCATCGAGCTGTTCGAGATCGAGGGGGTCCGGGGCACGGCGTGGGCGGCGGCCGCGGCCGGCGACAACGCCACGGCCCGACGCGTGCTGGTGGAGGGGGCCGAGGCGGCCGAGGCCAACGGCCTCACCCTCATGGCGGCGCTGGCCCGGCTCGACGCCGTGCGCCTCGGGGCTCGGGACCAGCACGCGCCGCTGGCCGCTGCGGCGGCCACGGTCGACAGCCGGCTGGTGGAGCTGGGCGCCCGCTGGGCGGCTGCCCCCGACGACGGCGCTGAGCTCGACGCCGTGTCGGTCGCGTTCCAGGACCTCGGCTGCGTGCTGATCGCCGCGGAGGTGGCCGCGGCGGCCGGTGACGCCTGGCAGCGGGCCGGCGAGAACCGACGCGCCGCGGCGTCGCGCAACCGGGCCGACGAGCTGGCCGGGCGAGGCCGGGGCCTGGCCACGCCCGCCCTCACCGTGGTCGAGTCGGTCGTGCCCCTCACCGCCCGCGAGCGCGAGATCGTGGTGATGGTGGCGGGTGGTCTGGCCACCAAGGAGGTGGCCGAGCGGCTGTTCATCTCGGCCCGGACGGTCTCCAACCACCTCCAGAACGCCTACGCCAAGCTCGGGGTCACCAAGCGGTCCGAGCTGGCGGCGGCGTTGGTGCGCTTCGGCGAAGCACCGGCCGCCCCGGCCGACGGCGGCGCGCTCGACGACGGTGTCGGCGGCCCCGGGAGCGTCCGGTGACACCCGACCAGATCGAGCTGGTGCGGGGGGTCGTGGCCCGGGTCCGCGACCAACCCGAGTTCGCCGCCGCCTTCTACCGGCGGCTCTTCGCGGTGGCCCCCGACGCGGCCGCCCTGTTCGCCGACCTGGAGTCCCAGCAGCTCAAGATCACCGCGGAGCTCGATGCCCTGATCGACCTCCTCGGCGACCTGCCGTCGCTGGAGGCCCGGGCCCGCGAGCTGGGGGATCGCCACCGGGGCTACGGCGTGCGGGCCGCCCAGTACCGCCAGGCCCGCCAGGCCATGGTCGAAGCGCTCACCGAGGTGCTGGGCCCCGAGTTCGGCCCGGCCGAGGCCGACGCCTGGTCGCGGGCCACCAGCCTCATCACCGAGCTGATGCTGACGTCCTGAGCCGGTCACCGGCGGGGGATCACGGGCGGGGGTCACCAGATGGACACCCGCTCCTCGGGGTCGAGCCAGAGGCCGTCGCCCTCGGTCACGTCGAACGCCTCGTGGAAGGCGTCGATGTTGCGGACCACGGCGTTGCACCGGAACTCGGGCGGCGAGTGCGGGTCGATGGCCAGCAGGCGGGCCACCTCCTCGTCGCGGGACTTGGACCGCCACGCCTGGGCCCACGACCAGAAGAAGCGCTGCGACCCGGTGAGGCCGTCGACCTCGGGCGGTTCGGTGCCGTCGGTGGCGATCCGGTAGGCGGCGTGGGCGATGGCGAGCCCGCCCAGGTCGCCGATGTTCTCGCCCAGGGTGAACGAGCCGTTCACGTGCTGGCCGGGAGCCTGGCGCGGTTCGAGGGCGTCGTACTGGCGGACCAGCACGGCGGTGCGCTCCTCGAAGGCCTCCCGGTCAGCCGCTGTCCACCAGTCGTTGAGGTTGGCGTCGCCGTCGTAGCGGGAGC
>DAIMFV010000103.1:9844-11598 GCA_036724365.1 Acidimicrobiales bacterium | reverse complement strand
CCAGGGACGACCGCTCAGGGCCGGAACGGGTGGAAGCCGTCCTGGTGGAGCCAGCGGTCGAACAGGTCGGTGAGGTCTCGACCGGCCTCCCGTTCGGCCAGGGCGATGAAGTCGGCCGTGCCGGCGATGGCACCTCCGTGGGTGGCCGACCAGGCCCGCACGATCCGCCAGAACGCCTCGTCGCCCACCTCGAGGCGCAGGGCGTGGATGGCCCGGGCACCGCCGCCGTAGACGGCCGGGCTGAACGTCTGCGCCGCCTCGGGGGTGTGGGGGGCGCGATCCAGGGCCATGAGCCGGTTGGTGTCGTCGAGCAGCTGGGTCTCCACGGGCGTGCCCTCCACGTGGTTCCACCACAGCACGTCGGCGTAGGTGGCGAACCCCTCGTTGAGCCACAGGTCGGTCCAGCTGGCGGGGCTCACGGCGTTGCCGAACCACTCGTGGGCGATCTCGTGGGCCAGGGCCTCGACCTGGCCGTCGCGGATCCACCGGTCGCTGAAGATCGGGCGGGTGTGGGTCTCCAGCGCCACGCCGAGGTCGGCGGTGACCACGATGGCCCCGGCGTCGGCGGCGGGGTAGGGCCCGAACGTGGCGACGAAGAAGTCGACGATCTCCTCGTAGCGGTCGAACGCGGCCCGGTCGGTGGCGGAGAGCTCCGGGGGGAAGGCGAAGGTGAGGTGCGGACCCCCGGGCCGGGTGCGCTCCACCAGGTCGTAGCGGCCCACCGCCCCCAGCACCTGGTAGCTGGCCATCGGCTGGCTCGACGCCCAGGTCCATCGGGTCCGCTCGCCCTCGGGCTCCTGGCTCACCAGCCGCCCGTTGCCCACACCGGTCAACCCGGCGGGCGTCACGATGGTGGTGCGCCAGCCCGCCTTGTCGGAGGGGTGGTCGCTCACGGGCACCCACGTGGCGGTGCCGTCGGGCTCACCGACCGAGAACCACCCACCCCGGTCGTCGGCCTGCCATCCCACTTGGGCCTCGAGGGCCTCGAACACCTCGGTGGCCGGCCGGCCGCCGTACGCCACCTGCACCTCGACCTCCTCGAGCGGGGTCAGGGCCTTGGTCGGCTCGATGACCAGCTCGGGGCCCAGGTCGGTGACCCGGGCGGCCGTTCCTCCTACCAACACCGCGGTCACGTCCGGTCCGTCGAGGTCGAGGGTGAACGAGGTGAGGGGGTCCTGGGTGAGGGCGACGAGCCGGAGGTTGGCGCGACCCGACACCACGGCCTCGCTCGGGTCGACGTCGAGGGTCACGTCGTAGGCGGTCACGTCGATCCGGGGGTCGCCCAGGCCGGGGAACGCGAGGTCGGCCACGTCGTCCACCGCGGCGTCGGCCCAGCCGTTCGCAGGCATCGGGACGGTCGTGGCCGCCGGGACCGACCCGGTGGCGGTGGTGGGGCCCGTACCCGGAGGGGAGGCCGGACCCGGCACCGCGGGAGGATCGCCGGCACCGGTGGCCTCGTCGGTCGGGCGTCCCTCCCGGGTGGCGAGCAGGTAGGCGATGACGCCCACGGTGAGCAGCGCCACCACGGCCGCCACGACGGCCAGGATCAATCCGGTCCGCCCGGCCGGGGTGAGCCCCGACCATCCCTTCCGGCCCGGCCACCCCGACCGCGCCGGCTCCGACCGCGCCGCCTCCGACCCCTCCGCCGGTGACCCCGGGGTCACGGGTGGGGCCGGCCCAGCACCTCGGTGAGCTCCACGGGTGGCACCACCTCGAGCTGGTCGAAGGTGCACGACTCGGGGGTGCGGTCGGGT
>DAIMFV010000103.1:0-9744 GCA_036724365.1 Acidimicrobiales bacterium | reverse complement strand
GGGTGGCACCACCTCGAGCTGGTCGAAGGTGCACGACTCGGGGGTGCGGTCGGGTCGCCACCGTTGGAAGCGGCAGCTGTGGCGGAACCGGCCGTTGTCCACCCGCTCGTAGGCCACCTCGGCCACCAACGGCGGGCTCAGCGGGGTGAACGACAGGTCCTTCTTGGCGTTCCAGCGCGACTGGCCGCCCGGCAGGCGCCCGCCGGCCGACTCGTGGGCGGCGGCTTCGGCCCACCGGCCCCACGGGTGGGCCGACCAGTCGCCGGTCACGTGGGTGGCGAGCTCGCCGCGCAGTTCGGCCCGGCGGGCCACCGAGAACGACGACGCCACCCCCAGGTGGTGCAGGTTGCCGTCGTGGTCGTAGAGGCCGAGCATCAGCGAGCCGGGGCCGTCACCGTTCTTGTGCTCGCGGAACCCGGCCACCACGCAGTCGGCGGTGCGCAGGTGCTTGATCTTGAGCTGTGAGCGCTTGCCCGGTTGGTAGGTGCCGTCGGCCGCCTTGGCCATCACCCCGTCGAGGCCGGCGCCCTCGAAGCGGGAGAACCAGTCGGTGGCGAGCGCCCGGTCGAAGGTGCCGGGGGTGAGGTGCACGCTGGTCGACGGGGTCAGTCCGCCTTCGAGCAGGCTGCGGCGTTCGGCCAGGGGGACGTCGAGCAGCGACCGGTCGCCCAGGGCCAGCAGGTCGAAGGCCACGAACGCCGCCGGGGTCTCGGCCGCCAGCCGGTTGATGCGGGACGCGGCCGGGTGGATGCGCTGCTGGAGGGCGTCGAAGTCCAGGCCGTCGGGCCCGGCCACCACGACCTCGCCGTCGACCACGCACCGATCGGGGAGGGCAGCCCGCAACGGGCCGAGGAGCTCCGGGAAGTAGCGGGTGAGGGGCCGGTCGTTGCGGGACCCCAGCTCGAGCTCGTCGCCGTCGCGGAACACGATGCACCGGAAGCCGTCCCACTTGGGCTCGAACCAGATGGCACCCGGCTCGGCCGTGGGCAGCTCCGGAGCCGACTTGGCCAGCATGGGGGCGAGCGGGGGCAGCACCGGCAGGTCCATCCGGCGCAGCGTACGGCGACCCGGCGTGGGCCGGGCGGCGAGGTCGGTCCGTTGGTCAGTCGGCGGTGAGGGCCGTGGTGGTGGGTAGGGACACCGTCATCGAGGTGACGCTCACCTCGCCACCGAGGCGGGGTTCGGCGTAGGCGCCGGTGGTGGCCACCACCTGGAGGGTGAGGGTCTCGCCGGCCTCGAGGTGGTGGATGATCGATTCGAGGGGCACGGTCACGGTGTGCTCCCGGCCGTCGAGCTCCACCGCGAAGGGGGTGATCTGGTTGCCGACCACCACGCCGTTCTCGTCGTCGACGACCTGGGCGAACAGGCGCATGGGCCGGTCGCCGTCCGCCACGTCGCCCCGGTACGTGAGGGTCAGCTGCGGTGCGCCCACCACCAGGGTGTCCTCGGTGGCCTCGATGGCGACGTTCACCGCGTTCTCGGCCGGCGCCGGGGTGATGTCGAGCACCAGGCCTCCGAGGATCCCGCCCTGACCGTCGTCGAGCTGGATGCCGCGGGCGCCGCCCTCGGCCACCAACGGCAGCGTGCCGGTGCCTTCGGCGGAGAGGGGCTCGCCCGGTGCGGGCGGCCAGGCGTCGCCGGTCCAGCCGGTGCCGTCCTGGTCGATCACGTCGATCGCCGGGCCGGTGTCGATTGACGTGTCGCCCTTGACCCAGCGCTCCAGCCAGGCGAACGACGCCTCGGTCACCCGGTCGGTGTCACCCTCGTCGGTGAGGCACACGCCGTGACCACCGCAGAACCAGAGCATCTTCAGCGGCACGTCGTTGCCGGCGAGGACCTCGTAGTTGAGGATCGCCTCGTCGGGGGTGAACAACGTGTCGACCGTGCCCTGCACCAGCAGGGTGGGCACCCGGATCTGGTCGATCAGCTCACCGGGACCACGGGCGGTGAACCACTCGCGGTCCTCGTCGCTCAGCGTGCCGGTGGCGGTGCCCGACTCGTGGGCGGTGAGGGTGTGGGCGTCGACGGTGCCGCTCGATGCCGCGTTGACCAGCACACCCGCCCAGCCGGTCTTGACGGTCTCGGCCCGGAAGAGCGCGGTGGTGAGCGAGTTCCAGGCGATTCCCGGCACGATGGCGTCGACCCGGCAGTCGATGCCGGCCAGGGTGAGCTGGATGCCGCCGCCGTAGGAGAAGCCGACCATGCCCACCCGGGGGTCGCCGTCGGCATCGGTCCGGGCTTCGGGCTGCTCGGCCACCCAGTCGAGCAGGAGCTGGGCGTCCTTGCCCTCCAGGTCGGGATCGTTCACCGAGGCGACGCCGCCGGACTCGCCGAACCCGCGCGGGTCCCAGGTGAGCACGTTGTAGCCCTCCCTGTTCATGCTGCCGATGTCCAGTGCACCGAACATGACGGTCTCGGTGTCCTCGATGCTGCCCGGCAGCGACCAGCCCGGGCCCATGAGCACGGTGGGCGCGGGTGCGTCGGCGCTGACGCCGTCGGCCGGGAACCAGTGCATCCGGATCTCGGTGCCGTCGTGGGACGTGAGGGTGAGGTCGGACTCGATGCCGTCGACGGGGGCCGTCTCCAGCTCGTCGGTGGTGGCACCCTGGTCGCAGGTGCGCTCGGGTGCGGGCGCGGCCGAGGTCGAGGAGGCGGCGGTGTCACCGGCGGCCTCGGGTCCCGAGGCCGGGTCGTCGGACGAGCAGCCGGCCAGCCCGATCACCGCCACGGCCAACGACGCGGCGAACACCGCGGCCCTGCGAGCGGCCGCGCGGCCGTGGTGAGCACCCAACAGATCGTCCCCTGGTCCAGTGAGGATCCCGACCGACCGGTCGGGTCGCCGGGTGACGCTACGTGCTGGCACGACCTCGAGCGGCGACCTCGAGCGGCGACCTCGAGCCGCGGCCCCGCGCGGCGACCGTCGACCCGCGCACGCATCCCCCTTCGTGCCTCGCCCTCCTCCGGGTGCTCCTGCGGTCACACTGGTGCCATGTCGGACCTCGGACTGCTCTCCTCCGCCCGTCACCTCGAGGTGTTCGCCGAAGCCGGCCACCGCCTGGCGGCGCTGTCACCGGACCAGCTGGACCTGCCCGTCCCTGCAGTCGAGGGGTGGACGGTGCAGGACGTGGTCCGCCACACCGGCCGGGTCCACCGGCGGGTGGCCGCCTACCTCGCCGCCCCGCTCGACGCCGATCCGTGTCTGGTGGCCCGCAGCGCCGACGCGCTCAGCCCCGGGCCGGCCTGTCTGTCGGAGTACGCCGAGGCTCACGGCACGTTGCTGGGTGCTCTGGCGGTCCTCGATCTGGATGCGCCGGTGGCGACGTTCCTCGGGCCCCGGCCGGGGGCCTTCTGGGTGCGTCGCCAGGCCCAGGAGGTGTCGGTCCACGTGGTCGATGCCACCGACGCCCTGGCCGCCGCAGGCGGCCCGCCCAGCCCGCCGCCCGCGCCCGACGTGGCGATCGACGGGGTCGACGAGTGGTTGCGGTTCTTCCTCGCCACGTTGTGGCAGCGGCGCGCTGGCCGCCTACCCGAGAGCTTCGACGGCCGCACCCTCCACCTGCACGGCACCGATCCGGCTGTGGCCGGCCCCAGCGGCGAGCCGCTCGACGCCGAATGGCTCCTGACGTTCGCCGACGGGGCGGTCACCGTCGAGACGGGACACGCCAAGGGCGACGTGGCCGTGCGAGGCTCGGCCGCCGACCTGTTGTTGGTGCTGTGGCGTCGCCGCCCCCTCGAGACCGTCGACGTGGTGGGCGACCGCGCCGTCGTCGAGCAACTCGTGGACCTGGTCCGCATCTGATCGTCGCCTGGCGTCAGCGCGCCCCCGAAGGTGGGGGCTGACCGTCCACGGCCGGGCGGTGGACGTGACCGATGACCGCCGGGGCGGTGGCCGCCGCGGGGTTTTTCCGGCGGTCTCGGGGAAACCTCTAGGTTTGCGGGATGCCCGAGCACACCATCCGAGAGCGTCTCGACGACCTGTTGGCCCGCAAGGAGCAGGCCCTCACCCCGGGGTCGCAGCGCTCGATCCAGCGCCAGCACGACCGCGGCAAGATGCTGGCCCGGGAGCGCATCGAGTACCTGCTCGACCCTGGATCGTTCCACGAGCTCGACATGTTGGCCCGACACCGCAGCCCCGACGTGGCCGAGCGGCCCTACACCGACGGCGTGATCACCGGGTGGGGCACCGTCGACGGGCGAAAGGTGTTCCTGTTCGCCCAGGACTTCACGCTGTTCGGCGGGGCGCTCGGCGAGGTGTTCGCCGAGAAGATCCACAAGGTCATGGACATGGCCCTCAAGGTGGGGGCCCCCGTGGTGGGCATCAACGACGGCGCCGGCGCCCGCATCCAGGAAGGTCCCGTGAGCCTCGCCGCCTACGGCGGCATCTTCCACCGCAACGTGATGGCCTCGGGCGTCACCCCGCAGATCAGCGTGATCATGGGACCGTGCGCGGGCGGTGCCGTCTACAGCCCGGCGCTCACCGACTTCATCTTCATGGTCGACGACACGTCGTACATGTTCATCACCGGACCAGACGTGGTGAAGACCGTCACCGGCGAGGACGTCACCCAGCAGGAGCTGGGCGGTGCCCACACCCACTCGGCCAAGTCCGGCATCGCCGCGTTCACCGCACCCGACGACAAGGCCGTGCTCGACGACGTGCGCTTCCTGCTGGGGTTCCTCCCGTCGAACAACCTGGAGACGGCGCCGGTCCTCGACAGCGGCGACCCCCACGACCGCACCACCCCCGAGCTGCTCGACCTCATCCCCGACAGCGCCAACGTGCCCTACGACATGCGCAAGGTCGTGGAGGCGGTGGCCGACGACAACGAGTTCTTCGAGTACTTCCCCCGCTGGGCCACCAACATCATCTGCGGCTTCATCCGCCTCGGCGGTCAGTCGATCGGTGTGGTCGGCAACCAGCCGGCGGCCTACGCCGGTGTGCTCGACATCGAGGCGTCGGAGAAGGCCGCCCGCTTCGTCCGCACCTGCGACGCCTTCAACATCCCGTTGCTCACCTTCGTCGACGTGCCCGGGTTCCTCCCCGGTGTCGACCAGGAGTACAACGGCATCATCCGCCACGGCGCCAAGCTGCTCTACGCCTACTGCGAGGCCACGGTGCCGCGGATCCAGGTGATCACCCGCAAGGCCTACGGCGGTGCCTACGTGGTGATGGACTCCAAGTCGATCGGCGCCGACCTCGCCTACGCCTGGCCCTCGGCCGAGCTCGCGGTGATGGGCGCCCAGGGCGCGGTGGAGATCCTCAACCGCGCCGAGATCGCGGCGGCCGACGACAAGGACGCCAAGAAGGCCGAACTGGTCGATGCCTACTCCGAGAAGTGGCTCAACCCCTACGTTGCCGCCGAGCGCGGCTACGTCGACGACGTGATCGACCCCACCGACACCCGGCGCATGCTCATCGACGGGTTCGCCATGCTCGAGTCCAAGAAGGAGGAGCTGCCGCCCCGCAAGCACGGCAACATGCCGCTGTGACCGTCGGCCGCGCTCGAACCCCGGAGATCCAACCCGTGCCCCAGCCTGCGAGCATCACCCCCGACCCCACCGACGAGGAGGTGGCGGCCATCCTCGCCGCCCTGCAGGTGGCCACGCCCCGCGCCGCGTCGGCGCCCGAGGCCGAGCGCCTGGTCGCGCTTGCGCTCGCGTCGGCGGGGGTGGAGGAGCCCCCGCGTTGGCGTTGGTCCGGTCGGTGGTGGACCAAGCCCATCCCCAGCCGTCGCGTCCGACCCTGAGCGCGTCCGACCGCTGACCGGTGGGCGTCACCCGTCAGGGCGACCCGGGCGTTAGGGTCCCGCCTCGATGGACGCCGACCTCCCCGACGGTCCTGGTCCCGTGGATCCCGACCCGGTCGTCGACTGGCGAGACGCGGTCCTCCACGCGTCGCCACCGCCGGCGCTCACCACGGTCGGGCCCCGCTTCGCGGTGGTGCACGAAGGCGGACGGGTCCGGCGCTACGACGACCTCGAGCCCGACACCGTCCACGAACTGGAGGGCTTCGCCTTCCAGACCCTTCCCGAACCGGGGGAGCTGCTCGCCACGTTCGTCACGGTCAACGACGTCCACTTCGGCGAGGAGGTCTGTGGGCAGATCACCGGGGAGGACATCGGCCCGACCTTCCGGTCCGAGCCGGGAGAAGACCCCTACCCCGAGGTGATGAACCGGGCCGCAGTGGTCGAGATGGCGGCGGTCGCCGCCGATGCGGTGCTGGTGAAGGGCGACCTCACCTCCAACGGCACGGTCGAGGAGTACGACGCCTTCCGAGCCGTGTACGAACCGGCCTTCGGCGAGCGTCTGCACGTGGTGCGGGGCAACCACGAGTCCTACAACCACGCCACGTTCGCCGCCGACCCGGTGCAGCGGGTCGACCTGCCTGGTGTCACCCTCCTGCTGATCGACACCTCGGTCGACGGGTCGCCGGCCGGCACCGTCCGACCCGAGCAGCTCGACGAGATCGACTCGGTCGCCGCCGGGGCGGAGCGACCCGTGTTGCTGTTCGGCCACCACCACGTGGGCGACCGGCACTCCCGGGAGAAGGCCGACCGCACCTTCGGCATCGACATCGACGCCTCCGACGCGCTGGTGGCACTGGTGGCGCGGCGTCCAGCCATCCGCGGGTACTTCGCGGGGCACACCCACCGCAACCGGGTGCGCCGCTTCGAGGCCACCGCCGAGGTGCCGTGGGTGGAGGTGGCGTGCGTGAAGGACTTCCCTGGCGCGTGGGCCGAGTATCGGGTCCACGAGGCCGGGATCCTGCAGATCCTCCACCGCATCTCGCAGCCGGAGGCGCTCGTGTGGAGCGAACGCACCCGCCACATGTATGAAGGGCTGTACGAGGACTACGCCTTCGGCAGCCTCGCCGACCGCTGCTTCGAGATCGGCCTGGGCTGACCTCGGTCCCGTCCTCTCCCGTCCCCCTCCGGAGCGAGCCCATGCCCGACAACGTGTTCAGCATCGAGGAGACCTCGGACGCCTTCCGCTTCGCCAGCCACTGGTGGCGGTCCATCGTGGGAGCGGTCGACGACGACGTGTGGGATCGGCCGGGTCTCGGCGAGTGGACGGTCCGCGAGCTCGTGGCCCACGCCGACCGCGCCTATCGCACGGTCATCGACTACCTGGTGGGTGACACGGTCGACCCCACGCCCATCGCCACCGCGGCCGAGTACTTCCGGATCGTGCTGGCCGAGGAGACGCCGCACGCGCACATCGCGGCGCGGGCCAAGCGCGAGGCCGCCGAGCACCCCGACTGGGTCGCAACCACCGACGAGCTGGCCCTGCACTGCGAGAAGTTGATCGTCGACACGCCCGGTGACGCCACCTGCCACCTGATGGTGGGCGAGATGCCGCTCGACCAGTACCTGGCCACGCGGGTGTTGGAGCTGGTCGTCCACGGCATGGACCTGGCCGACGCCATCGGCCTGGAGGTGAACCCGCCGCCCGCGTCGGCCGAGGTGACCCTGCGAGTGCTGCTCGACCTGGCCGGCGACGCCGGCCCGGGCACGGCCATCCGGGCGCTCGTCGGTCGGCCGCCGTCGGGCGCCGGCCACGTGCTGCAGTGACGGCGCCCCCCGGCCCGGCCGGGCCGCCGGGGTCCGCCGAAGCTGCGGGGTCCGCCGAACCTGCGTCGGTACCGCCCCCCGTGGAGCGGCCCGGTCCGGCCGACGGCCCGCTCCACGACCTGCGCGTGGTCGACCTGGCCACGGTGGTGGCCGGTCCCGGATGCGGGCGCTACCTGGCCGACTTCGGTGCCGACGTGATCAAGGTGGAGCGACCGGGTGCCGGCGACACCACCCGGGCCATGGGGTGGACCGACCCCCGCGACGACGTGACCCTGTGGTGGAAGCTGATCGGTCGCAACAAGCGCACCGTGGTCCTGGACCTCAAGGACCCGGCGGACCTCGACCGCATGCGGCGGCTGCTGGCCACGGCCGACGTGCTGGTGGAGAACTTCCGCCCGGGCACCCTCGAACGGCTCGGCCTGGATCCGGTCGACCTCATCGCCGCCAACCCGCGCCTGGTGGTCACCCGGGTCAGCGGCTTCGGCCAGGACGGGCCCTACGCCGGCCGGCCGGGCTTCGCCACCCTGGCCGAGGCCATGTCCGGCTTCGCCGCCATCAACGGTGAGCCCGAGGGCGCGCCGCTGCTTCCGCCGATCGCCCTCACCGACGAGGTCACCGGTCTGGTGGCCGCCTTCGCCACCATGGTCGCCCTGCACTCGGGCGTGGGCCAGGTGGTCGACGTGAACCTGCTCGAATCGCTCTTCCAGCTCATGGGGCCGCTGATGAGCCACTGGAAGCTCAACGCCGGGCTGCAGCCGCGCCTCGGTTCGGGCATCCCCTACTCGGTGCCCCGGGGCACCTACCGCTGCGCCGACGGGGCCTGGGTGGCCATCTCCACCAGTGCCGAGTCGGTGGCCCAGCGGGTGATGGAGATCGTCGGCCTCGACGATGATCCCCGCCTCGCCGGCTTCGCCGGCCGGGTGGGCCACCGCGACGAGGTGGAGGCCCGGATGGCCGAGTGGTGTGCGGCCCGGCCGATCGCCGAGGTGCTCGACACCTTCGAGGCCGCCCATGCCGCGGCAGCACCGGTGTACGACATGAGCCAGCTCGCCGAGGACCCCCACGCCCGGGCCCGGGGCATCGTCACCGAGCTCGACGGCGTGCCCATGCAGGGCCTGGTGGCCCGCCTGTCAGCCACGCCGGGCCGCCTCCGCTGGGCCGGCCGCCCCCTGGGCGCCGACACCGAAGCGGTACTGGCCGAACTCGTTCAGCTGGACGAACTGGACGAGTTCGAGCCCCCGGAGTAGCCCGGCCCGTCAGGGGGTCGGGACCGGCACCGGAACGGACCGGTCGGTGGTGGTGGTGGGGTCGCCGAGCTGGCCGTACAGAGTTGGAGCCCCAGCAACGCACGGTCCCGTCGTCCAACAGCCCGGATGCCGACATCGACGCCGTGGCCGAGCTGGAGCCCGCCGATCTGATCGTCTGCCCCCGTGGGAGGCCCGACTCACGAACGGGGTCGACGGGGGAGGCTCGGATCTCGGCGCTGACGGGACGGGTCAGGCGGTTGTCACCTGGACCGGGACGTAGCTGTCGGTGGCGGTGTCGTTGCCGAGCTGGCCGTAGGCGTTCAGTCCCCAGCACCGGACCGTGCGATCCTGCAGCAGCGCGCACGTGTGGGCGCCGCCGGTGCTGATGGCCGTGGCCCCGCTGACGCCTGCAACCAGTGTTGGGACCGGGGTCTGGATGACGCTGGTGTCCGGGTGGCCGAGCTGGCCGGCGTAGTTGGCCCCCCAGCAGCGGGCGGTGCCGTCGCTCAAGCGCGCGCAGGTGAATCCCGTGCTTGCGGCGATGGCGGTGGCACTGCTGACGCCAGAGACGGGCGTGGGGGTGGTGCGCTGGTTGGGGGTGCCGTCGCCGAGCTGGCCCGAGCCGTTATCCCCCCAGCAGCGGGCGGTGCCGTCGCCCAGCAGTGCGCACGAGTGCGTTGCGCCGGCCGATAGGGCGGTGGCCCCGCTGAGCCCTGAGACCGGCGTGGGGGTGGTGCGCTGGGTGGTGGTGCCGTCGCCGAGCTGGCCGGAGAAGTTGGCCCCCCAACAGTGGGCGGTGCCGTCGCTCACCAGGGCGCAGGTGTGCGAGCCAAACCACATGCCGTGGGCGGTGATGGCGGTGACCGCGCTGAGCCCTGGCACGGGCGTGGGCGCGTTGCGCTGGGTGGTGGTGCCGTCGCCGAGCT
>DAIMFV010000102.1:9525-11605 GCA_036724365.1 Acidimicrobiales bacterium | reverse complement strand
CGCCGGGTCATCGGCAGTCGACGGCTACTGACAGGGCGCTGCAGACCTCCCGCATCCGTTCGTCGCTGAGCCGTCCGAGCCGGTCGACGAGCACGCCGAGCGACACGCTCTCCACCGAGTCGAGGTTGACCGCGCTCACCTTCGGGACGGGATCCACCTCAGGTTCGAGGACCACTTCACTCGGCAGGTGGCGGATCGTCGTCGTGCACGGAGCGATGAGGGCTCGACCGAGTCGGGGGATCGCGACGTCGCGGCTGAGGACGACGACGGGTCGACGACCTACGTCGGGCAGCTCGCACCACCAGAGCTCGCCCCGGCGAGGCTGGTCGCTCACGATGAGCCGGCAGCGGCGCGGAACGAGGCGAGATCGCCCCACTCGTCGGGCTCGTCGAGGGGCCGCTCGTCGTACGCGGCGTAGGCGGCATCGACCTCGGCCCGCCGGTGTTGGGCGAGCAGTGCGGAAAGCGCCTGGTCGAGGAGTGCCGCATCGGAGGTCGCCGCAGTCACCGCTCGAGCTTCGGTCAACAGGCCGTCGTCGACCGTCGTACTCACGCGTGTGCGAGCCATGGCATGACTATGCCACTTCGGCGTTTCGGTCACAACGCCGTGCAGGTGCCTCTGGCGCCGGGTCGGGCTCCCACCTGTCTGACAGGTCTCGTGTCAGGCGGGCGTTCTCGCTCCGTACTTGCGTTGGGCGGCCTGCTTGGAGACACCGAGCATGGTCCCGATCTCCGACCACGACCGGTGGGCGGCCCGAGCGGCCTGGACCGACCGGGTGAGCTCGGCCTCGACGTCGTCTCGCGCCTGGGCGAGCTCGGCGATGAGGCGCAGCGAGTCCGTGTCGGCGGTCCGAAGGTCGTTCGGGTCGACGGTGTCCGCCCAGGCTTCGAGCGCAGCCGCTCGCTCTGCTCTGGTCTTGCTCATGATCCCCACCACCCTCGCAGGAACTTGGCGCGAACGTCAACATGTGTTGACGTCTTGGTGCACCGATGTTGCCGCTGGGGCTCGAGTGGGGGCGCCCAGCCACGCGGGGCCGATCAGGCGGGGGCGATGCGGAGGACGGGGCCCTCGGCGGACAGGACGTAGACGTGGCCGTCGGCGTCGGTGCCGAACGAGATCGGGCCGGGGACCTCGAGTCCCAGGTCGACCGGGGTGACCGCGCCCTCGTCGTCGGCGAGGAGGGCCTGGACCCAGCCGCCGCAGTAGTCGCTGATCAGGTAGGCACCGTCGAGGCCGGGGAGGTCGGTGCCGCGGTACACCACGCCGCCGGTGACCGAGCAGCCGCCCGGGTCGCCGTCGTGGCGGTAGGTGAACACCGGCATCACCGGGTCGTCGGGTCGGCGGCCGGCGCCGTCGAGGTAGGGCTGGTCGCCCTCGTAGCCGCTCCACCCGAAGTTGGCGTCCGGCAGATCGGCGAGCGGCGTGCGGTTCACCTCCTCGATCTCGTTCTGACCCACGTCGGCGATCCACATGACCTGGTCCTGGGGGTCGATGGCGAACCGCCAGGGGTTGCGCAGCCCGAGGGCCACGATCTCGTGTTCCTCGTCGCCGGAGAGGTCGACCCGGAGCAGCTTGCCGAGGAGCGTGTCGGGGTCCTGGGCGTTGTTGTCGGGGTCGTCGCCGGAGCCGCCGTCACCCAGGCCGAACCAGAGCTGGCCGTCGCCGTCGACCAGCAGGTGACCCCCGTTGTGGTTGGGGAAGGGCTGCTCCTGGGTGAGCAGCACCTGGCGGGTGTCGGCCTCCACGGTGGGGCCGTCGTCGCCGTCGGCCACGTCGTAGGCCGCCACGATGCTGGTGCCGTCGGGGTCGGTGTGGCTCACGTACAGGGCGGCGCCGTCGGCGGAGAACGCCATGCCGAGGAGGCCCCGCTCGGATTCGGTGGTGGTGAGGTCGGTGAGGTCCAGCACGGGATCCCCGTCGGGCGTGAGCGATCCGTCGTCGTCCACCGTGAGCCGCCGCACGAGGCCGGCCCGCTCCGCCACCCAGAGGTGGTCGTCGCCCGGCCGGGGCAGGAGCATGATCGGCTCGTCGAGCACGGCCACCTTCGGGCGGGCGGCGGCAGCATGCATCAGGATCGTGC
>DAIMFV010000102.1:0-9515 GCA_036724365.1 Acidimicrobiales bacterium | reverse complement strand
CCCCTCGGGGGTCTTGACGGCGCCCCCCTGGGGGGGGGGACCGGCGGAGCCGTCGCCGGAGCCCGGCGCGGCCGCACCGGCCGTGGTCGAGCCGCCACTACCGGTCTCGCCCGGCCCGTCGTCGTCGCCGCAGGCCGACGCGCCGAGCAGCAGGAGGGCGACGACCACCCCCGACACGAGACGACCGGGTCGTGCTGGCAGGGCGGAGGGTGTGGACACAGGTTGCTTCCTGACGGGTGGGCGGCACGGGCCGGTGGATGTCGGTGACAGGTGCTGACAGGCGGTGACGGGCTCCGCCGGAGCTTCACAGACCGGGCGAAGGTGCCGATGACTGTCGCGTGACCGTCGTCGCAGCCTACGATCGGATCTCCGTGAACATCAGTCCTTCCGCTCTCTATGCCCATGCCCGCAGCGACGCGGGACGGCGGGCCATCCGCTACATGGCCACCTCGGGCATCGGGGTGGCGCTCACCCAGCTCCTGTTGGGCCTGTTCCTCCACGTGTTCCACTGGCGGTCCGGGGTGTCCAACGTGGTCGCGGTGTCGCTCGTGTCGGTTCCGGCGTTCCTGCTGAACAAGTACTGGGTGTGGGGCAAGCGGGGCCGGGCCCACATGCGGCGGGAGGTCCTGCCGTTCTGGCTGTTCACCATCGCCGGGTTGGCGCTCTCCACGTTGGCGGTGGTGCTGGTGGCCAACGCCACCAAGGACCCCACCGTCCCCGGGCTGGAGAACGGGAACAAGATCGCCGTGCAGTTGGCCAACATCGCCGGCTTCGGCGTGCTGTGGGTGATCAAGTACCTCTTCCTCGACAAGATCATGTTCGGGCCGCACCACCACACGCCCTACGACGAGGACATCGAAGCCGAGGAGGCCCTCGCCGAAGGGCTGCCGGCTTCGGTCGACGGCTGATCGCGCCACGGAGCCACGGGGGAGGCACGCACCGTGAGCATCACCACGCCGCCGGACCGCCGCCCGACGGATCCGACGCCTGACGACCGGCCGTTCGCGGGGGTGCCCGAGGTCGACCCCGTCGTCGATCCCGTCGTCGACCCCGAGGCCCACGGCTTCGGACTCGACGAGGAGGTGCTGTCCCGCACCCGTCACGGGCTGGGCCAGGCCGCCGGGTACCCGTCGCAACGACGCCGTCGACGGCTCGGGCCGCAGCCCTCCCTCCTCGAGGCGGCGGCCCTCGGCGTGGCCCTGGTGGTCGGGGTGGTGCAGCGCTGGAACGTGCTCACCGGTCCCCTCGGCTACATCGACCTCGACGAGGCCACCGCCGGCATCGCGGCGCGGAGCTTCTTCGCCGAGCCGTCGGTGTTCTTCCCCGGGCAGCCCTACGGCGGCACCCCCGAGTCGGTGCTGGTGGCCCTGGTGCACCAGGGCTTCGGTAGCGGCACCCTGCAGTTGAAGGTGGTGCCCATCGTGTTGCACCTGGTGGCGTGCTGCCTGGTGTGGGGAGCGGCCCGGCGGGTGGTGCCGTCCCGCGCCGGTCAACTGGCGGCGCCCGTCCTGTTGTGGCTGGGCCCGGCCGCCGGGGTCTGGCAGTCCACCAAGGAGCGGGGCTTCTACGGGGCGGCCATCGTGGCCGCGGCGCTGATCGTCTGGCTGGTGGCCCGCCTCGACCACCACGTCACGCGGTCGGGCGGCGTCACCGACGACCGGGCCGCGCTCACCCGACGCGAGCTGGTCGGGCTCGGATTGGCCATGGGGGTGGGCTGGTGGATCAGCCCGTTGCTGCTGCTGGTGGCCCTGCCGGCGGTGGGCTGGCTGCTGTTCCGCGATCCGAGCCGGCTCGACCACTGGCCCCGGGTGCTGGCCGGTGCCGTGATCGGGGCCCTGCCGTGGATCGGCTGGAACGTGCTGCACGCGTTCCGGTCCATGCGCCAGCCGGCCAGCCTGGGCACCGACGCGTTCACCCGCTTCGGCGACGGCGTGGCCAAGGTGGCGGTGCTGGTCGGGTTGGAGACACCCTGGGACCCCGATCGCACCCTGGTGCCGATGGCTCGCTTCGTCGCCGTGGCGATCCTGCTGGTGGCCCTGGTGGTGGCCATCAGCCGCCACCCGTCCACCGGGGCCAGCCTGCCGGCCGTGCTGGTGGTGGGCTACCTGCTGCTGTACCCGTTGGCCAACAACACCGGCACCGTGGGGGCCGACCCCCGGTACCTCTACCCGATGCTCCCGGCTCTGGCCCTGCTGATCGCCGGCCTGGTGCCGTCGCCGCGCTGGCTGCCGTCGTCGGTGGTGGTGCTGGTGGTCGCCGGTCTGGCGGCGGCTTCCACGTCGTGGGGGATGGTGGGCCTCGACGAGGTGCGCACGCTCGACGTGCGGTTCCTGGAGGCGCCCGGCACCAGCCGGGTGATCGACCTCCTGGAGGACCGGGACGTCCGGTTCGCGGTCACCGACCTGGCCGGCACCCAGATCACCTACGAGACCGGCGGTCGGGTGAAGGCGTCGTCGTTCGCGGTGCCCCGCTTCGACGACCTGGAGTGCCTGATGCTGGTGGAGCAGCCGTCCACCTACGTCCTCGACAACAACCTGGCCAACAACGTGGCCAACCTGGAATGGTACCTCGCCACCAACGAGATCCCCTACACCAAGCAGCAGATCGGCACCTGGACGGTGGTGTTCGCCGAGGAGTGGGTGCCGCCGTGGGAGGCGGGCCTGGGCATGCTGCTGGGCGTGGTGCGCGAGCCCGACTGCCCGGCTCCGGGAGTGGCGCCTGGATGATCGGCGCCGGTCCGGGCGTCGGTAGCGTGCGGCCGGTGACGAGCGACCCGATCCCCGCCATGCCCGCCGACATGCACGCCGCCGCGGTGGCCGCCCGTGGGTTCATGCCCACCGACGAGGGCGACGCCCTGTGGGCGGCGGCGGGGGAGGCGGCCGTCGCCGTTCCCGATGCCCCGTTCCTCGAGATCGGGTCGTACTGCGGCAAGTCGTCGATCTGGCTCGGCGCCGCGGCCCAGCAGGCCGGGGTGGTGCTCTTCGCCCTGGACCACCACCGGGGGTCCGAGGAGAACCAGGCCGGCTGGGAGTGGCACGAACCCGACCTGGTCGACCCCGAGGTGGGGCGCATGGACACCCTGCCCCGGTTCCGTCGGGCCGTGTTCGACGCCGGGCTGGAGGGGTCGGTGGTCGCGGTCGTGGGCGACTCGCCCACCGTGGGTCGCTTCTGGACCACGCCCCTGGCCCTGCTGTTCATCGACGGCGGCCACGGCACCGAACCCGCCCACCGCGACTACGAGCTGTGGACGCCGCACGTGGCGCCCGGCGGCACGCTGTGCATCCACGACGTGTTCCCCGATCCGGCCGACGGCGGACGCCCGCCCTACGAGATCTACCTGCGGGCCCTGGACGACGGGTTCGAGGAGCGCCGGGCCGTGGGCTCGCTGCGGGTGCTCACCCGCACCCCCTGAGCCCGAACGCCTGAGCCCGAACACCTGAGCCCCGAACGCCTGAGCCCCGAACGCCTGAGCCCCGAACGCCTGAGCCCGAACACCCCTGGCCCGGCGCCGGGGCCACCGGGTCGCTCAGCCCAGTCCGATGGCGGCCACGCCGGCGCCGGCCAGGACGAGCCCGGCCACCTGCTGGCGGTGGAGCCGCTCGCCCAGGAACACCCGGGCCAGGACCACGGTGGCCACCGGGTACAGCGACGACAGCACGGCCACGATCGACAGGAGCCCCTCACGGGTGGCGGCCAGGTAGAGGGCGTTGGCGCCCACGTCCAGCACCCCGGCCGCGGCCACCAGGTGGCGGGCGCCGGTGGGCACCACCAGTTCGGCGGCCAACGGTCGGCGTCGGGCGCGTGTCACCACGGCCAGCGTGGTGGCGGCCAGCACCACCGCCAGCGGCCGGGCCACCATCAGCGGCCACAGGCCGGGTTCGTCGGTGGTGGATCCCAGCAGCACGTACACGACCCCGAAACCCAGCCCGGCGCCCGCTGCCACCGCCACCACGCCGCGGTCGCTCCGCAAGGGGGCCTCGCCTGGTTCTCGCAGGCTGTCCGCGTGTTCGGGGGCGCCTGAGATGAACGCCACCGCCACGAGCGCGGCCACCACCCCGACCAGGGCCACCGGCCCGGGCCGGTCGCCGGTGGCCAGGCCCCACCCGAACGGGACCACGGCGGCGATCACCGCGGTGATGGGCGCCACCACGCTCATGCGGCCCACGGCCAGGCCGTGGTAGAGCAGGCCTACAGCGACCGGGCCCACCACACCGGTGGCGGCCCCCAGGGCCAGGTCCCGGCCCTGGGGCGAGGGCAACGACCCGAGCAGCCACCAGGTGAGCGTGACGCCAGCCAGCAGCACCGTGGCCAGGGCGAACGAGCCCAGCACCACGGCCCCGGCCCGGGCCCGCTTGGCGGCCAGCCCGCCGAAGAAGTCGCCCGCCCCGTAGGTGAGCGACACGAGGAGCCCGAGGACGACGGCCATGACCGGCTGACGCTATCGGCGCGGGTTCACACAACGGCAGGCTCGGTCGGACGCCACCCCCCGCCTTTCAGACCTCGGGCATGCCCACCGAGTCGAGGTCGGCCTGCACGGTGGCGAGCTGGTCGGCGATCATGGCCTGGCGCAGGTTGAGCTTGGTGAGGGCGTAGGCGCCGGTGCGCAGCCCGGCCAGCCGCTCGGCTTCGGCCAGGGCGGTGCCGAGGAGCTCGGCCTCGGGCACCACCCGGTCCAGGTAGCCGGCGGCCACGGCGCCGGCGGGGTCGTAGATCCGGGCGCCCAACGTGGCCGCGCCCAGTTCGTGGTGCGGCACCCGCTCGCGCGCCAGCTCGGCCGCGAACTTGGGGAGCGCCATGCCGATCGCCACCTCGTTGAGGCCGATCTTGGCCGGTACGTCGGCGCCGACGCGCACGTCGCAGCTGAGCAGGGTGAGGGCGCCCGCCGCGAGCGCGTGACCGGTGCACGCGGCCACGGTGGGCACCCCGAGCCCGTAGAGGCGCATGAGCCAGCGGGCGCCGTGCACCACCAGCGCCCGCATCGACTCCACGCCGGCGGTCATCTCGGACAGGTCGAACCCGGCGCTGAACCTGCCGGGGCGACCCACCAGGACCAGGGCGCGGGCGCCCTCGGACTCCAGCCGATCGAGGTGGCCGTGCAGGGCGTCGATCACCGCGGTGGAGATCACGTTGGCCTTGCCGTCGTCGAGCGTGACCACGGCGACGTCGCCCTCGCGTCGGTAGGTGGGGAGCGGGCTGGTGGAGCTGTCGGACATGGGCGCGAAACCTAGCGCCGGACCGGTTGGCTGTTCCGGCTGCGCTACCCGGTGGGCGACAGGCTCGCCCGTCGGGCCTCGGCCAGGTCGTAGAGCGCTCCGGCGTCGATGGTGCCCACCGTGCGGCCGTCGGGGCTCACCACCAGGCCGGTGCGCACGTCGCCACTGTCGATGCGTTGCACGGCCGCCAGCAGGGCCTCGTCGGTGCGGACCACGGTGAGGCGGTCCAGCGGGAAGGCCAGGTCGGTGGTGCGCAGCGAGCCCCACTGCGGGGCGGGAACGGCGCGGATGGCGTTGGCGGTGAGCAGGCCGGTCACCCGCCCGTGGTCGCCGATGACGGGGTACGACTGGTGGTGGGTGTCGCGGGGGAGGGTGCGCAGGAAGTCGGCCACGGTGTCGCCGGCCCGGGCCGTGGGCGGGTAGGCGTACATGGCGTCGGCCACGCGCACGCCGTCGAGCAGGGCGAACAGCGGCGCCGACCGCAGCGACTGCCAGGCGTTCATGGCGATGAAGCCGCCCACCGCCAGGATGAAGATGCCGGCCGCTGTCGTCGCCCTGGAGCTCCCCGAACCCCCACCAGACCATGGCCAGGCCCACGGCGATGCCGCTGCGGGCCGCCCACACCTTGCCGGCGGTCTGGCTGCCGGTGCGCCACCAGATCAGGGCGCTCAACACGGTGCCGCCGTCGAGGGGGGCGGCGGGCAGCAGGTTGAAGGCGGCGAGGATGAGGTTCAGCCGGCCGAGCCAGGCGCAGGCCGTGCCGGCCAGCTCCCACAGCCCGGTGTCGGGCAGCACGTAGGCCACCGACAAGAGCAGGACGCCGCACGCCGCGCTGGCCAACGGGCCCACCACCGCGATGCGGAACTCGGCCCGCGGGGTCTGGGGGGACGACTCCAGGCGGGCCACGCCGCCCAGGAGCCACAGGCTGATGCCCCGCACCCCGATGCCTTCCTCCCGGGCCACCAGGGCGTGGCCGACCTCGTGCACCAGGAGCGACACGAAGAAGAACAGCGCCCCGGCGATGCCCGCCACCCAGTAGGCGGTGGGGCTGAGGCCCGGCACCTGGATCGGGAAGTTGTTGTCGGCCAGCACCCAGGCGTACAGCGCGGCGATCAAGAGCACGCTCACGTTCATGCCGACCTTGACGCCGGCGATGCGTCCCAGCGGGATGTCTCGACCCATCGGGTCACGCTACCGGTGCCCGGGCCCCGTCTGGCCGGCGGTCCGCCCCCTCGACCTCGGCGGCGGGGTGTCGGGCCCCGCCCGGGTACCCTCTGCGCCCATGGAACCGGGGCCTCCGGAGGTGTCCGACCGGCCGGCGGTCCGTCCCACCGTCTGCCTCAGCATGATCGTGCGCGACGAGGCCCACGTGGTGGCCGAGACCCTGGCGGCCGTTGCCTCCCACCTGGACCACTGGGTGGTGGTCGACACGGGCTCCACCGACGGCACCCAGGACGTGGTGCGGGCGTTCTTCGCCGAGGCCGGCATCGCCGGCGAGCTGCACGAGCGACCGTGGCGGGACTTCGGCACCAACCGCACCGAGGCACTGGCGCTGGCGGCCGGCAAGGCGGACTACACGCTCGGGATCGACGCCGACGACCTGGTGGTGGGCGACCTCGACCTGTCGGGTCTCACCGCCGACGCCTACGCCGTGCGCTACGGGCCCGACTTCGTGTTCTGGCGCACCCAGATCTTCCGATCGGCCCTGACCTGGCGCTACGAGGGCGTGCTGCACGAGTACCCGGTGTGCGACGAACCAGGTGTGCGGATCGAGCGACTTGAGGGCGACCACCACTTCGTGTGGCGCACGCTGGGCGACCGGAGCCGGGCGGCCGACAAGTTCGAGCGCGACGTGGCCGTGCTCACCGCCGCCCACGAGGCCGACCCCGAGAACGCCCGCACCGTCTTCTACCTGGCCCAGAGCCTCCGCGACGCCGGTCGTCCGGTGGAGGCCGCCCACCTGTTCGGACGCCGCGCCGCCATGGGTGGGTGGGACGAGGAGGTGTACGTGGCCCGACTGGAGCGGGCCCGCTGCCTGGAGCGGGCCGGCGCGGCGTGGTCCGAGGTGCAGGCCGCCCACCTCGAGGCCTGGAACGGCAGACCCCAGCGGGCCGAGGCCCTCCACGAGCTGGCCCGCCACCACCGCCTGGCGGGCGACTGGGCGGCCGGCCACCTGTTCGCCACGCGCGGCCTGGAGCTGGCGCTGCCCGACGACGCCCTGTTCGTGGACACCACGGTGCACCGCTGGCGGCTGGCCGACGAGGCCGCCATCTGCGCCTACTACCTGGGCCGCCCCGAGGAGAGCCTGGCGCTGAACCGGCGGCTGCTCGCCGAGGGCCACCTCCCCGACGAGGAGCGGCCGCGGGTGGAGGGGAACCTGGTGTTCGCCCTGGATGCGTTGGCCGCGCGGCCCGTGGAGCACCGTCCCGACCTGGTGGTCGAGCGGGTCGCGCTCGCCGCTGACCGCGTGGCCGGCCGCCGGCCACCGGGGGAGGTGACCCTCACGATCACCGCCGGACGGCGCCGGGCCCTGCTCGAGCAGACCGTGGACTCGTTCCTGGCCTGCTGCGACGACGTCGACCGCATCGACCGGTGGATCTGCATCGACGACGGCTCCGACCCCACGGATCGGGTCGCCCTGGCCGACCGATACCCCTTCATCGAGTTCATCTGGAAGGACGCCGCCGATGCCGGCCACGCCCGCAGCCTCAACCGGCTGCGGAACCTGGTCGACACCCCCTGGTGGCTGCACCTGGAAGACGACTGGCGGTTCGTGGTCCCCGGCCCGTACATCACGAGGGCGATCGAGATCCTCGATGACGATCCCGCGCTGGGCCAGGTGCTGTTCAACCGCTGCTACGCCGAGACGCCGGCGGACCTCGACCTCTCCGGGGGTTCGATCCACCACACCCCGTCGGGCGCCCGCTACTGGCGACAGGAGCACCTGGAGGGCGATGAGTTCGCGGCCCACCTGGCGGCGCTCCCGCCCGGGGGCCGGTCCAACGCCTGGTGGCCCCACTACTCCCTGCGCCCAGCGCTGCTCCGCACCGCCTCCGTGCTGGCCGTCGGCCCCTACGACGAGGCCGCCGACCACGTGGAGCTCGACTTCGCCCGCCGGTACGTGGCGGCCGGGTTGCGCAGTGCTGCGTTCGACGAGGTGACGTGCGTCCACACCGGACCGCTCACCTCCGAACGCGGGCCCCAGCGGGAACCGAACGCGTACGACCTGGCGGGGACCGACCAGTTCGGAACCGCGACCCCCGGCCCGCCCTACCGCGTCCGGCCCCTGTCGTTCTGGGCCACAGCGGAGGAGCTGGCGCAACGGTGGGAGGACCGGAGCGAGGGTGGCGGTCGATGGGGCGACGTGGCGCTCACCGCGACGGCTGATCCCGACTACTGGGTGGTGCTGTCCCACCCCGGCACCCCGGTGGACCCCGACGACGTCCCCGATCCGGCCCGCACGATCCTGGTGCCCACCGAACCGAGCGAGGGCACGGCGGCCTGGACGGGGCACGAGGCGTGGACCCGCCCCGACCCGGCCCGCTTCCTGCAGGTCCGGGACCGGCGCCGGTTCCCGCCCGTGGCGGACTGGCACCTGTCGCCGCACGCCACCGCCCTCGACTCCGCTCCCGCGGTCAAGACGGCGGACCTGTCGGCGGTGGTGTCGGGCAAGCACCACGACCCGGGCCACCGGCTGCGGGTGGCCTTCGTCCGGCACCTCGAGGAGCACGGGGTGCCGATCGACGTGTACGGGTTCGACAACACCCACGGCTTCGGCGCCTACCGCGGCGCGCTCCCGGTGGGGGCCAAGGACGACGGCATCGTGCCGTACCGGTACACGTTGGCGGCGGAGAACCACGCCGAACCGGGCTACGTGACCGAGAAGCTGTACGACGCCGTCCTCGGCGAGGCGGTCGCCTTCTACTGGGGTTGCCCCGACGTGGAGCGCCACCTCGACCCCCGGTGCGTCATCCGGTTGCCGCTGGACGACCTCGACGCCAGCCGCGAGATCGTGGTGCAGGCCCTGGCCTCGGACGAGTGGTCGGCCCGCATCGATGCCATCCGGGCCGAGCGGCGCCGCATCCTGCAGGAGGCCCACCTGTTCCCGGTGCTGGACCGGGCGGTGCGCGGCCACCGGGCGCTGCTCGGTGCCGACCTCCGGGTGGTGAACCTCGACCGTCGACCCGATCGGCTGGCGGCCTTCGACCAGCGGTTCCGCGCCGCGGCCGGCGACGAGGTCACCGACCGCGTCCGCCGCCACCCCGCCGTCGACGGCCAGGCGATCGAGCTGACGCCCGAGGT